>CACEOF010000038.1 GCA_902561095.1 uncultured Pelagibacteraceae bacterium | reverse complement strand
AAAGTAAAATTTAAAGGTCCAATTGGTGTCATCCAATCTACACCTAAACCAACAGAGCTTCTAATTTTACCATTATCATCAATTGAAGAGTCATAATCAACTCCCCACATATTTGCAGCATCTAAAAACATTACAAAATCTACATCTTGTAGATTATTTAAAATTTGAGGTAATGTTGTAGATAAATTAGCTGCAGTTACAAAATTACCACCAATGTAATCCTCTCCATCTTTTGGTCCAATCTTTCCTCTTTCAAAACCTCTCAGTTTTCTGCTCGGAATATACAACCTTTCTGATAACTTTATATTCTCTCCATTAATTGAATTTGCTGTTCTTATTAAAAACGATGTGTTTGTAATATTTTCCTCAAAAAGTTCAGTATAGTAATTATAGTTATATGAATTTATTAGTGTACCAGTATCACTTACAATTGGTAGATCTACTGAATAAGCGCTTCTGAAACCACTTGTGGTTTGAAATTTTTGATTTCTTTTATCTAAATCAAAATCAAACTTTACAAAAGAATCCCAATAATTTCCTTCTTGTGTTTTTTGACGTTTTGATGCGCTTGAATCAGTTTTAATACTTTCATAAAAATTAGTTAAACCCAAACCGAAATTTAAATCGTCGTACAGTTCAAAATTTGTTCCAAAAGTTAGACCAGTTTTATTTGTTTTGTAACCAAAAACAGACGATCTATCTATTTCTAAAGCCTCTATACTAGTATAAATAGACTTATCAGAATTTTTATAATTAGGGTTATTTACTGAAAATTTACCCTTAATCGACTCTTCTGTTAGTGTAGCAAAGGCATCTAAGTTTACACCTTTACCTAAAAAATTATTTTCCTTAATGCCAAATCCTAAAGTTGCTCCCGAAGTACCAGCCCCTGCACCTAATGAAATTTCTCCTGTAGCTTTTTCTTCTACGCTAAAGTTTATAACTTTACTATTATCGTCAGATCCTTGAATAATTTCGCCTTTAGTTTTTTTAAAAAAACCTAAACTTTTAATATTGTTAAGAGTTTTATTATAAAGAATTTCATTATAAGGATCACCTTCATCTAATTCAAATTGATTTCTTATAACATTTTCTTGTGTAACATTATTTCCATATATATTAATTTTTTCAACAAAAAACCTTTCTGTTTCCTCAATTTTAAATGTTAAATTAATTTTATTTGCTACAATATTTTCAATAGTGTTTACCTTAACAGATTCAAATTGTTCACTTAAGGCAATGTTTTCAATTTTTTCAATTATTTTTTTTATTCTGCTAATTGAGTATGGTTTTCCTTTAAAGTCATCAAAATATTTTTTTAATGTTATAAAGTTATCTTCATTAACTCAAGTTTAATATTATCAAAATAAAATTTTTCATTAGCATTAATATTATAAATTAATTCAAAGTGATTATTATCTAAAAACTTTGCAAAAGACGAATTTATTTCAACATCATGATAACCTTTATTCAAATAAAAGTTTTTTAGCAATCTTCTGTCTAAATTTATTAATTCTTCATTTAGAAATTTTTTGCCAGAAATAAATTTCCAAAATTTATATTCTTCACTAATGATGATATTTTTTAATTTTTTGTCCTTATATATTTTTTTTCCAACAAAGGAAATTTTTTTTATTTTTGATTTTTCACCACGATCGATATTATAAATTACATTTAATTTATTATTATCAAGTATTTCCAATTTACTTTCTATTTCAGCAAAGTAATAACCTAACGATTTTAAAGTGGTCAAAATTGAATTTCGGTCTTTTTTTAAAGTTCTATCGTCGTAAGAAGACCTGGGTTTTAATATTCGAGTTTTGATTACCTCTTCTTTGACTTCCTTGGACTTAATACCCTTGTATATAATATTTTCAATAATTGGCTTTTCTTTAACATCAATTAAAAGTTTACTATTTTTAAAACTTACTTTGACATCAATAAAAAAATTTGACTGATAAATATTTTTAAGAAGCTTATCAATATCGCTTAAATTTAAATTATCATCTATATTGATTTTACCAAACATTTTGATAGTTTCATCAGGTATTCTCTCGTTTC
>CACEOF010000037.1 GCA_902561095.1 uncultured Pelagibacteraceae bacterium | reverse complement strand
CTTCAGCTAACGCAATAGAGCATGCTCTCCCCAGACCTTTTCCAGCACCAGTTACTAGAGCATACTTATTTTTAAGACTTATTTTTTGAAGATACATTACAAGAATAATATTTTAATATCTGCATAAATCAACTCAACTGCAACCATTAATATAGCTAATAATCCTATCCAAGCTATCCATCTGTATTTTTTTATCCATCCAGAAATTAAAGTCGCTGCGGTTGCCATCAATATAATTGATAAAACTAAACCAAATACAAGAAGGCCATAATGGTCTCCAGCTGCACCAGCCACACCTAAAACATTATCTAAACTCATTGTAAAATCTGCTAAGAGCACTGTCCAAATTGCTTTTAAAAAACTAGAATTGTCAACTTTAATGTCTTCATCGCTCTTAGATCCTTTGATTACATCTACATATAGTTTGTAAACAATATAAAGCAGTAATAGTCCACCAATGAGCCTTAAACCTGTGATCTGTAATAGATAAGCTGTAAGAAGTGTTAATACTATTCTTAGAATAACAGCACCTCCGATTCCCCAGAAAATAACTTTCTTTCTTTGTTCTGGTGGAAATTTGGATGCAACCATTCCAATGATAATTGCGTTATCTCCAGCTAAAACTAAATCAATAAATATTATTTGTGTTAAAATTGCTATTTGTTCTGGAGAAAATAATTCAGCAAACATTAATGATTAAGTATCATGTCTGCACCTTTTTCTGCAATCATTATTGTAGGAGCGTTCGTATTTCCTGATGTAATATTTGGCATTATGGATGCATCAACTACTCTTAAATTACTTACTCCTCTAACCCTTAATTTTTCATCAACTACAGACATTTCATCCTGCCCCATTTTACAAGTACCAACCGGATGAAAAATTGTCTGAGCGTAGTTTGAAGCTTCTTTCACTAATTCTTCATTATCATTAATATTTATTCCGGGTCTATATTCTTCAGGTGAATACTTTTTAAAAGTTTCAGACTCCATTATTATTTTTCTGGTTAATTTCAGACCTTTAGCTGCAATCATCCTATCATTGTCAGTAGATAGGTAGTTTTGTTTTATTTTAGCATAAGTTCTTGAGTCTTTATCAACGATACTCACATGTCCTCTGCTTGTAGGTTTTATATTAGATACAGTAGGTGTAAAAGCGTGAAAGTCATGATTTTTAGTTGCACCTAATGTATCCATACTCATAGGCTGAACATGCCATTGTAAATCTGGTAATTCTAGTGAAGGGTCACTTTTGGCGAACATACAAAGTTGACTAGCTCCCATAGTCATAGGTCCAGTTCTCTTAAAAATATATTCTAATCCAATCATTAAATTTCCAAATAGACTATTAATTTTTTTGTTTAAAGATTTTAAACCATTTATTTTGTAAATAGGTCTTAACATAAGATGATCATGTAAGTTTTCACCAACTCCATTTAAATCATGCACCATTTCTATCCCAAGGTTTCTTAATTTTTCTGTGTTTCCAATTCCTGATACTTGTAATATTTGTGGTGAACCAATTGCACCAGAGGATAATATTATCTCTCTACTAGTTTCAACTTTCTTTACCTCATCTCCTTGCCAAAATTCAACTCCTTTGGCTATTTTATTTTCAAAAATTATTTTTTTGACATGTGCGTGAGTAATAATTTCTAAATTTTTTCTATTTTTAATTGGATTTAAATACCCAACAGATGTACTACATCTAAAACCATCTCTCTCTGTAACTTGGAAATATCCACATCCATGATTGTCGCCAGTGTTAAAATCTTTAGTTTTAGGTATACCAAATTCTTGAGCTGCATTTTGAAATTCATCTAAAAGAGGGAGACGAATTCTTTGATCAGAAACTGCTAGAGGTCCATTAACACCATGAAATTCATTTTTACCTCTCTCTTGATCTTCAGCTTTTATAAAATAAGGTAATACATCATCCCACCCCCAACCAGTATTTCCTAACTGTCGCCATACATCATAGTCTCTATTTTGACCCCTGATATATAACAATCCATTTATTGATGAACTTCCGCCCAAAGTTTTACCTCTAGGATATCTTATAGATATATTGTTCATACTTTCGTCTGGTTCAGTTTTATAACACC
>CACEOF010000036.1 GCA_902561095.1 uncultured Pelagibacteraceae bacterium | reverse complement strand
TTCAAAATCTACTTTATTTTCTCTTAAAATTTCAACTGCATCTCTTATATGCTTTGTTCGACTTGTTAAAGGCTGGCCGAAAGTTGAATGCGAAACAAATGCAACTTTTGGGTCAAATCCAAATAGTCTAACTACTCTTGCAGTTGACATTGCAATTTGTGCCATTTGTTCTGATGTTGGGTATTCGTGAACACTAGTATCACCTATAAATATAGTTTTTCCTTTATGAACCACCATATTTAGTCCAAACATTATCTCACCTTTTCGAACATCTACAACTTGCTTAATCTTTTCCAAGGAGGCACCAAAACGTCTTGTATTCCCGGTTACAGCACCGTCTGCGTCTCCACACGCAACCATGCTTGTAGCCCATATAACCCTGTCGTTCCTTACCAATCTGTCACAATCGCGTTCGAGCAAACCCTGTTCTCTTTGTAATTTTTTAAATAGATGTTTGACGTATTTGTTTCTTTTTTCTTCATCCTTTGAATTTATTATTTCGATATCAAAGTTCTCACTGTATCCAATATTTTTGATTTGTTCCTTAATTTTACTTTCTTTGCCAACCAAAATAGGAATTCCTAACTTAGAATTTTTAAATGCAATTGCTGCCTTTAATGTATTTTCATCTTCTCCATCTGCGAACACAATTCTTTTTTGATTATTTTTTATAAATGAATTTATACCTTGCATTATAGTAACGGTTGGGTCTAATCGTTGTTTAAGTTGATCTTTGTAAATTTCAAAGTCTTCAATATTTTTTCTTGCTACACCACTTTTCATAGCAGCTTTTGCAACAGCTGATGGGATCACACTTATTAACCTTGGGTCAAATGTGGATGGTATAATATAGTCTTTGCCATAATGGGGTCTCTCACCACCCATAGCAGCCACCACCTCATCTGGAACATCTTCTCGTGCAAGTTTGGCAATTGCTTGTGACGCTGCAACTTTCATTTCTTCATTAATTGTTTTTGACCTAACATCCAAAGCACCTCTGAAGATATAAGGAAATCCAATTAAATTATTTACTTGATTAGGATAATCTGATCTCCCAGTTGCTATAATTGCATCACTTCTCACTTCATTAATTTCCTCTGGTAAAATTTCTGGATCTGGATTAGCACAAGCAAATATAATTGGATTTTTAGCCATACTCTTAACCATTTCTTTTTTAAGAACTCCTTTTGCTGATAATCCTAGAAACACATCTGCACCTTTCATTGCTTCCTCAAGGGTTCTAAGTTTTGTTTCAACAGCATAGATTGATTTCCATTGGTCTATACCTTCTGTTCTTCCTTTGTAAATAACACCTTTTCTATCAAGCATAATAATATTTTCAGATGGTACTCCAGAGTTTTTGAATAATTCTGTACAAGCCTGCGCAGACGCTCCTGCACCATTAACAACAACTTTAATTTTTTTTATAGATTTACCGCTTATATCTAGAGCGTTAATTAATGCAGCTGTTGTAATTATTGCAGTGCCATGCTGATCATCATGGAAAACTGGAATATCCAAAATCTCTTTTAATTTTTGTTCAATTATAAAGCAATCTGGAGCTGCTATATCCTCTAAATTAATTCCACCAAAGCTTGGAGCAAAATTTTTAATAGAGTTAATAATTTCCTCACTGTCTTTAGAATCTATTTCAAGATCTATAGAATCTATGTCAGCAAATCTTTTAAATAACACTGCTTTCCCCTCCATTACTGGTTTAGATGCTAATGCTCCTAAATTCCCCATTCCCAAAATAGCTGAACCATTACTGATAACTGCAACTAAATTTCCTTTACTTGTATAATCATAAGCTGCTTCTGGATTGTCACTGATCTCTTTTACTGGGGCCGCAACCCCTGGAGAATATGCAAGCGCAAGATCCCTTTTAGTAATCATATTTTTTGAAGAAATGATCTCAATCTTGCCAGGTTTTTTCTCTTTATGAAAATCTAAAGCTTCTTTATCTGTGTAGTGATCAATCTTTGTTTTTTTCATTTGTTATAATATGTGTACAATTAGGGTAAATTTAAGACTAATATGATTTATGAACTTACTTAAGTCAACAGGCACATTTGGTTTTTATACGATCATAAGCAGATTACTTGGATATTTAAGAGATATTTTAATTGCAATATTTTTAGGTACAGGTTTGTTGGCAGATGCTTTTTTTGTAGCATTTAGAATTCCAAACACATTTAGAAGATTATTTTCAGAAGGAACTTTTAATGCTGCTTTCGTTCCAAGCTATGCATCAGAAATGGCTAATGGTAAAAAGAAATCCAATAAATTTGCAAATGATATCTTTAATCTTTTATTTTTAAGTTTGTTATTAATAACATTGTTTGTTCAATTATTTATGCCTTTATTCGTATCTCTTATTGCGCCGGGTTTTGTTGGAGATGTTGAAAAAATGGAAATAGCAATAACATTGACTCGTATCACTTTTCCATTCCTAT
>CACEOF010000035.1 GCA_902561095.1 uncultured Pelagibacteraceae bacterium | reverse complement strand
AGTAAAGCACACGAGGCTCTAAAAATAATTCTCTAGCAAGTGCTTTGAATTTTTTTGTTACTTGTTTTGATATAATTTCTTGGTGTTGGGATGGTATTTTTAAAAAAAGTGCGTTTCCTCTTTTATAAAGTTTAAATTCTTCTAGAAAAATAGTTGAAATTGAAGTTAGTGAGTTAGCAAATCTCAAAGCAGCCCCCACTTGTTTACTTGAAAAAATTTCATTATTATTTAAAAAAGTTAAGTATTCCATCTTGGGATTATATTTAATACTGCAATATCTCCAGTAACAGGACAATGCTATTTGTATTCTTTCTTTATGTGATAATTTAAGTAAAGGTGTGTTAAGTGTTTCTTGAAAAACTAATTCTGCTTTTTGAAAAGCACCTAGTCCCCAATCCATATGGCTCAACACACATGCTAAATTTAATAGTTTTTGGTTATAATACTCATTACCGTCAAAAACAGGCTTTATAAAATGATAATATTTTTTAAATGTTAACCCTAAGTCACCTCTTTTTTTTGCAATATGCTCAAGAGATTTATTAAACATATCTGGACTTTCTAAATCTTTAAAATGTTCTTTAACTAATGCCCCTTCTCTTAAACCACTTATAGAACATAGGATTTTTTTAGGATTAGTGAAATTCATTATTTCATTTAAAATTATTGAGCTATATGGCAAATATTGAGTTCTAGATTTAGAAATATATTCAACTGTTTTTAATTTTGACTTATTGAATGATGAAATTTTATCTAAAAATTTTTTTAATCTTTCATTATCAATTGAATATTGATGAATTATATGAACAGGGTGGTCATTCTGGAATAAATGAAGTTTAAATAAAGCTCTCCACGTGCCTCCAACTAAATATAAGTTTTTAAATTTTTTCTTAGATAACCATTTTTCTTCAGCAAATAATTTTTTTATGTATTTTGATAGATTTCTTTTTTTAACAATTGGATTATTAATTAATCTTAAAACACCAAGGGGTAGTGAGGTTTTATTAGTAATTAAATTGTTTTCAACTCTAGCCAATTCTAAACTACCTCCACCTAAATCAGCAACAAGACCATCAACATTTTCAAATCCTATTTTTACTCCCTCAGCTGCAAATTCTGCTTCTTGATCACCACTCAGAATTTCAATTTTTTTTTGAAATAATTTCTCAACATCCTCAATGAAAAGTCTGGCATCAGAAGCTTCCCTAAGAACTGCAGTTGCTATGATTTTTAAATTGGTAATTTTTGATACATTTAAAATTTCTGAAAATCTCTTAAGTACTTTGAGTGCATATATTTTTCCAGAATGATGTAATTTTCTAGATTTATCTAAATTTTTTCCTAGTTCACATACAGCTTTTTCGTTAAAAAAAGGGACTCTAGACGAGGTAAAATCATCATAAATAAGCATTCTAATCGAATTTGAACCTATATCAATTATTGCAAGCCTTGCTTGCTTCAACTTTAAATTTGGATTTGTTTTAAGAACTTTAAGTGTCATTTTTAATTAATCTCAAATTAAGTTTTTTTGGACGAATTTTTAATTTTGCTTTACCTCTACCTGATAAACTTGGATTATTCATAAAATATTCATGGGCTGAAAAAGAATCATCTTTACTATATTTAATTTTTTTATAATTTCCATTTGGATCTAATTCCCAACTTTGCTTGTTGTCTAAATAATTAGCTAACATTATTTGATCTAATATTTGTTCATGAACTGTTGAATTTTCAATTGGTACTAGAAGTTCAACTCTTCTATTCAAATTTCTAGGCATTAAATCAGCTGATGAAATAAAAACTTTTGCATTTCTGTTAGGCATCAATTCTCCATTTGCAAAACAATATATTCTTGAGTGTTCAAGAAATCTTCCTATCATGCTTTTAACAACTATATTCTCAGATTTATCTTTTATCCCTGGTCTCAAACAGCATACACCTCTTACAAAAAGAAAAATTTTAACTCCTGCATTTGACGCCTCATAAAATTTATCAATGATAAGTGGATCAACTAGAGAGTTCATTTTTGCCCATATTTCACCATTTTTTCCATTTTTAGCGTTTGAAATTTCTATATCCACACATTCATTTAGAGTGCTTCTTAGATTAACTGGTGAAATTGAAATTTTATTAAGATTTCTAGGTTTCGCATAACCTGTAACATAATTAAAAAATTTTTCCACATCAGCAGCAATTTTTCTATCAGAACTAAATAAAGATAAATCAGTGTAAATTTTTGCATTTACTGGGTGATAATTTCCGGTCCCTAAATGAAAATAGGTTTGTATCTTACCTTGTTCTCTTCTAAGTACTAGAGAGGACTTGGCGTGTGTCTTATACTTTGCAAAACCGTAAACAATTTGAACCCCAGCTTTTTCTAAACTTCTAGCTAATTGAATATTGGCCTCTTCATCAAATCTCGCTTTAATTTCAATAAGAGCTGTGACCGTTTTTCCATTTTCTGCAGCTGAGATAAGCGCTTTAACTATGGGTGAGTCTAAAGTTGTTCTATAAAGGGTTTGTTTTATTGCAATAACTTTTTTATCATAAGCGGCTTGATTTAAAAATTCAATTACGGC
>CACEOF010000034.1 GCA_902561095.1 uncultured Pelagibacteraceae bacterium | reverse complement strand
ATTGCCAATATATATAATAGTAATAATGTAACTTGCTTGTCTGTACTTACTGAGGAAGATTATTTTTTAGGAAACCTAATTCATATTAGTAAGATAAAAGAAAAAATTAACTTACCTATTTTATGTAAAGACTTCTTTGTAGATAAATTTCAAATACCATTAGCTAAAAGTTACGGAGCAGATGCAATTTTAATTATTTTGGCTGGTATATCAGATAATCTAGCAAATGATTTGTACGAAGAGGCATTAAATTATGAAATGTCAGTGATTGTGGAGGTACATACTGTTGAGGAGGCTAAAAAAGCATTAAATTTTAAAGAGGCTATAATTGGAATAAACAACAGAGATTTAAAAACTCTTAAAACAGACATAAATACAACTTATGATATCTATAAAGTATTAATTAATCATGATGGACCTTTGATTTCAGAGAGTGGAATTAAAACTAAAGAAGAACTTTTAAATTTAAAAAACAAAACATCTATTAATACTTTTTTAATTGGTGAATCACTTTTGAAGAATTTGGATAAAAATTCTATTTTTTCAGTTTTATAGTCAAATAAACCATAGTTTTATTGGTTTTTTTAATGTTGTTTAATTATAAGAACTTTTATAGAACATTATTTGTACGATATTTGTTCTTATGCTTACAAAAAAACAAAAAAACCTGCTTTTATTCATCAACAAGAAGTTGAGAAGCTCTGGAGTTTCTCCTTCTTATGAAGAGATGAAACAATCTCTGAATTTAAAATCTAAGTCAGGAATACACAGATTGATCAGTGCTTTAGAAGAAAGAGGTTTTATAAAGAGACTTGCTCATAAAGCCAGAGCCTTGGAGGTAATAAAACTTCCTGAAACAGCCTCTGCAAACGATATTTACAATAATTTTTCACCAAGTGTTATAAAAGGTGGTTTAGATGAAGAGCAAGTACCATCTGATGAAATAGAAGTACCAGTGCTTGGTAAAATTGCTGCTGGAACACCGGTTGAGGCTATCCAAAATGAAGTTAGTAGAATACCTTTGCCAAATAATCTAGAAAAAAATGGAGATTACTTTGGTCTTAAAGTTCAAGGTGACTCAATGATAGAAGCTGGTATTCATGAGGGTGATACAGTAATTATAAGAAGAACAGATACTGCAGACAATGGAAAAATTGTGGTTGCTTTGATTGACGAACATGAAGCAATGCTTAAAAGAATTCGTAAAAAAGGTAAGGTTGTCGCTTTAGAAAGTGCAAATAGAAACTACGAAACTAAAATTTTTGGTCCTGATAGAGTTAAAGTTCAGGGTGTATTAGTATCTTTATATAGAAACTTCTAAAAAAATAGTTTAAACATCATTGATGTCAAAAGTAGCAACCCGTTTTGCTCCATCACCTACTGGAGCTCTTCATATTGGAGGTGTGAGAACAGCTTTATTTAATTGGCTATACTCAAAAAATCAGAAAGGCACATTTCACCTAAGAATTGAAGATACTGATAAAGAAAGATCTAAAGAAGAGCACAAAATTCAAATTATAAATTCTTTAAAATGGATAGGAATAGAACATGATGGAGATGAATATATTCAATCAACTAAAATTAAAGATCATATTAAAGTTGCAAATGAACTATTAAAAAATGGAAATGCATACAAGTGTTATTGCTCTAGTGAAGAAATAGAAGAGCAAAAAAAAAGAGCTCAACAAAAAAAAATACCTTATATCTATAATAGAAAATGGAGAGATGCAGATGAAAAAGACGCTCCAAAAGATATTGAGCCAGTAATTAGATTTAAAAGTAAAATTGAAGGAAGCTCCATATTAAAAGACTTGGTACAAGGTGATGTTGAAATTGAAAATAATACCATAGAGGATTTTATTATATTAAGAAATGATGGAACACCCACATATAACCTTTCAGCAACTGTAGATGATCATCAAATGGGTATGACTCACATTATTAGAGGTGACGATCATAAAATAAATACTTTTAAACAAATTCAGATTTATCTGGCTATGGGTTGGGAAGTGCCAAATTTTGCACATATACCTTTAATCCATACAATCGAGGGCAAAAAGCTTTCTAAAAGAGATAATGCCTCTACATTGGATGACTATTCAAAAATCGGAATTATGCCAAATGCTTTAAGAAACTACTTATTAAGACTTGGCTGGTCCTACCAAGACAAAGAAATATTTAACTTAGATGAAAGTATTAAATATTTTAATCTAGAGGGAATTGGAAAATCACCTTCAAAACTTGATCTGAGCCGTATTTTATCAATGAATGAGCACTATATTAAAACTATTGATGAACAAGAGCTTTTTAAAAGATTAGTAGAATATTGTGAGATTTACAAAGAGAAAATTAAACCTGAAAAAAAAGAAAAAATAAAAAATTCATTATTTTTTTTAAAAAATAAAGCAAAAACTTTAGAAGACATATTCAATAACGCAAAATACATAATACTAGATAAGATTAATTTTAATCCAGATGATCTAAAGTTAATTGATGATAAAGCAGAAAGAATAATTCAAGAATTTAAAATTGAGATTTCATCCTTAGATAATTTAAATAGAGAAAAATTGGAGCCTATAGTAAATAATTTAATTAAAAAGCATGAAACTAATTTTAAAGGGGTAGGACAGCCCCTTAGAGTAATTTTAACAGGATCCAAATTTGGCCCAGGTCTCTATGATATTTTAATTTCTTTAGGAAAAAAAGAAGTAGATCAAAGATTAGGAAACAAGATAACTAGATAGAACTTTTGAGGATTCATCCGATGATGAGGTCTTTGATCTAATACCCTCTAAAGTTTTATTACATTCAATTAGTTGCTTTTTAATCAGGTCAGGATTCTGCAAAAAATACATTACAGTTTTATAAATTTCTTCAGCGTTACACTCATTTTGAAGAAGTTCGGGAATTATTTCTCGGTTGTTTATAATATTAATAATATTTGCATATTTAACATTCACCAATAACTTAAATATCATAAAATTAATAAAGCTTAATTTATAA
>CACEOF010000033.1 GCA_902561095.1 uncultured Pelagibacteraceae bacterium | reverse complement strand
CATTACAGATTTTTTGGAAAAAAAGATCTTTATTTGTAAGTTTTTTTGACCAAGCCTTCTCCTCTGAGAAGACATTTATATTAATCATTCTTTGAGTAAGCTTTTACAATTTTAGAAACCAGTGGATGCCTTACAACATCGGAATGATCAAAATCAACAACTGATATCTCATTTAAGTGTCCTAATAATTGTTTTGAACGCACTAATCCTGATATACTTTTGTTTGGCAAATCTATTTGAGTAGGATCACCATTAACTACAATTTTAGAATTTTCTCCAATACGTGTTAAAAACATTTTGATTTGAGTATCGGTAGCATTCTGGGCTTCATCCAAAATCGCAAATGAATTTTTTAATGTTCGTCCTCTCATAAAAGCCAACGGAGCAATTTCTATATCACCAATTTCAATCATTCTTTGAATTTTTTCAAAATCAAAAAGATCGTAAAGAGAATCGTATAGGGGCCTTAGGTATGGATCTACTTTCTCTTTCATATCTCCAGGTAAAAATCCTAAACGCTCACCTGCTTCAACTGCTGGTCTTGATAAAATAATTCTGTCAATTTTTTTTTCTAACAACATTGTTAATCCCACAGCAACTGCTAAAAAGGTTTTTCCTGTCCCTGCAGGACCAGCTGAAATTACTATATCACTTTGTCTTAGTGCTCTTACATAATCCTTTTGTTTTTCAGATCTTGGAATTATAGATTTTTTTGGGGTTTTAATTATATCAGTAACGTTGTTATTTTTAACTTTTTCATTAATCATAAATTTATCCACTGAAGAAACT
The DNA here is from genome assembly GCA_902561095.1 of uncultured Pelagibacteraceae bacterium. Lineage (GTDB taxonomy): Bacteria > Pseudomonadota > Alphaproteobacteria > Pelagibacterales > Pelagibacteraceae > Pelagibacter. The sequence continues at coordinate 2,256 of CACEOF010000033.1, read as the reverse complement.
ATATCTTTGCTTTCAATACTTCCATTGTTAATAAACTGGTTAGCCAAGAACTGAATAGCATTTTTTAATAATTCATTTTTTTCTGGATTTGATTTAATTAATATTGAATTTCCTCTGGAGTACAAACTGCAGTTAGTTAATTTCTCTAGCTCTTGTAAATTTTTATTAAATTCACCCACAACACCCATCAACAAATTATTATCATGAAATATAACACTTAAAGAATTGTTGTCTGAGTAAACAAACTTTAAAGATGGATCAATGTTTTTATTTGTTAAACTACTCAATTATTATGCTACCTTTTTATCCAAATCCTCAACAATTTCACCAAATAAAGTGGTTCTATTAATTTTATTAATTTTTACTGGTACAATTTTTCCAATATGTTCTTTGTTACCATTGAATACTACTGATGTCATGTACTCTGATCTACCAAAAGTTTGGGTTTTGTCATCAGTTAGATTTTCAACCAAAACATTAATTGTTTGGTTTTTAAATAGTTTGTTCCTATTTATTTGATTTTCATACAATTTATTTTGTATCGTTTCTAATCTTTGTGTTGAAATTTTTTTTTCAGTGAGCTCTAAATCAAAAGCAACTGTTCCTGGTCTTGCGCTAAAAATAAAAGAATATGAATTAATAAAATTAATTTTTTCAATTAAATTTAAAGTACTTTCAAAATCTTCCTCTTTTTCTCCTGGATAACCAATGATAAAATCACTTGAAAATTCTATTTTACTATTAATGTGTCTTAATTTTTCAAAAATGTGCAAATAGTCTTTAATAGTATGCTTTCTATTCATTAATTCTAAAATTTTATCAGATCCACTTTGTACCGGAAGATGAACAAGTGGCATTAATTTTTGAGAATTTTTATAAAGATCTATTAAATCTTCAGTCATATCTTTTGGATGAGAGGTGGTATATCTAATTCTTTTAATATCTTGTATTTTTTCTATTTCCATAATTAAATTGGATAATCTATTTTTACCGTCATTATATGCATTAACATTTTGACCAAGGAGCACGATCTCTTTAGTCCCATTTTCAGATAAGTATTTGGCCTCATCTATTATTTGTTGAAAAGGTCTTGAGTACTCAGGTCCTCTTGTATAGGGCACTACACAGAAATGACAAAATTTATCACAACCTTCTTGAATAGTTAAGAATGAAGATACTTTCTTAGCATCATTTTTTACTTTATTGAAATATTTAAATTTAGAAATAGCATCGAATTCCGTTTCTTCCATTTTTTTCTTTTTTTTAATGTGACTCAATATGGTATTATTAATTTTGTGATAAGATTGAGGACCAATAACTAAATCAATATAGGGCTCACGTCTTAACATTTCCTGATTTTCAGCTTGGGCAACACAGCCTGCGATAATTACTAACGGTTTTTGTTTTGATCGAAAAATTTTTTTGACTCTACCAATCTCATGATAAACTTTTTCTTTAGCCTTATCTCTTATGTGGCAGGTATTTAAAAGATAACAGTTTGCATCCTCATAATTATCTGTTTTTTCGAAACCTATTTTTTTAACTGAGTCATATATTCTATTTGAATCATACTCATTCATTTGACAACCAAATGTTTTAATAAATATCTTTTGTGACATTTTGTTAGGATTTTTTTTTAACCCCATAAAGCTCTAATTTATGATCTACTAAAGTGTATCCATATTTTTCTGCAACTTTTTTTTGAAGTTTCTCAATTTCTTCATCAACAAACTCTATTATCTCGCCAGATTTCACATCAATTAAATGATCGTGATGTCCTTCATTCAGTTCTTCATATCTAGCTTTTCCACCCTTAAACTCATGCTTTGTTAAAATTCCAGATTCTTCAAATAATTTTACCGTTCTGTAAACTGTAGCAATGCTAATTTTTGAATCAATTTTAGAAACTCTGTTATATAATTCATCAACATCTGGGTGATCAGAAGACTCGGACATAACTTGGGCAATTATTTTTCTTTGATCAGTTAATTTAACCCCTTTAGACAAACATTTTTGCTCGATTGTTTCTGACATGGTGCAATTCTAACTTAATTAAATAGGTTTAATCAAATTTTTTTTAATTTTTAATTTGTCACACAAATTAGGAATATCCTCATATTTTATGTCTTTTTGATCATTAAAATCGTTAAAACTATAGCAATAATAGTCAATTTTTTTTGAAACATAAAATGCTTTAACTAGTGATAAAGAATTTCTTATACCTGCAAAGCTGCCTGGACCACGGTTTACGTATAT
>CACEOF010000032.1 GCA_902561095.1 uncultured Pelagibacteraceae bacterium | reverse complement strand
GAATGAAATGTTACTACCGCTAAAACACCATTTTTTTTAAGAATTTTTGCAGCATTAATCAACCCATAGATCAATTCACTAATCTCATTGTTAACAAATATTCTTAAAGCTTGAAATGATTTAGTTGAATTGTGAATTCTAAAATTTTTTCTTCTTTTTGTATTATCAATAATTTTTACTAAATCTTGTGTATCTATAATTTTTTTAATTCTCTCTTTAATAATATTTTGAGCTATATATTTACCTTCCTTCTCATCACCAAAATACTTAAAGATTTTTTCTAATTCTTTTTGGTCTAATTTGTTAATTACATCTTCAGCAGAAAAAGAATTCAAACCTAGCTGCATATTTAGTTTTCCTACTGAGTCAAAAGATAAACCCTTACTTGGGTCTTTTATTTGAGTATAAGAATATCCTAAATCAAATATAACACCTCTAACATTTTCATTTTTTAGTTTTAGATTATTTAAGTGGCTAAATTTTATATTTTTAAACTTAAACCTATCTTCAAATTTTTCTTGAAGCTTCACAGCAACCTTTTCACTTTCAAGGTCTCTGTCTAATGCAATTACTTTAGTTTTATCAAATTCTAATATCTTTTTTGTATACCCACCTTGACCAAAAGTGCAGTCAATAAATGTGCCGCCATATTGAGGGGAAATAATGCTAATAATTTCTTTTAGCAACACCGGATAATGCTTTTGCATTTTCGATGTTATGGCGGCGTCCATTTATTTCTTTGAAGACCATTAATTCTTTTGTCTTCTCAAGAATGCTGGTATTTCAAGATCATCCTCTTCTTCTCTTTCAGAGGACAATAAATCTTCTGGACTTGAATTTTCTGTCTCAGAGCTAAATAAATCAGGAGAGTCTGATTCTACTCCAAATTCTTTTAGGTCGTTTAAAGCATTTTGCTCAACATTTTCTGACATATAAGTCTCATCTTGCGTCTCAATAGCTTCTTGCGTAAAAGATTTCTCCATCTCATTTACCGATGCGTCTTCGATGACACTTTCTGTCTCAATATTTGAGCTTTGTAAAACCTCTTCATTTGTAACATTTGTATGATCTGCATCACTTTGTTGCTCCTGAACTATTTCATTTTCCAGCTTCAAAGCGTTAGCACCGTGAGTAATTGGACTTGAGGATGTTGTGTTTGAAAAATTAAACGATGCAGATGATCCGATATTAGAAAAATCTGAATAACCAGGGTTTCGATTATGAATTCTATGAACCATATTTACAACTGATTTTGACTCTGGTTGTTGACCATCAAGTGAAGTTGCAACAATTGAAACCCTAATTTTACCGTCAAGTTCTGTGTCTGTTATTGCTCCAATTATCACCTCTGCCTCAGTATCTACCTCAGATCTAATTTTATTCACTACTTCGTCAACTTCAAAAAGTTTTAGATCTTTGCCACCTGTTATGTTGACTAATAAACCTCTAGCTCCCTTCAATGTATAATCATCTATTAAAGGATTATTAATTGCCATTTCTGTAGCTTGCATTGCACGACCTTCACCCTCAGCTTCTCCTGTTCCCATCATGGCTTTACCCATCGAAGCCATAACAGTTTCAACATCAGCAAAATCTAAATTAATTATACCAGGCCTTACCATCAAGTCTGTAACACTTTGAACACCATGCATTAAAACGTTATTTGAAAGATTAAAAGACTCTTCAAATGTTGTTTGTTCGTTAGCTATTTTAAAAAGGTTTTGATTTGGAATAACAATAATCGTATCAACGTGTTTTCGTAATTCTTCTAAACCATGTTGTGCTCTTCGCATTCTAGAGGGGCCTTCGTATAAAAATGGAAGAGTCACAACACCTACAGTTAAAATATTTAATTCTTTCGCAGCTCTTGCAATGACATGAGCAGCACCAGTACCTGTTCCACCACCCATACCAGCTGCGATAAAAACCATATTCGCACCTTGGAGTGTGTTTACAATTTCATTTAAAGACTCGTCAGCAGCAGCTTGTCCAATATCAAGTTTTGCACCTGCTCCTAAACCTTTGGTTAAATTTAATCCTATTTGAATTCTTGATTTTGCTTTGCTAAGTTTCAAATCTTGAGCATCAGTGTTGACTGCAATAAACTCTACTCCTTGCATGTTATTTTCAATCATTTCGTTAATTGCATTTCCACCTGCTCCACCAACCCCTAAAACTAATAGTCTTGGCTGCAACTCTTTAATCTCTGGCGCTTTAAAGTTAATTGTCATCTTAGTTCCCCTCTTTGTTATTTAAATGTTTTTCCCATTTAAGGTTTGCTCGATTTAAATTTGCTTTTTTTCTCGCACTTACCTTAAATTTTTCAAATGCTGTTGGTTCCCATATTTGAAAAGTTTGACCTTGACCAACAAATAACATGCTATTTTTTATTTTTGCATGTTTTAATAATTTTGATGAAAGTGAGACTCTTCCTTCGCTATCAAATTGTAAATTAGTGCTTTCTGCCAGAATTGAAGTTGCAAAAAAATCTCTTTTTTCTTCAAAGGGATTCAAAGAGTCTATTGCTAAAGAAATTTTTTCAATGCGATCTTGAGAACATGCTTCTATAGATGAATTATTAAATGAAGGATAACAAATAACGCCGTTATATCCTAAATTAGAAAGATGAGATCTGAAACTAGCTGGCACAGAAACTCTTCCTTTTTTGTCTAATTTGTTCTCGTAAGTACTTAAAAACATAATTTTTAAAATATTTAAATTCCATAATTGGGAATATATGGGAATATATGGGTATTTACAATAGCTGTCAAACCCTGAATCTTGACTATTGTTTAATGAATTTAATGATTTTTTTCGAATAAATGGAAAAACAAATTGAATCTACGTTCAGCTAACCAACCTAAAGATAAAGAAAGAATATTTGTGCTCATAGATTAGTCAAAATGAGAACAATTTTTTTTATTTTATAATGTGTGAATAAATTTGCCAGATAAACTATAAGCCGGGTTCTGTCATTTAAACTTATCATTTGTCTAGGCCTAAGATCACTCTTAAGCTCAAGCAACTAACCCTGATGACCAGCCAAGGAAGGCTTTTAGTTTTGCAACAACGTCATCTCTACTTAGTCTTGCTCCCAGTGGGGTTTTCCAGCGTTCATTGTTAC
>CACEOF010000031.1 GCA_902561095.1 uncultured Pelagibacteraceae bacterium | reverse complement strand
TTCCAACTAAACTTCTTAATAATCCAAAAAACTTTGCACCATTAAAACCTAAAGATGATCTTAAAAGAACTGCAAAAGGTAATCCAAATTTTTGAGAAGGTTTTCCTATTAAATTACAAAAAATATAAATTAAAAAAGATCCTAAAATACTCCCAAAAAATACAACGAAAGTATTAAGGTTATAAATTATATATAGAGATGCAATCAAAGAAAAACCAATTACGCTCTGTATATTTACTCCCCAAAAGCAAAAAAGATCTTTCCAATTCCAAGTTTTGTAATTTGGATTTACAGTAACAAGATCCCAATTTGAAAGAGAATATTTAACTTTTGGCTGATTCACTGTATTTATTTTAAACTAATAAATTCTACTGTCCATATAAGAGAGTTGGCAGCCAGAGGGCAATTTGAGGAAAAATAATAATTAAAACTAAGCCAATGACTTGTAGAACCATAAATTGCATCATGCCATAATAAATATCTTTTAAATCCCACTCTGGTACTACTCCTTTTAAAAAATAAGCTGAAAGAGCTACAGGTGGGGATAGCCATGCAGTTTGTAAATTAACTGCAACCAATATTGCAAACCAAGTTAAGTTAAATCCTAAAGCCTCAACCAAAGGTAAAATGATTGGAACTATAATCATAACTATTGGCACCCATTCCAGTGGCCATCCTAACAAAAAAATCATAACCATTATCATGGCTAAGATTAAGTACTTGTTCATTTCTAGACCTAATAGAAACTCTGTTAATAGTGTTGGAGTACCTAATCTTGCGAAAACTGCTCCAAAAAAGTTTGAAGCAGCAACTAAAACCATTATTAATGCTGTAATCTCTAAAGTTTTAACTAAAGCTTCTTGTAATTTTGGAAGAGTTAACTTTCTATAAGCTATCGAAAGAAGTAAAGCACCCATTGCACCACAACCTGCTGCTTCTGTTGGTGTGGCGAAACCAAATAAAATACTTCCTAAAGCAGCAAAAACTAAAGCTGCAGGTGGAACTAAACCCAAGAAGAATTCAACCCATACTTCTTTCATGCTCGTAGCTCGCATTTCATCTGGAAGAACTGGACCTAATTTTGGGTTAATCATACACCTGATTGTCGTGTAACCAGCATATAAACTTGCAAGAAGAATTCCTGGAATAATAGCAGCAGCAAATAAATCAATTACTGGAATTTCCATGATGGGTCCCATTACAACAAGCATAATGCTTGGAGGTATTAATATCCCTAAAGTACCTCCAGCAGTTATAGTTCCTGCTGCTAACTTTACATCATATCCTGATCTATTCATTGACTTAGCAGCCATGATTCCCAAAATAGTTACTGATGCACCAACGATTCCTGTTGCTGCAGCAAAAATCACAGAAACAAATAATACTGCATAATATAAAGATCCTTTTACTTTTGCTAACATCATTTGGAATGAAGAAAATAATCTCTCCATCAAACCTGCTTGCTCCATCATTATCCCCATAAAGACAAAGAGCGGTACGGCGGCAAGTGTTTGTTCGGTCATTACCATCGAAAATTGGAGGGTCATTAGGTAAAATACTAGCTTACCAAATCCTAAATAACCAAAAACAAATCCTAAAAAAATTAATGTAAAAGAAATAGGGAAACCAACGAAAATAGCAAAGAGCATCACACCTACAAGAATGAAACCTAAAATAGCTGGATCTATAAGTTCAGCAATCATTTTTCATCTCCAGGCCATTCACCTTTTGTGGCAGCCCAATAACTTTTAAATAACTCTGAAATCCCTTGAATTAATAAAAAAACGATTCCAATTAATAAACAAGATTTGATAGGCCACATGTAAGGCATCCATGTAGTATCCATACCTTTCTCACCTCTTTGAATAGATTCTCCTACAAATCCAAGTGTCATATAGAAGAAAACTAATAGTCCTGGAAAATAAAATAAAAGATATAGCCAAAAATCTATCTTACCTTGGTTTTTGGTTTTGAAATTTCTATATAAAAAGTCTGCTCTTATATGCACACCTTTAGAAAGCGCGTATGCAGCACCTAGCATGAATAATGCTCCATACAAAAAACGACTTATATCGTAAGCCCATATTGTTGGAGCTAAAAATAATTTTCTTGCCAATACTTCATAAGTCATAGCAAAAATTAAAGGCATTAAAATCCAGCAAACAACATTACCAACCCATTTACTAAATTTATCAATATTAATTATAGAATTAGCCATCCATGTTGGCATATCTTCTGGCATTTTACCTGAACCACCTCGCCTTTCGGCAATCATTTCATCAGATATATCCAATTTAGTTGGTTCGTCTGCCATATAAATTCTATTAAAAAAAATTAGAGCGGACAATTAAGTCCGCTCTAATAATATAATTTAAGATTAATTACTGATTACTTTAATGTTGCTGCGTGAGCCATACCTAGCTTCGCATTTGACATTTGAGCACCACTCCAGAATGGAACGGCAATATCAGCAAAGTTTTTCATTGAATTATAAACTTCATTGAAAAATTTGTTCTCTGCAGCATTCTTATTCAAAGATGCTTTTGCAGCAGCCATGTATTCTGTGAAATAATCAGAAGGTGTATCTTCTAAGATTACTCCGTGTTTAGTAGTTAACTCTCTTAAAGCTTTACCATTCTCATAAATTCTGTAACTTAAAGATTTAGCTAATGACGCATTAGCAGCTACTTCAAGAGACTTCTTCTCATGATCAGACATCGCATTATAAGTTTTTCCAGTAATATAAAAGTCAGCATTTACGACTACTTGGTGTAAACCTTGTAAGTAATAATGTTTTAGAACTTTTTGGAAACCAAAAGTTAAGTCTGGTTTTGGACAACACCATTCAGCAGCATCAATTGTACCTGCTTCTAAAGCTGGTAGAATATCTCCACCACCCATAGCTACAGATGCGATACCTATATCTTTATAAGTTTGTCCTGGAATTCCTGGAGGAGTTCTGAATTTATATTTTCTAAAGTCAGCCATGTCTTTAATTGGTTTTGGAAACCAACCTAAAGCTTCTGGTCCAACTGGTTGAATCATAAATCCTTTAATATCTCTTCCCATTTCTTTCCAAAGTTGGTCGTATAATTCTTTACCACCACCATATTGAAACCAAGATAAGAATGCGATATTATCAATACCTACACCACCACCAGCTACTGGCGAACCAAATAACATAGCTGCAGGGTGATCACCCGACCAATAGTGAGTCCACGCGAAACCACAATCGATTAGACCTTTATCAACTGCATCTAAGGTTTCTTTTACACCAACAACAGCTCCTGCAGGTAAAATTTCAAACTTTAGCGATCCAGCCGTTAAGGTTGTAACAGTGTCAGTAAAATCCTTTAACATCTTAACTTCATCAGCTTTAGTGTTAAGAACTGTCTGACATTTAAGTGTTTTTGCAGCATTAGCATTCGAAATAAATCCAAATACCATTGAAAC
>CACEOF010000030.1 GCA_902561095.1 uncultured Pelagibacteraceae bacterium | reverse complement strand
GTATTAAATTCATGGGTAAAAAAATATTTTCAGGTGTTCAGCCTACAGGAAATCTTCATCTTGGTAATTATCTAGGTGCGATAAAGAATTTTGTTGAGCTTAATAATGATGACGCAAATCAATGTATTTTTTGTGTTGTGGATTTACATGCTATTACAGTCAAACAAGATCCTAAAGAATTAAAAAAAAATATTAGAGAAACGGTAGCAACATTTATTGCAAGCGGTATAGATCCAAAAAAAAGTATAATATTTAATCAGTCAGGTGTAGCAGCTCATTCTGAAGGTGCCTGGATTTTAAGTTGTGTAGCACGTATGGGGTGGTTAAATAGAATGACTCAATTTAAAGAAAAAGCTGGAAAGGATAAGGAAAAAGCCAGTATTGGATTGTATTCTTATCCTGTTCTTATGGCATCTGATATTTTGTTATATGATGCTACCCATGTTCCTGTAGGGGATGATCAAAAGCAACATCTTGAGTTGTGCAGAGATATAGCTCAAAAATTTAATAATGATTTTGGTGTAGAGGAGTTTTTGAAAGTTCCTGAACCTTTAATTCAAAAAGAATTTTCTAGAATAATGAGTTTGAAGGATGGATCAAAAAAAATGAGTAAATCTGAGTTATCTGATTTAAGTAGAATAAACTTAACTGATGATAAGGATCAAATTATAAACAAAATTAAAAAAGCTAAAACGGATCCCTTACCAATGCCAAAAGATTTAAAAGAGCTTGAGGGTAGGCTAGAGGCACAAAATCTTTTAGGAATTTTTGCTAGCTTGAGTAATTTAACTTTAGAAACTTCTATTGAAAAATTTGCTGGTAATAATTTTTCAGACTTTAAAGAAGAGCTATCTGAATTATTAGTTAATAAAATTATGCCAATATCTGATGAGATTAAAAAATTACTTAAAGACCAACAATATCTCGATTCTCTTCTTCTAGATGGAGTTGAAAAGGCTAACAAAATTTCATCAAAAAAGATCAAAAATATAAAAGAAATTGTAGGTTTTTAATAAAAAATTAATATCAAGTTTTAATTTCTAAAATATAAACTATATATAATTTATGTTTATACAAACTGAAGTAACACCGAATCCAAATTCATTGAAATTCCTTCCTGGGAAGAATGTTTCTAACAGTGGTCCATATGAAATAACTAGTAAAGACCAAATTAATAACGAATTAGTTAGAAACATTTTATCTGTTAATGGAGTTGAGGGTGTTTTTTTAGGGCAAGATTTCATATCAGTAAACAAAAATGACCAAATTAAATGGGATGAAATAAAACATATTGTGACCTCTTTTATTAATGACTTTTATTCTGATGGAAAAGAGTTTGTTATTGATGAAAATATAAAAGAAAAAAAAGAGGAGTCTACTCTAGATGAAATAGAGATAAAAATAGTAAAAATTTTAGATCAAAAAATAAGGCCAGCTGTTGCTAAAGATGGTGGAGACATTAAGTTCAAAGAATATAGAGATGGTGTTGTTAAAGTACAATTACAGGGTAGTTGTTCTGGATGCCCCAGTTCTACCATGACCTTAAAACAGGGAGTTAAAAATCTATTATGTCACTATATTCCTGAGGTTAAAGAAGTTATTGCTATTTAAATTATGAATTCAAAAACAAGAATAAGACACAAAAGAGTAAAAAACAAAATCTCAAATACATTTATTAGATTTTCTTTGAGTGTTTTTGCTGTGACAGCTTTTTTTTATACAGCACCAATTTTCATAAATTTCGCAGACAAAAATTTTAATAACAAAGAGTTTACTAATAACTCAAAAAATATATTAAACAGGACTTTAACTAAAGATAACACATTTGCAGAGGATGATGCAGGTATACAAAGTAATGAAATAGATCTTCTTTATGATATTTTAGAAGAAAATAATTCTGAAATAAATCTTGTGAGATATACCACCTCAGAGATTAATGCTTTATTTAGAGAGGTAAAATATGATTTGGATGAAGTAAGGGATACAAAATTAGTCAAACCTATTGATATTGGATTACTCCCTAATGAAATTAAAAATATAGGTAACACAAAAAAAAGAAAAGAAATGTTTATTAAAATTGTCTTACCTTTAATCGTAAAAGAAAATAACAAGATTAGAATTGATAGAAAAAGACTTTTTACGATTTTAAGTAAAAATAGTAATACAACTATAGAAAAGAAGTGGTTAGAAAAAAAATATAAACAATATGGCGTAAGGCAAAATGACCTTACAACACTTAAAATTAGAATGGATGAAATCCCTGTTTCACTAGCAATAGCCCAGGCAGCTAAAGAAACAGGATGGGGAACATCTAGATTTGCATTAAAAGGTAATGCTTTATTTGGACAATGGACATGGTCTGGTGAGGGATTAAAACCTAAAAATGCTGAATTAGGTGAGGATCACAAAGTGATGAAATTTCACAGCTTACAACTTTCTGTGAGGGCTTATTTACGAAATCTAAATACTCACACATCTTATAGAAATTTAAGAAAAGTAAGAACTGAACTTAGAAGTAGAAATAAACCCTTAGATAGTACAGTTTTAGCAAACCATCTTGATAAGTACGCTGAAACAGGAAATGAATATATAGAAGTACTTCAAAAAATAATTGCGCAAAATAATTTAAAAGATTTTGATGAGGCTAGACTGCTACCATCTAGCAAGGATTTAGAAAGTCTCATTTAATTTGTGTTAATTGGAAATTGAATTCCAAACCATCTCCACTTGCCATTATCATTTAGAGAGCAATTTACCCTTCCCCTTCTTGGCTTAAATGGTGCTCTAAATTTGATTGATAATGTGGTACCTGAAAAAATAGTTTTAGATTTTTCCCACTTATTAGCTTCATTTGAATAACAATTAATATTATCTAAATTTTTTTGTTCTTCAAAAAATTCAACTATAAATAAAGGAGGATTCGTAGATTTTGTTAATTGTTTTTCTAAAGGCAATAATTTTTTATATTCTAATGGAAAATAGTTTATGATTGAACTAAACCTATTTATTTCACCATATTTTTCATTAATTGGAAATCTTGGTAATTCAAATTTATCCTTATTTACATCAATCACTCCAGAGTGCTGACCAAAAGCAAATTCAAAGTTTTTAGAAATATAGTCTCTCATAAATTTTGAATATTCACCAAATGGATAAGAAAACAAATTTGGAATATAGCCTAGTTCTTTAAAAAAAATTTTATTTGCTTTTTCAATATCTGTTATAAATTTATCATTGGTTACATCAATAAGGTAATCATGACTATGTGAGTGATGTCCAATTAAAGAAAAAGTTTCTTTTTCAACCTCCCTTATTTGATCCCATGTCATATACCCATTTTTGCCTACTGGCTCTGTTGAGACAAACAAGATGAAAGGAATTTTATTTTTTCTTAAATATGGCCATGCTTCAAAATAAAATGACTCAAATGCATCATCAATCGTAATTAAAATTTCTTTTTTTAATTTTATGGAATTAAATTGTTCGTTAAATTTTTTAGGATTATGAAATTTAAAATTTGACTTTTTAATAATATCAATATGTTTTTTAAAAATATCCATTTGAATATTCGTAGATGGATATTTAGAT
>CACEOF010000029.1 GCA_902561095.1 uncultured Pelagibacteraceae bacterium | reverse complement strand
TCTACTTCCAGCAAATAAAGATATAATTTTTTTATCTTTAGGTAATAAATTATCAATAATTGTTTTTGAATTAACATTTGTTTCAATTAAAGGATGTCCAACGAAAGTATTTTTAATTTTTTCTTCATCAAAATATTTTTTTTCAAAATCAAATAGTAAAAGAATATGATCAACAAATTTTTTTATTTTTTTAACCCTATTTTTTCTCCAAATCCATATTTGAGGAGCAACATAGTGAATCGTTTTTATATTACTGTTAATCTTCTTTACTTTTTCAGCTACTCTTAAAGTAAAATCAGGGCTATCTACACTAAATAAAATGTCAGGTTTAAATTTTATAATCTCCTCAACAGTTTGATTGATTCTCTTTCTAATTTTAAAAATATTGAAAATAACACTCGTAAATCCAAGATATGTTATTTCTTTTAAGTCGTAAATTGAACTAATACCTAATTTTTTTAAATTAGATCCACCAACTGATAAATATTCAATTTCTGAATTTGTAAATTGAAGTTTTGATATTACTGTAGAAGCTAATTTATCGCCTGAAGGTTCTCCAGTTAATATAAATATTTTTTTCATACAATTTTGATAAATATCCTATTTTTATTTGCAAATTTCATACATTTAACTTTATCCAAAATTATATTTCTTTTAGATTTCAGCACTATTCCTTTTAAGCCATATTTTTTACAATCCTTAAGAGTTTGAAGACCAATAGTTGGTAAATCCATTCTTAAATCTTGTTTTTTTTTAGGAAATTTAATTAATACACCGTGCGTTTTATTCTTTAATTTAGTTAGCATTTTTCTTGTGCCTCCTAGCCCTTCTTTAGCAATAATTTTTCCATTGTTTACAACCAAAGCTTGCACATGATCCAACTCATTCAATTTGTTGAAATGTTTAATTCCTTTTTTAATTGATACTAAATCTTCTCTATTAGGTTTTAGTTTTGAATAATTTCCTGCTTTTAGGGCTAATTCTGGATTAAAACTAATTGAACTAATAACTTTAATACCCTCTGTGTTTAATATTTTTATTATTGTTTTAATTATAGCTGCATCCCCTTTTTTAGCAGCTTGAATGATGCTAGGCATATAATAAAGACCTTTGAAATCTAATTTTAGTGAAGAAAATTTAGGTTTTGCTATTTTACCAGCAAATAAAACCTTTTTTGATTTTTTTTCTTTTATTAAGGCAAGAATTTTACCAAATTTTCCAATACTTATACGATAGGAGTAAACATTTTTTTTTAAATTTTGAATTTTTTGAAAAATCAATAATAAAATATTTTTTTTTTAATTTTTTAATTTTGTTTAGTACAATCTGAGAAAAATCTGTATCACCTAGAAATAATCCTATCATCTTATTTTGAAAATGGAGTACATATTGGTCTTTTTTTATCCTTCTCTATAAAACTAACTACATTGCTTACCAATTCATGTTTTCTTATTTCTTTGCTTAAATTTTTTAAATTTTCAGTTAAATTTTCATTTTTAAATATTTCATTATACGCATCAATTAAGATCTTTATGTCCTTATTTGGAATATTTTTTCTTCTCAATCCAATTAAATTAAGCCCTTGTAGTTTACTTCTGTTACCGTGTACCATTGCATAAGGAATTATATCTCTCACAACTCCACACATTCCTCCAATCATTGCTGACCTACCCACTCTGGTAAACTGTTGAACAGCTGAATTTCCACCAATAATTACATTATTATCTATGTGAGCATGGCCACCTAAAGGAACATTATTAGCTAATATGACATTATCACCAACAAAACAATCATGTGCAATGTGGGCGGATACCATAAATAAACAGTTGTTACCTACTTTTGTTATTCCCCCACCACCGGTTGTTCCCGGGTTAATCGTTACATACTCTCTTATTTTGTTATTATTGCCTATTTCAAGCTTTGTTTGCTCACCTTTGAATTTTAAATCCTGAGGATCATTTCCAATAGACGCAAACGGATAAATTTTATTATTTTTTCCTATTTTTGTGTTACCGATAATACTTACGTGTGATTGAATCTCTGACTTTTCATTTATTTCAACATTTGCTCCTATTACTGAGTACGGTCCAACTTTTACACTACTATGTAATTTGGCTTTCGGGTCTATTTGGGCTGTTCTATGTATCATTTGTTTTCCTTTAAGAACTTTCTAATGTTTTTAGCTGGATATCCCATAACTTTAGAATTATCTGATATGTCTTTAATAACACCACTTCCACCAGCAATTTCAACGTTATTTCCAATTTTTAAATGACCAGATATTCCAGCTTGACCTCCAATTTTCACATTTTTTCCTAATATAGAACTTCCAGCAATTCCAACCTGTCCTGCAATAATTGCATTATCTCCAATTTTTACATTATGCGCGATATGAATTTGATTATCTAAAAAAGTATTCTTACCAATTACCGTATTTGACATTGAGCCCCTATCTATTGTCACGCCACAACCTATTTCACAGTTATCCTTAATTTGAACTATACCTATATGAGGATATCTTAGATTTTTATTACTAATTGGAAAAAAACCAAAACCTTGCTTTCCAATTGTGCAATTATCTAAAATTTTAACGTTATTTTCTATTAAAGTATTTCTTATTATTGAATTAGATCCTATAGAACAATTATTACCAATAGATACATTTTTTTCGATTATTGTATTGTGACCTATTGAACAATTTGAACCAATTAAAACATTTTTTCCTATTAAAACATTTTTTCCAAAGATAACTTTTTCTTTATAATTAGATTGAGCTATATCAATCACTGTTTCATCAAAATTGTCATCAACAGCTTCAGGATAAAATTTACATGTTAAAATTGAGGTTTTAACTAAAACATTATCTACAACTAAAGGAATACAGTTTGAAGGTAATTCGTTTTTTAAATTATTAGTTGTTATACAAAAAGATGCTTTTGTATTTTTTGCTAGTTGTTTATATTTTGTTGAATGAAAAAAAGTAATATCTTTTTTTGTTGAGTTAAATAAATCACTAATATTGTATATATTTTGACTTTTAATGTCTTTATCTGAATTAAGGTTCAAAATTTTTAAGATTTCTAAAATATTAATTGGACCATGATTTTTAAAAAAGGGATTAGTCATAATTGCTTTTATCAAAGCAATTTTGTTTTGGTTATCAATAATTATTGCTATTTATTTCTTGTCTACAATTGTAGCTGACCAAATTGCATCAGCCATCTTAACATTGTTTACAAAAGCTTCGCCTTTATATTTCCAAACACGGCCATGAGACCTAATGGCCTCTATATTAAGAAAAAGCTCACAATCAGGAATAACAGGATTTCTAAATCTAGCTCTCTCAACACCCATTAAAAAAACCAGTTTGTCTTCATATGTCGATTTATCTAATCCATAAGCAGTTAAAGCTGCAGCAGCTTGTCCAAAAGACTCAACTATTAAAACACCTGGCATAACAGGATTCCCAGGAAAATGACCCTGGACAAAAAAACTAGTTTTATTTACTTTGACAACAGCAGTTGCTGACTTGAGATCAACTATGTCTCTAAGTTCATCAATTAATAACATTGGTTCTCTATGAGGTAATAATTTAATTATTTGATCTTTATTTAATTTTTTCATTGATTTAA
>CACEOF010000028.1 GCA_902561095.1 uncultured Pelagibacteraceae bacterium | reverse complement strand
CTAATTCTAGCATTTAAAATTGTGGCTTCATATCTAGGATTTGCCCCAATCAAAAAAATTAAATTAGCATTTTCAATTCCATTTATAGAAGAATTAAATATATAATTCTCCCTTTCTGAATTATCTAGAAATCTGTTATCTGATCTTGAGTCGTAATTGTTATTGGTTAAAGTTCTATCAAAAAACTCTTTAAAAATGTATCCTGTCTCCATGTTAGTTAAGTCTCCAACAAAACCACAAATTTTATCATTTGAGGAATTTTCAAATTTTGATTTGATAATTTTAAAGACTTCACTCCAAGATGCTTTTTCAAATTTACCATTATATTTAATAAAAGGAGTGTCTAGTCTTTGATTTAACAGACCATCGCAAGCGTATCTCGTCTTATCTGAAATCCACTCTTCATTGATATCCTCATTAATTATAGGCAAAACTCTTTTAACTTCCCAATCATACGTATCTACTCTTACATTTGATCCAACAGCGTCCATCACATCAACAGTCTCAGTTTTTTTAAGTTCCCAAGGCCTTGCTTCAAAAACATAAGGTTTAGAGGTTAAAGCACCAACTGGACAAAGATCTATTACATTTGCTGACAATTCAGATTGCATTGATTGTTCCAAATAAGTTGTAATTTGCATATCCTCACCTCTTCCAATTGCTCCAAGCTCTGATACTCCAGCAACTTCCGTCGCAAATCTTACACACCGAGTACAATGTATGCATCTTGTCATTTGGGTCTTAATTAATGGTCCCATATGTTTTTCAGGTACAGATCTTTTATTCTCTTTAAATCTTGACTTATCCACCCCATAAAACATTGACTGATCTTGAAGATCACACTCACCACCTTGGTCACACACTGGACAATCCAAAGGATGGTTAGCCAATAAGAACTCCATAACTCCCTTTCGAGCCTTTTCAACAAAAGGAGTATTAGTTTTAATATTCATTCCCTCTGCAGCTGGCATTGCACAGGAAGCAATTGGTTTTGGAGACTTTTCCATTTCAACCAAACACATTCTACAGTTGCCTGCTATAGATAATTTTTCGTGATAACAAAATCTAGGAATTTCCGCTCCAGCTTTCTCACATGCTTGTAATACCGTTAAACCTTCTTCTACCTCAACTTCAATGTCATTTACTTTTAATTTAGGCATTTTTTTTATCTAATAAATGTTGATCAACTAAATAAGGAATATTATTTTTTTTCTGAACAATAGGGTCTAGGTTATTTCTCTCCTCAATTTCTTTTTTAAAATGCCTTAACAATCCCTGAACAGGCCAGGATGATCCTTCACCAAATGCACAAATAGTATGGCCTGCAATTTGATTTGTTACATCACCAAGCATATCCACTTCATCTCTAGTAGCTTCTCCTTTCACCATTCGCTCTAGCATTCTCCACATCCATCCTGAACCCTCTCTGCATGGGGTACATTGACCACAACTTTCGTGTTTATAAAATCTAGCAATCCTTGCCATACATTTAATGATGTCCTGGTTTTTGTTAATAACCACAATGCCGGCGGTTCCTAATCCACTTTTTTCAGCCATTAAAGAATCAAAGTCCATAGTTAATGTCTCACATTTTTCTTTTGGTATTAGTGGCATTGATGAACCACCTGGAATTACAGCTTGTAAATTTTCCCATCCTCCAATAACTCCTCCAGCATGAACCTCAATTAATTCTTTTAAAGGAATATTCATTTCTTCCTCAACATTACATGGATTATTCACATTACCCGAAATGCAAAAAATTTTTGTACCTGTATTTTTTTCTCTACCCAACGACGAAAACCATTTTCCACCTCTTCTTAAAATTGTTGGCACTACAGCTATTGTCTCAACATTGTTAATAATTGTTGGGCATCCATAAAGTCCAATCAATGCTGGAAAAGGTGGTTTTAATCTTGGTTGACCTTTTTTACCCTCTATGCTTTCAAGTAAAGCTGTTTCTTCTCCACAAATATAAGCACCTGCTCCATAGTGAATGTAGATATCTAAATCCCATCCAGTTCCAGCAGCATTTTTACCAATTAAATTTTTTTCATAAGCTTCATCAATAGCTGATTGTAATTTTTGACCCTCTATAAAATATTCACCTCTAATATAAATATAACAAACATGAGCTTGAACTGCATAAGAGGCTATTAAACATCCTTCGATTAATTTGTGAGGCTCAAATCTCAGTATATCTCTATCTTTACATGTACCTGGTTCTGACTCGTCTGCATTAATTACTAAATAATGAGGTCTAGATCCGACTTCTTTAGGAGCAAAAGACCATTTCAAACCTGTCGGAAATCCAGCACCACCCCTTCCTCTAAGTTGTGAGTCTTTTACCTCATTAATAATCCAATCTCTTCCTTTTGCTATTAATTCTGACGTATTTACCCAGTCACCTCTTGTCTGAGCAGATTTAACGTCAGCGCCCATATCGTTATATAAATTTTTAAAAATTCTATCTTGATCTTTAAGCATTTTTAACATCCATAAGTGTTTTTCTATTATTTTCAGGCTCAGAATTTAGTCGTCCTCTATATGATCCTGGTTTTGGGATTTCACCTTTTAAAATTCTATCAAATATTTCTATTGTTTTTTCTTTATCTAAATCCTCATAATAATCATTGTTAATTTGCATCATGGGTGCATTAACACATGCTCCCAAACATTCTACTTCCATCCAGGAACAACTTTTATCTTTAGATAACTCATTTTCTTTCTCTGAAATTTTTTCCTTACAAGCTTCAAGTAATTTATTTGCTCCTCTAATCATGCAAGGAGTAGTAGTGCAAACCTGTACAAAATACTTGCCTACTGGTGATAAATTATACATAGAGTAAAAAGTTGCTACCTCATAAACTTTTATGTAAGGCATATCTAAAAACTTTGCGATATATTTCATAGCAGCCAATGGTATCCAGTTATCGTTCTGTTTCTGAGCAATATATAGTAAAGCCATTACTGCGCTTTGCTGTTTACCTTCAGGATATTTTAAAACTATTTTGTTTGCTTCATTCATCGAGGAAGAATTGAACTCAAAAGTTTCAGGTTGATTTTTTGCAGGTCTTCTTAAGCTCATCTGTCTACCTCACCAAAAACTATATCTAACGAACCCAATACTGCAGGCACGTCTGCTAACATATGTCCTTTAATCAAATAGTCCATTGATTGAAGATGTGAAAATCCAGGAGCTCTAATTTTACATTTGTAAGGTTTATTTGAACCATCTGAAATTAAATAAACACCAAATTCTCCTTTTGGAGCTTCTACTGCAGTATAGATTTCATCTTTAGGAACTCTATAACCCTCTGTAAAAAGTTTAAAATGATGAATTAGTGCTTCCATAGATTGCTTGATTTCTTTTTTTGAGGGTGGGCTTATCTTGCCATCTAAAGATTTAATTGGACCTTTTTCCATTTTAGAAAGACACTGCTTAATAATTGATACACTTTCTTTCATTTCTTCTATTCTGCACAAGTATCTGTCATAGCAATCTCCATTTTTCCCGACTGGAATTTTAAAGTCTAATTGCTTATAACAATCGTAAGGCTGAGATTTTCGCAAATCCCAAGGAACGCCTGATCCTCTAATCATCACGCCCGAAAAAGAATAATCTAAAGCATCCTGTTTAGTAACAACTCCTATATCTACATTTCTTTGTTTAAAAATTCGGTTCTCAGTTAATAAACTTTCTAAATCATTAATTATTTTTGGAAATGTTTCACAAAATTGAGCTATATCTTCTTCCAAGCCTTGAGGTAAATCTTGATGAACTCCACCTGCTCT
>CACEOF010000027.1 GCA_902561095.1 uncultured Pelagibacteraceae bacterium | reverse complement strand
CTTCTAGATCTTCACCCAGAACATTTTTTTGTTTTTCTTTCATTTAAATCTTAGTTGGATTTGGTTGACCTTTGTAAACTTCCTCAGGATCAAATTTTTTTTCTTCTTCTAAAAACTTCATTTCAACTTTTCGACCATTTTCAATTGGACCTGTTGGGATAGATCTATAAAAACACGATCGATAACCAACATGGCAACTAGCTCCATCACCAATATCAACAGTTAACCAAATAGAGTCTTGATCATCATCAATTCTAATTTCAGTCACCTTTTGTGTAAAACCACTAGTCTTACCTTTATGCCAAATAGCTTTTCTAGATCTACTAAAATAGTGAGCCTCTTTAGTTTCGATAGTTTTTTTTAATGCTTCAACGTTCATATAACCATGCATTAGAATATCTTTTGTTTGAGAACACATAGTAATTACAGGAATTAGGCCATCATTATCAAATTTTGGTGATAAAAGATTTCCTTCTTCAATTTCCTGCACATTTTCTCTTTTTTTGAACATATGTAGTGACTATTTAGCATAAATCTCACTATATTAAATATTTTAAAATTAAGTAATTACTGTATAAAAAGGCGCTATGAAATTAGTAAAAGATACAGACAATAAAATTATTGAAACAAGCGAAGTTACTGACAAAGAAGCTGAACAGGCTTTCAAAACTATTTTAACTTGGTTGGGCGAAGATCCAAGCAGAGAAGGGCTTTTAGAAACTCCAAAAAGAGTAATGAAGGCATACAAAGAATATTTTGGTGGGTACAAAGTTGATCCAAATAAAATTTTAGATAAAACTTTTGGAGATGTAGATGGATATGATGACATGGTTATTCAAAAGAATATTTCAGTTCAAAGTCATTGTGAACATCATATGGCTCCTATTATTGGAACAGCTCACGTTGCTTATATTCCAAAAGAAAGAGTTGTAGGATTAAGTAAACTTGCAAGAGTTGTAGAAGTATTTTCAAAAAGACTACAAACGCAAGAAAGATTAACAATGCAAATAGCTAAGACTTTAATGGAGTCCTTAGATGCAAAAGGTGTAGCTGTTACAATAGATTCTACTCATCAATGTATGACCATGAGAGGAATAAAAAAAGAACAAGCAACAACTGTAACAAATTATTACTTAGGCCAATTTAAAGAAGACCTAAGTTATCAAAATAGATATTTAAGATTTATAAGTATACCAAAAGATTAAAGTGTCTGATCAGTTCAAAGCATTAATCGTAAATCAAGAGGGCGAAAATTTTACGAGAGAAGTTAAATCAATTGATAAAAGTTTCTTAAAACACGGTGATGTAACTGTTAAAGTAGATTACTCAGATTTAAATTTTAAAGATGGAATGATCCTAAAAGATGGTGGAAGATTAGTAAAAGAATTTCCTCACATTCCAGGTATAGATTTTGCGGGAAAAGTTTTAGAAAGTGAAAACCCTAAGTTTAAACAGGGTGATGAAGTAATTTTAACAGGCTTTAGAGTAGGTGAAATTTTCTATGGTGGATATTCGCAAATAGCAAAAGTAAATGCAAATTTTTTGGTAAAAAAACCTCATGACTTAACAACTAAGCAAGCAATGATTTTAGGAACAGCAGGCTTCACTTCATTAATGAGTACTTTTGCAATTCAAGCAAGAGAAAGTATTTTATTAGGAGAAAAAGTTAACGATGTACTTGTAACCGGTGCTACAGGAGGTGTTGGGAGTGTAGCAATTATGGCATTAACAAAACTAGGATATAACGTGACTGCAGTTACAGGAAAAGATTCTAAGGAAGATTATTTAAAGTCCTTGGGTGCTAAAAACATTGTAAATAGAGCTGAATTTGACAAAGACCCAAGACTTATAGACAAAGGATTATGGGACGGAGTAGTAGATACTGTCGGTGGAAAAATTTTAGCAAATGCAATTGTTCAAACTAAACCTAATGGAATTGTAGCAGTTTGTGGTAATGCAAATAACAACGAGTTAAATACAAGTGTTATACCTTTCATGTTAAGAGGTATTAAGCTTTGGGGCATGGACTCAGCTAATTGTAGCATTAAGAGAAGAGAATTTATTTGGGGTGAAGCTTCAAATTTAATTGACTTTGATTTGTTAGAAAAATCAATCTTAACTGTTGGTTTAGAGGAATTGATAGAAACTTATCCAAAAATTTTAAAAGGTGAAATTTCTGGAAGAGTATTAGTGGATTTAAAAAAATAATGGATTGGGATAAATTAAAAATTTTTCATGCAGTGGCTGAAGCTGGAAGCTTCACAAACGCTACTGTTAACTTAAATCTAAGTCAATCTGCTATAAGTAGACAAATACAATCTTTAGAACAAGATTTAAAAGTTCAATTGTTTGAGAGACATGCTAGAGGACTAACTCTTACTGAAAATGGAGAATATGTTTTTAAAACTGCTCATGAAGTAATTAGTAAACTTAAAGAAGTTGAAACATCATTAGGAGATCAAAAGAACAAACCTACAGGTAAATTAACTATCACTACAGTAAGAAGTTTTGGAACTCATTGGTTAACACCCAGAATTCAAGAATTTATGACACTGAACCCTGAAATTGAAATAGAATTAGTTTTTGATGATAAGGAATTAGACTTAAGTACTCGACAAGCTGACATTGGAATATTTATGAGAAGACCTAAACAGCTTAATTATATTCAAAAAAAGTTAGTTGATATTAAGTACTATATTTATGGTTCAAGTAAGTATTTAGAGAAAAATGGTATGCCAAAAACTGTAAGTGATTTGAACAAACATAAGTTCATTTCATTTGGAAAAGGTGCACCGTCACCAGTTTATAATCCTGATTGGGCTTTAAAACTTGGAATGCATGATGGAAAAAAAAGAAAAACAATTATGAAGGTGAATAGTGTAATGGGATTATTGCTTGCAGTAGAGTCGGGTGTTGGCTTAGCTGCTTTGCCAGAATATTTAGTAACAGGCTCCTCAAAAGTTATAAAAGTACTACCAAAATTAGAAGGACCAATTACAGAAGCACATTTCGTCTACCCTCAATCTTTAAAAAATACTGCTAGAGTTCAAGCTTTTCGGAATTTCTTATTCAGTAAGATTGGTGACTGGAAATAATCCTTAAAAGACAAATATTTTCCTTTAATCTCGAAAAATCATTGAAAACTGCGACATTATATGCGATTGATAATCATTCGCATTGAGAATAATTCTCATTCGCAAATAAGCATAAATATAAAGGGAGACATGAGAAAAATATCAATTTTAGCATTAATATTTTCTGTATTTGCATCATCTTTCGCGATTGCAAATGAAGTTAACATATTTAATGCAAGACACTACAAAGCAGACGCTGATCTTTATGGAAAGTTTACTAAAGCAACAGGAATTAAAGTAAATTTAATTAACGGTAAGTCAGGTGCTTTAGAAAAAAGAATCATCAGCGAAGGTGCAGACTCATCTGCTGACCTATACATCACTGCAGATGCTGGAAGATGTGGTGCCATGGATGCAAAAGGTCATCTTCAACGTGGCTTATCATCTGAAGCTATAAGAGCTGCTGTTCCAAAAAGCTTTAGAACAAATAAATGGGTTGGAATAGCAAAAAGAGCTAGAATAATTTATTATTCACCAGAAAGAGTTACTGGTGCTGAGTTATCTGGAATGTCTTATGAAGGTCTAGCTGATCCAAAATGGAAAGGTAGATTAGTAATAAGAAAATCTAGTAATATTTATAATAAATCTCTTGTGGCTTCATTAATTGAAAATAATGGAAAAAAAGCAACAGCTGAATGGGCAAAAGGAGTTGTTGCAAATATGGCTAGAGACTCTAAAGGAAACGATAGAGCTCAGATAATGGCAGTAGCAGCAGGAGAAGCTGATATTGCGGTAGCTAACACTTATTAT
>CACEOF010000026.1 GCA_902561095.1 uncultured Pelagibacteraceae bacterium | reverse complement strand
CTCGATGCTGCGGAGAGACCCTGATTCAAAACCATGTTAAGGGTAGATAAGGCTCTTACTGGTTGATAGGCTAGCATCATTGCAGCAAGAAATGAAAAAAAATTATTAATTTCGAGCTCACCCTTCGACATCAGAACTCCAGAATAGAAAATTAATACTGCAATCATAATTCCAGTCAAAGTTTCCATTATTGGCGACATTCTTACAAAGACAGTTTGTATTTTTTGATTTTTCTCTTTTAGTTGACCCAAGTAATTTTTAGCTCTTTTTTTTTCAAATTCTTCCTTCTGAAAAATTTTTATTAATTTGTGATTTTTAAACAGCTCAACTAAATAAGTGGTTAAAAAACCAGATTTTTGCTGGGCTTCAGTTGTTACTTTATTTATTCTTTTACCCAATGTTTTTGCAGAAAAACTCGCAAGTGGGATCATGATTATAGAGATTAGAGCTAATTTCCAGTTTTGTAAAAACATAACAAACAATAAACCTATTAGTGTCAAAGAGTCTTTAAATAATGTTAATATTGCATTACTGAGTAAATTAGTTATGTGAGTTACGTCGTAAGTGAGATTTGAAATAAATTTTCCTGAGTGTTTTTTGTCTATAATTTGTGTATCAGTTCCAACCAAGGTATTAACCATGTCGACTTGAAGTTTTTTTTTTACTCCTTCCCCAACACCAATCATTATTGCTTTTGCGTAATATAATGAAAGGCCTTTAGTAGTAAATGCAATAATAATCATTAATGGTATTAACATTAATAGTGACTGATCTTTTTCGATAAAAAGTTTTTTTATAGCAGGGTCCAATAGCCATGCAATTGCAGATGTGCTTCCCGCAACTAGAATTGAAAAAAAAGCAGATAAAAAAATTTTATTTAAATATATTTTTGAATAGTCTTTATATAGTCTTTTATAAATTATCGAATTTTCCATTATAAATACTTAGCTATTAAGATATTTAAAAAAATAATTAGACCAAAAAAATTATTACTTTTAAAGGCTCTCAAACAACTTGCAGGTTTGTTTAAATTAAATATTTTCATTTGATAAATAAATAAGTGAATAAATGGAATTATAGAAAGCAAATAGTAACTAAAATGAAATTCCATCTTGTAACCCCCTATCAAAAATAAAGATAATAAAAATAAATAACATACAAATAAAAATTTTTTAGCTTTTCCTTTGAATTTTATTGAAGTTGATTTTAATCCTATTATTTCGTCATCTTTTATATCTTGATATCCATAAATGGTGTCATAGCCCAGTGTCCAAAATATGGCCCCAATGTAGAATATTATAGGTATCAAGCTAACTTCACTGTTAACTGAAGTCCATCCAAGTATTAATCCATAATTAAAAGTGATACCCAAGAATAATTGTGGCCAATAAGTCAACCTTTTCATCACTGGATAAGTGAAGGCAAGAGGCATAGAACAAAAAGCAAGAATTATTGTAAAGAAATTGAAATTAATCAAAACTAGAAAGGCCAAGAAACAAAGGATGAAGGCATAAAATATAGCAAGTTTAATTGATACTTTTCCAGAGGCTATTGGACGATTTTTTGTACGAAAAACTTTAGCATCAAATTCTTTGTCTAAAATATCGTTCACAATACATCCCGCTGATCTCATCAAAACTGAACCTAAAAAAAATAATATTAAATAAAAAAAATAGTTATTTAAGTTTGAGGAAAAATCATAAGCTAAAGTGAGTCCCCATGCACATGGCCAGAATAAAAGCATAAAACCAATAGGTTTTTTTAATCTTGTAAGTTCAATAAATAAGTTTAATTGCTTCATATTTTACTTGTAAATAACAAAGGCTAGTTTCATAATCAAATTGATTCGTATGAATATAGATTACACCGTTACAGCTCTAATGTTTCCCGCAATACCTTTGTTAATGGGTGTTTACAGTAATAGATTTCATACATTGAGTGCTTTGATTAGAAAAATTCATGACGCCCATGTTTTTGAAAAGCACACGCCACCTGAATGGAAAGCCCAATTTATTAACCTTAATAAAAGAATAAGCCTTTTAAAATTTTCAATGGTGTTCGCTGCCTTTGGCTTTTTATTTAATATGTTAACTGTTTTTGGACTTTATTTAAGTGAGATTTTTATAGCCAGAATTATTTTTGGATCATGTTGTTTATCAATGATTATATCTATAATTTTTTTTATAGTTGAAATTCAAGTCTCTACTAATGCTTTGAAACTGCACATGTCAGATATGGATATCTATGAATAGACTATTTCTTATGGCTTTATAACAGCTGGACCAGTTAACAATCTACCTTCTAAATCTTTGTGAGCTTGTTTAACTTCATCAAGAGAATATTTTTTTGAAATCTTTATTTTAAACTTACCAGATAAAACAGCATCAAAAACTTTTTTTGCTGACTCCAATAATTCTTCTCTCTCAATAGTGTAGTGGGCTATAGAAGGACGTGTAAAAAATAAACCTTTAGCGTTAATGTGTTTTTTTACATCAATAGTATCAACATAACCTGAAGCGTTTCCAAAAGCTACCATCATCCCTCTGATTTTAAGTACTTCAATTGAACCTTCAAAAGTTTTTAAACCTACACCATCATAGACAACATCAATTCCATTTTTGCCAACAATTTTTTCTATCTCTTCAACAAAGTTTTTCTTTGTATAATTAATTACGTGATGGCAACCATTTTGTTTTGCAATTTCCTCTTTTTCTTTTGAACCAACTGTACCTATAATTTCTGCTCCTATTGAGTTGGCCCACGGGCATAAAATTTGCCCAAGTGCTCCAGCTGCGGCATGATAAAGAACTTTGTCTCCTTTTTTTAGTGGATATGCTCTATGCAACAAATATTCCGCAGTAATTCCTTTTAATGTAATACAAGAAGCAACCTCGTCTGAAACCCCATCTGGAACCGGAATCAGTTTATTTTCTGGCATAATATGTTTTTCTGAATAAGCACCAATAGGCATAGATGCGTGAGAAACTCTATCTCCAACTTTAAATAATGTAACACCAGGGCCAACTTCCTCAATTACACCACATGCTTCAAGACCAATTCCACTTGGAAGCGGAATAGGGTATAGGCCAGTTCGGTGATAAGTATCAATGTAATTTATTCCAATAGATAAGTTTTTTATTAAAACCTCATTTACTTTGGGTTTACCAATTTCGATGTTTTCAACCTTCAATACATCAGGACTTCCAAATTTTTCTATTTTTACAGATTTCATAATTTATTTTACAAATGTACCATTATGATAATCTTGGACTGCTTGCAAGATTTCTGCTTTAGTGTTCATTACAAAAGGCCCACCTCTTGCAATTTCCTCATTAATTGGCTTTCCGGATATCACAAGAAATTTAGCATTTGTTTTTGCTTTTACTTTAAGTGCTTCTCCTCTTGTTAATAATATTAAAGTACTATCTTTAACATCACCGTGTTTATTTTTTCCAATTTCAATTTCACCATTTATTAGATAAATAAAAGTGTTATGAGTTGAAGGTAATTTATAGCTAAATAATTTATCTTTGGTCAGCTCAACATCAAAATAGATTGGCTCAACATTATGACCTTTAACAGGGCCTTCAGCATTTTCAAAATTTCCAGCTATAACTTTAACCTGTTTCTCTTTATCTTTATGAACACTCATTTTATCTGCATCTATGTAAATATATTCAGGCTTACTCATCTTTAATTTAGCAGGCATATTAATCCATAATTGAAATCCATGAAGTTTGCCTTCTTTCATTGCGGGCATTTCAGAATGAATTATTCCACTTCCGGTCTTCATCCACTGAACATCTCCTGCCGTCATTCTTCCTTCACCCCCGGTGCTATCTTTATGCTCAAAATCTCCAGCTAACATATAGGTTACTGTTTCAATTCCTCGATGAGGATGGGGTGGAAAACCAGCAATGTAATCCTCACTATTCTCTGATCCAAACTCATCTAACATCAAAAATGGATCAAAATAATTTGGTTCTACACCAATACTTCTTTTTAATTTAACTCCCGCACCATCAGATGC
>CACEOF010000025.1 GCA_902561095.1 uncultured Pelagibacteraceae bacterium | reverse complement strand
CTTCCTCATTTATTTTTGGGAAATAATTTGAGATATAGCTTTCTCTCATATATCTAAGGCGATCTAATTCAATATCTGACTTAAGAAATATATTTCTTAATTTAAAATTTTTATTAACCTGAAAACTAAAATTATTAATTGAGCTAAAAATTGTGTTATCAAAATTTAAATTTTTTAAATTTAGGTTTACTATTTTTAAAAAATTCTTTGATAAAGCAGCTTCTTTATTTCTAATAATTCCATCTATGTAAAAAATATCCTCTTTTTGTTTGATATTTACCTTATCAGAAAAAAAATTTATTTTATTTATTGCAAATTTTATTTCTTGTAATTTAATTTCTTTTTTTTTCAGATTGAATATAAAATTAATTTTTTCATAAATATGATTATTAAATAATTGAATTTTTCCATCTTTTATTATGCCTCGTATTTCATAATCGTCTTTAATTTTCCCATTTTCGTCATAATTAATTTTTAAATCAAATATTACATGACCTTTTTTAATAATTTTTTCCATTATAAATAATTCAGGACCATTGTAAGCTGCCCTACTAAATTTAATTAAGTCACTAATTAGTAATGATCTTGATGCTATTTCAAGATTTGATGAAACAAATTTATTTTTAATTATTGACGCTAGAGATACTTCTGTTCCTATATATTCTAATCCAATTGGTTTATTATAATAATAGACAGTAGCACCAACAGTTTTGGCGTTAAATTTTAATCTGAAAGGATCTAGTTTAAATTTTATTTTTTTTAAATTAATTTGTAAATTTTTATTACTCTCGTTAATCTTATCTTTAATCTGTTCATTAAAACTTTCCGTTTCAATTCCAATTGTACTTAAATAAATTATTGAAAAAAAAATTAAAACTGTGATCGTTATAAAAAACTTTAATAAAAATTTTTTCATTTAATTTTATAGAGTGATTGTTCTAAAAATTCATCCAGATCACCATCTAAAATTTTATCTGGACTAGTACTTTCAAAATTTGTTCGATTATCTTTAACTAATCTATAAGGTTGTAGCACATAGGATCTTATTTGATGGCCCCAACCAATTTCAGATTTTGAATTTTCAGTATTTTGATTTTGTTCCTCTCTTTTCTTAATCTCATAATCATACAATCTTGCTTTCAACATATTCATACATGTCTCTTTATTTTTGTGTTGAGACCTCTCATTTTGACATTGTACAACAATTTTAGAAGGTAAATGCGTAATTCTTACTGCACTATCAGTGGTATTAACATGTTGGCCGCCTGCTCCACTAGATCTATAAGTATCTATTCTTAAATCTTTTTCTGAAATTTCTATATTAATATTTTCGTCAACAACTGGATATATCCAAATACTTGCAAAACTTGTATGCCTTCTTGCACCTGAGTCGAATGGAGATATTCTAACTAAACGGTGAATACCAGATTCTTTTTTAAGCCAACCAAAAACATAATCGCCCTCTATCTTTATTGTTGCTGACTTAATTCCAGCCTCATCTCCCCTATGTTCACTTATTAAATTAGATTTAAAATTCTTTTTATCAGACCATTTTAAATACATTCGTCTTAACATATCAGCCCAATCTTGACTCTCAGTACCTCCAGCACCTGCATGAATCTCAATATAGCAATCTAATGGATCAGCTTCACTTGACAAAAAACATTTTATTTCACTTTTTTTTATTTCCGACCTTAGTTGTTTAATATTTTGTAAAATTTCTTCTTGAACGTCTGAATTATTTTCCTCCAAAGCTAATTGATTTAAATCTTCAAAATCATTTAGTTTTTCAACTGATAAATTTAAAGAATTTATTAAATCCTCAAAAAATTTTTTTTCTTTAACTACTTTTTGCGAATTACTTTTATCTTGCCAGAAATTGATTTCTAGCATTTTGGTATTTAGAGACTGAAGTTTTGAATAAATATTATTGTTTTCAAAGATACTCCTTAATTCTTTGATTAATTTTATCTATTTCTTCTTTATAATTTTGAAAATTATCGCTCATTAATAAAACTTTAGTATATTATTGCTGTCTATTCTATCTGTATTTAAATAAAGAACTTTTCCATTAACCACATTTTCCTTTTTAAAAACCTCTATGATTGTGTTTTTTGTGGAAAATTTAGCTTTTTGGCCATTTTTAGGATCTACTACCATCATAACTGTATTCTCGGCAACTTTAAAAGGTCTAGCATCTGATTTTTTAACAGCTTGCTTAATAAAATTTTTAAAAATTGGTAGCGCAGTTTTTGAGCCAGTTTCAAACTTTCCAAGAGGTAAGGGGTTATCTGACCCCACGTAAACACCTACTAATAGGTTTGAAGTAAAGCCAATGAACCAGGTATCTGTATTTTTGTTTGTTGTACCAGTTTTGCCTGCAATATTTAATTTCAATTCTCTAAGTTTTTTTGCTGTTCCTCTTTGAACTACACCTTCAAGAATTGAGGTCATTTGGTATGCAGTAGCAGGTGAAAAAATCTGCTTATAATTATTTTGAATTTTCGGATAGTCATTACTTAAATAAGAAATTTGATCGCAATCTATACACTGTCTCATACTATTATTGTATATAGTATTACCCTCACTATCTTGAATTCTATCAATTAATATTGGCTCAACAAGTTTTCCACCATTTACAAAAGCAGAGTAAGCTGATGTTAAATTTATGAGTGTAGTCTCAGCAGAACCTAATGATATAGACAATAATTCGTCTGGATTTTCATAAATTTTGAGATCCTTTGAAAAATTTACAATTTTTTCTATACCTAGACTTTGTGCAATTCGTACAGTCATTAAATTTCTAGATTTTTCCAATCCAGTTCTTAGAGTGGATGGACCATAAAATTTTTTTCCGTAATTTTCAGGTTTCCACATCTTTAGATCATCGCCTTGATCTAAAACTAAAGGTGCATCTAATACTAATGATGTAGGAGTATAATTATTTTCTAATGCTAATGCATAAACAAAAGGTTTAAAAGCAGAACCTGGTTGTCTATTTGCTTGAGTTGCTCTATTAAATTCGCTTTTTTTAAAACTAAATCCTCCACTAAGTGCCAAAATTCTGCCGGTAAAAGGATCCATAACGACAATTCCCCCGTTAATTTTAGGTAATTGCTGTAAACTAAATTTTTTATTTTTTATTTTTTTCACATAAATAATATCTCCTGGCTGTAATAGATTTTTAAATTCTTTTTTAGTCCAGGAAATATCTTTGTATTCAATAATGCCTTCAATCTTATCTTCAGTCTCAATTTCTGCAGAGAATTTATTTATATTTTTTACTATTGCTAATGACCAACCAATTGATTTTTCTAAATCAAACTTTTCTAAATCTTTATTCCAATTACTATTATAAATTGCTCTAGTTAATGGTCCTCTCCAACCTTTTCTTTGGTCATATGAAATTAACCCCCTTCTCAAGGAGTTGGTGGCAATTTTTTGAAAATCCAAATTGATAGGTGTATTTATATTTAACCCTTGTTTATATACTTTGTCATAAGTAAAGTTTTCTATTACATTTTTTCTTACGTCCTCAATGAAATATTGAGCATCTTCTAGATAAATTTTCTTATTTTTGTTTAATATAATGTCTTTAGTTTTCAATATCTCATACTGCTCAAGGGTAATATAATTATTATCAAATAAATTATTTAGAACTAGATTTCTTCTAAATTTAGCAACTTCAATATCTCTATATGGATTGTACCTGCTTGGTGCTTTAGGTAATGCCGCTAGTAATGCAGCTTCTAAATAATTTAAATCCCTAATTGATTTATCAAAATATTCTAAACTAGCAGCTGCTACTCCATAAGCACCACTTCCTAAATATATTTGATTTAAATATAATTCTAAAATCCTTTCTTTAGAAAGTGCTCTTTCAATCCTAAATGCCAAAATTGCCTCTTTTATTTTTCTATTAATGCTTACTTCATTTGTTAATAAAAAATTTTTAGCAACTTGTTGGGTTATTGTTGAGGCACCTTCTAATCGCTTAGAAGAAATTAAGTTAGATATATTGTTAATAACTGCCCTCATAACTCCTTTAGCATCTACACCTGGATGTGAAAAAAAATTCTTATCTTCTGCAGATAAAAAAGCATTTATTACATTTCTAGGAATTGAACTGTAAGGCACAAATACTCTTTTTTCCTTAGAAAAATCTGCAACTAACTCTCCTTCTCCTGAGTAAACCTTGCTAGAAACAGGGGGTTTATAATTTTTTAAGAATTTATAATCAGGAATATCATTTGAATAAGACCACAAAACACCAACTATAAAAATACTAGTTAAAAGAAGTGCAGATATCGAAATAAGAAGAATATTCTTTAAAAATTTATGCATTTT
>CACEOF010000024.1 GCA_902561095.1 uncultured Pelagibacteraceae bacterium | reverse complement strand
ATAACTGTCATTGCTAAATTAAGAGAATTAAAAGTTCTAATACCAAAAATATTAAGAATTATAAAAATTAACATTGTTAAACTTGAATATAAAAGAAAAATTTTTATAGTTTGCTTTAAAATCTCTGAGCTATTGAAAGATAAAAAATTTGTTAATGACTTTTTTAAGCTTTCATCGTAGATATCAATTAGAAAAATTATTGAAAATAAAAAGTACAACCCTCCAATCCACTGTATTGATGACCTCCATAATATTAACCCTTGGTCTATATGTTTAATATTGTCAAAAATACTAAAACCTGTTGAAGTAAATCCTGACACAGTTTCAAAAAGAGCGTTTAAAAAAGTTAAATTATAAATACTTAAATAAAACGGAATACATAAAACTAAAGGTATTAACATGTAGCCAAGTAGTACCGTTAAAATCTTTTCAAAAACTGATGGTTTTCTTAAACTTGATTTTAAGTAGTAAAAAAGAATTCCTGTTAAACCTGAAATTATTAAGCTTGCATAATAAGTGTTTAAGTTAAGATATAAGTTAAAATAATGAGAATAAATTATATTAAAAAAAGAAAAAATTGAGATAAGTATGAAGAAAAAACTTAAATATTTTACTCTGAATAATGACATTTAATTAGATTGAACTAATTCTAAAAATATTTTCTACAACTGAAATTGAGTCTTTCTTAGCCAAAAATACTACCTTGTCGTCTTTTAAAAAAACAAAATTTGATCGTGGAATAATTATTTTATCACCTCTCAGAACTGCACCAATTCTAATCTCATCAGGCAGATTTGAATTTTTTAATTCTTTATTAATTAATTCTGATGTCTCAATTATTTCAGCTTCAATTACTTCATACTCACCATTCATAATTGTGTAAGCTGTTTCTATAGTACCTTTGTGAACATGTTTTAATATACTGGAAACAGTATTCATTCTTGGATCTATTAAATCATCAATTTTTAGAGAGTTTTGTAATAAAGAATAATTAGGTTTGTTCACTAATGCCATAGTTCTTTTATCTTCAATTTCTTTTTCATCCTTAGCAAATTTTTCAACAAGAACACTAACCATCAAATTATCCTCATCATCATTGGTTAAAGCAAGCACAGTTTCCGCCTCTTCCAGATTTGCTTCAGCTAAAACTTCTTCATCTAGGCCATTGCCATTAATAACTATTGTATTGTTTAATTCTGATGCGAGGAATTCTGCTCGCTCTTTATCTTTTTCAACAATTTTAACTCTCGCAGATTCTAATGTTTCTTCAATATTTTTCGCGAGATTAAAGCCGATGTTACCACCACCAACAATAAGAATTTTTTTTGATACTTTTTCTGTATGTCCAAAAGCTTCTAGGGTTTCAGCAGTTTGTGAAGAATTAATAATTACATAAATTTTATCATTCTTTCTTATTTCGTCCTCTTTTTTTGGAATTAAAAACTTATCATTTCTTATAATTCCAATTACATTTGCATCAAGATTGGGATATTTTTTTGTTAAATCTTTAAGCTTTATATCAATCAAATTGCAGCCATCATTAATAAGAATCTCCAACAATAGTATTTTGTTATCTGCAAATGGAACACTATCCAATGCTCCTGGAGCCTCTAACTTTCTTTGTATTGATTTTGCAATTTCAAGTTCTGGAGAGATAATTACATCTATAGGTAAATTTTCTTTGTTATAAACTGTAGTAAACTTAGGGTTTAAATAATCTTGTGATCTTATTCTTGCAATTTTTTTTGGAATATTGAATATGGAAAAAGCTATTTGACATATAACCATATTAATTTCATCGTTTCTTGTGACAGCAATAATCATATCTGTTTCTGCTGCATTAGCTTTTTCAAGTATAGTTGGATAAGTTGCCTTACCAACAATTGCTTTTACATCTAAAGCATCATCAATTTTTTGGATATCTTCACTGGACGTATCAATAACAGTAATAGAGTGACCTTGCTCACTTAATTGTTTAGCAATAGTGAAACCTACTCTTCCAGCACCACAAATTATAATGTTCATTAATTAAATTCTTTAATTCCTAAGCCTTTAAGTTTTCTATGCAGGGCACTCCGTTCCATACCAACAAAGTTTGCTGTTTTTGAAATATTTCCATTAAATTTTTTTAATTGAATAGTTAAATACTCTTTTTCAAACTTTTCTCTAGCTTCTTTTAATGGCACAGATAGGCTATTTTCAGCCAATTGATCATCAAAAGTATTATTTTTTAAGGACTCTTTTATAATATTAGAAATTTTATCTTTTGTGTCAGGCTGTAAAATAGCAATTCTTTCTATTAAATTTCTAAGTTCTCTTACATTGCCTTGCCAATTATGATTTAAAATATAACTATTGTTCTCATCTATACTCAATTCTTTGATATTATAATTCTCAGATATTTTTTTAGAGAAATAATTAATTAATAATGGAATATCAGAAATTCTATGACTTAAAGGCTCAACGTTTATTTCAAAAACATTTATTCTATGAAAAAGATCTTCTCTAAAGTTACCTATCTCAATTTCTTTTTTTAAATCTTTACTAGACGAGCACATTAATCTTACATCTACAGTTACATCATTACTGCCATTAACACGTTTAAATTTTTGATCAGTTAAAACTCTCAAAATTTTTGATTGTATATCTAAAGGAATTTCTGAAACTTGGTCAATTAAAAGTGTGCCACCATTAGCTTTTTCTAAAGCTCCGTATGAAATAGATCCGTTTTCTTTTTCCTCACCAAATAACTCAAGCTCATATTTATTTGAATCTAACAATGCGCCATTCAGTATAATAAAAGGATTTTTACTTCTCTTGGAATTTTTGTGAATTTTTCTAGCTATTAACTCTTTGCCTGATCCCGAAGGCCCATTTATAAATACTCTACTTTCAGTAATAGATATTTTTTTAATCTGATCTTTAATATTAGTTATATTTTTACTATTACCTATGATGTTATATGATGAAAATAACTTACTCTCATATTCTTTGTTTTCTTTTTTAAGATTATAATTTTCAACAGCTCTTTTGACAAAGTTAAGTAACCTCTCTCTATCAAATGGTTTTTCAATAAATTCAAAAGCACCTTTGTGTAAAGATTTAACAGCCATTTCAATATTAGCATGACCAGAAATAATAATAACAGGTACATCTTTATTTTTTGACTTAATATGAGATAGAAGTTCTATACCGTCATTATCTCCTTTGTCTAACTTAACATCTAAGATAGCAACATCAGGTAATTTCTTATCAATCTCAGATAAAGCTTGATTGTAATTTGCAGCTAGTCTTGTTTTGTAACCTGCATCCAAAATAAATTCGTTAATAATATTTCTTATATCGGCATTATCATCAACAATCAAAATTTCACTGCTCATATTATTTTATAAAATTAATGTTTATTTTAGCTCCATTGTCTTTTTGAATAAATTCAATTTTACCATTATGATCATTTACAATTTTATTTACTATTGATAACCCTAATCC
Source organism: uncultured Pelagibacteraceae bacterium (assembly GCA_902561095.1). Lineage (GTDB taxonomy): Bacteria > Pseudomonadota > Alphaproteobacteria > Pelagibacterales > Pelagibacteraceae > Pelagibacter. The sequence continues at coordinate 1,266 of CACEOF010000024.1, read as the reverse complement.
TGTACCATTTTTTTTTGTAGTAAAGTAAGGATTTAAAATATCTTTAATATTTTTAGAAAATTTTTCAAAACCAATACCATTATCAATAATAACTAGGTTTATGTGGTTATCCTTCTCTGTAAGTTCAATGGTAATTTTTTTATTGAAATTACTTTCATTTTCATCTTTCTGTTGAATACTTTCAATTGAATTTTTAATTAAATTTAAAAACACTCTACTCATTTGCTCTTTATCACAATTTAAAATTATTTTTTCTGAATTAGTGAATAAAACTATCTCAATAGAGTCATCTAATTCCTTTAGTAATTTAACATTTTCTCTAATTAATATAACAAGGTTATTTTCTCTTAAGGTAGGTTTTGGCATTCTTGCAAAATCAGAAAATTCATTAACTAGATTACCAATTTGTTTAATCTGATTATTAATTATTTTTAAATTATCTTTAAAATTTTCGGATTCTTTTTCCTTTAATAAATTAGAATATTTTTCTCTTAACCTATCAATTGTTAATTGAATTGGTGTAAGAGGATTTCTAATTTCATGAGCCAGTTTTCTTGCCAGACTTCCCCAAGCTTCATGTCTTTCATTAATAATTAGTTTTTCCTGTTGAGATTTTAATCGATCAATCATTAAATTAAAATTTCTATTTAATATCTCTAGATCTTTATCCGTTTTTACTTCGGGGACTTTTGCATCAAAATTACCTTCACCAATTGAAGACGATGCAAAAATTAAGTTGTTTATAGATCTGAAGAATCTTGATGAGAATCTTATCGCAATAGAAATAGATACGAATAATAAAACGCTTACCACTATAATATAAATAATCGCAAAAGATATTTTAATTCCAGTGCTTTTCTCCTCAACAGTATAATAAAAATTAATAGCTTCCTGAGACTCGTTTAAATATCTAGAAATATTTTTGTCTAAATATTTTACAACATAAAGAAATCTGTTTTCAAAATTTTGCAGTCTCATTATTGATGCCGAAATATTTTCAGGTGCATTGATAATTTTTAAGGGTCTATCGTCGTCTAAAACTAAATTTAATGCTTTATCAACTGGTGGTATATAGGTCTGAGGCGCCTTTAGTGATGTAAATAATAATTTTTTGTCTAAGTCTATAATATGTATTTCATCGACATCCCTTATAATTTTTTGTGTATTTAAAAATCTTTTATACTCATTATCATTATCATTTAAAAATTTTTTACTCTTATTAACATCAAAAGCTATTAAAACTATATCTGATTGGATTTTATTTTT
>CACEOF010000023.1 GCA_902561095.1 uncultured Pelagibacteraceae bacterium | reverse complement strand
GATAAAAATAATAAACGTTATATGGGAAAAAGTGTTTTAAATGCTGTTAATTTAGTTAATAAAAAAATTTCACATAAATTAAAAGGTCAGAGCGTTCATAACCAAGAACGGATCGATACTTTATTAATAAACTTAGATGGAACAAGACAAAAAAAAAATCTTGGTGCAAATGCTATGCTTGCAGTTTCAATGGCTGTCAAAAAACTTTCAGCCAAAATTAAAAAACTACCATTGTATAAAACTTTTTTTATAAAGAAAAATTTCCAATTACCTTATCCTTTAATGAATATTATTAATGGTGGAGCCCATGCTAATAACAGTCTTAGAATCCAAGAATTTATGATCAGACCTGATCGAGCTAAGAGCTTTTCCGACGCAATGAGAACATGCTTTATAGTTATTAAAAATTTATCAAAATTAATAAAAGACAAAGGTTTATCTACATCTGTTGGAGATGAAGGAGGCTTTGCACCTATGATAAGTAGCAATAACAATGCACTTGATTTAATAGTGAAAGCTATAAAAAAATCAGGATTTGTGAACGGTAGAGACGTTTCAATTTGTTTAGATGTAGCTGCAAATGAATTATTTAAAAAAAATAAATACTCAATTCATTCTAAAAGATACATATCAGTTGAAAAATCTATCAAAGAATATCAAAAAATTATTAAAAAATATAAAATTAAATCTATCGAAGATCCTTTTGCTGAGAATGATTGGCTTGCCTGGAATAAATTAATGAGATCTATTAATAAAGTTCAAATAGTGGGGGATGATCTTTATGTGACAAACTTGGAACGACTAAAGAAAGGTTTTTTAAATATTTCCTCAAATTCAATTCTGATTAAATTAAATCAAATTGGAACAGTTTCTGAAACATTAGATGTAATCAAATTTGCCCAAACCATTGGTTATAAAACTATAATATCTCATCGATCTGGAGATAGTGAGGATACCTTTATTGCAGATCTTGCAGTTGGAACCAACTCTAATCAAATAAAAACAGGATCTTTGGCAAGATCTGAAAGAGTAGCTAAATATAATCAATTAATTCGTATTGAAGAAGAACTTGGAAAAAAAGCGAGAATGAATAAAATCAATTAATGTTGAGGTTAATAAAAAAGAATTATTTTTTATTAATATCAGCTTTCTTGATTCTGTATTTTAGCTTTAATCTTGTTTCTGGTGAAAGGGGGCTGTTTTCATATAATCAGAAAAAGGAGCTTTTGACCAACTTGAAAAATAAGGAATTAACCTTAATTAGTAAAATAGAGGATATGGATCATAAAAATTCACTATTAAGTACAAATTTAGATCTAGACTATATTGAGACTTTGATTAGAGAAAGATTTCTATTTGGCAAAGAAGGAGAGACGATCTATATCATTAAAAATGATGAAAACAAAAATTAGACATCCTGAGAAGGTAAATAAACCTATCAATCCAATCAAAAAAAAGCCTGATTGGATAAGGTCTAAACTTTCAAATAGTAAAGAATTTTTTTTAACAAAAACAATTGTTAATCAGAATAATCTGGTCACTGTTTGTCAGGAAGCTAATTGCCCAAATATTACTGAATGTTGGAGTAAAAGACATGCAACTTTTATGATCATGGGTGACACTTGTACAAGAGCATGTGCGTTTTGTGATGTTAAAACTGGTAAGCCAGAAAAATTAGATCCATTTGAACCTTACAAAATTTCAAATGCTGTAAGTAAATTAGATTTAAAACATGTTGTGATAACCTCAGTTGATAGAGATGATTTAGATGATGGTGGGTCAAACCATTTTTATGAAGTAATAAATGTAATTCGTAAAAAAAATCCTAAAACATCAATAGAAGTTTTAACACCGGATTTCTTAAGAAAGGGCGATGCTTATAAAAAAATTTTGGAGGCAGATTTGGATGTTTTTAATCACAATATTGAAACGGTACCACGTCTTTATTTAAAAGTAAGACCAGGTGCGAGATATTTTGGATCCTTAGAACTTTTAAAAAATGTTAAAAAAATTAATAAAAAAGTTTTTACTAAATCTGGACTTATGGTTGGGCTTGGTGAAGATAAAGATGAATTAATTCAAGTAATGGATGACTTAAGATTTGCTGATGTAGATTTCATTACTATAGGTCAATATTTACAACCCTCTCCAAAACATCACCCATTAAGTAGATACTATCATCCAAATGAATTTAAAGACCTGGAAAATATTGCAAAATCAAAAGGATTTTTATTGGTATCTTCTTCACCACTTACAAGATCTTCCTATCACGCTGATGACGATTTTGCCAAACTTCAACAAAATAGATTAAAAAATAATTAATGCCCAAAGCCTCAGTCACAAGGCACATAGAGCGAGAAAAACAAAAGTTAATTGATTTTGTTTTGGATATTGAAAAATATCCTGAGTTCATCCCTTTTTGTATAGATTCAAAAGTTTATGAAAAAGAAGACAAAGACGAAGAAATAGTAATTATTGCAGATCTAACTATTGGCAGAAAACCTTTTGTAGATACTTATAAAAGTGATGTTCGTTATGATAAAAAAAATGACTCAATTCATGTAACTAATATTGGTGGACCGTTAAAACATCTTGAAAATAACTGGAAATTTATACAAAAAGAAAATTATACTGAAGTTCAATTCGACGTTGATTTTGAAATTAAAAATAAGTTTTTAAATTTAATTATGGAAAAATCTTTCCAATTTGGTTTAAATAAAATAGCAGATGCTTTTCAAAAAAAGGCTGAAAGTCTATAATTGAATTTAAATCAGAGATTTGATAATTTCTAAAGTCCTTTTAACAGAAGCATTTTGAATAGCTTTTCTACTTTTTTGTTTAAATATATTTTTAGTAATTAGAATTTTATTTTTGTTTTTTACACCTATATATACTAATCCAACTGGTTTTGTTTTTGTGCCTCCATTTGGGCCTGCAATACCGGTAATTGAAACATTAATTTGAGCTTTTGAGATTTTTGCTAAATTTTTAACCATGGCCTTACAACATTGAGAGCTAACAGCACCATATTTTTGAATTATACTTTTATTGACTTTTAAAATACTTATCTTTGCTTGATTTGAATAGGTTACTAAACTTAATCCAAAAACTTTTGATGCTCCACTGATAGATGTAATTTTTGAAGCAAGCAACCCACCAGTGCAAGACTCTGCAAAAGATATCTTAAGTTTTTTTTTATTAAGTTTTTTAATTATGGAATTCATTAAATAAAGTAACTACTAAGAATCATAAAGCAGATTAATGATAAAACAACATATAACCCAGCACACACATCATCCATTATTACACCAAAGCTATTTTTAAAATTTTTATCAAAGAAACTAACTGGAAATGGTTTTACGATATCAAAAAATCTAAATAAAGCAAAACAAATACAATAAAATATAAGTGCTTCATCAGGAGATTTTTCAGTACCATGAGATATCTCATATGCAAAAATTGGAATTGCTTGGCCTATTAATTCATCAATTACTATTTCTTTAGGATCTTTGTTTTCATTATCTTTTATATAATTTGAAACAGCAGAAAAAGAATAAATAAAAATTATTACTAAGCCTAAAAGTATAAAATTTGATGATATATTTATTATATGAAATAACAAATATAATATAATTATTGTCGCCAATGATCCAAAAGTTCCAGGAATAATTTTAATTTTTCCTAAACCAAACATTGTTACAAAAAGTGAATTAAATGTGTTAATCATATTTTATTATTGATACTATAACCTCACAAGCAATTGCTTTTTCTTTACCAATTAAACCTAGTTTCTCAACAGTTTTTCCCTTTAGATTTATCAATGAGCTATCAATATTTAATAAAGTAGACAATGATTTTACAATTTTATCTCTATATTTTGAGATTTTGGGCTGCTCACATATTAAATTTAAATCAATGTTATTAATATAAAATTCTTTTTCATTAATTATATCTATTACTGGTTTTAACATTTTAGGAGATCGTATATTTTTAAATCTTTTTTTATTATCTGGAAACATTGTTCCTATATCTTTTTTTTTCATTGCCCCTAACAGAGCATCAATTACTGAATGAATTATAACATCTCCATCAGAATGACCCTTTAACCCTGAATGGAATGGAATTTTTAAACCGCCTAAATAAAGTTTTTTACCTTTAATTAATCTATGAATGTCAAATCCAATTCCAAAGTACGTTTTATTTGTTTTGATGTCTTCTTTATAAGTAATTTTATTATTTAAGTTTTCACCTTTTATAAATTTAACTTTTAAATCATTTTTTATAAATAATGTGGCTTCATCTTGTATTTTATCTTTTTGATTAATTGATAAACTGTAAAGATCCTTAAATCTGAAAGCTTGTGGTGTTTGAGTTAGAAAACAATGATCACGATTTAAATTAAATAACTGGTTTTTAACTCTATACTTAATTGAGTCAGATGAATTGATTGTTGGTATAACAGCTTTATTTTTCTTAAGAAATTTTACTAAATTTTTAATAAGTTTTGTTGATATATTTGGTCTTGCAGCATCATGGATCAAGACATTAGTAGGCTTAAATTTTTTAATATATTTTAATCCTATTAAACATGAGTCTGATCTTTCTTTTCCTCCCTTTATAGTAACAACATTTCTAGGAAATTTTTTATTGATCAGTTTTTTATTGTTAACAACTAGAATTATTTTTTTAAATAATTTAGAAGCTAAAGCTTTTTCTACGGAGTGATCAAAAAGAGGCTTATTTTTATAGACAATATATTGCTTAGGTTTGCTCGAATTAAATCTTTTGCTTTGTCCCGATGCTAGTATTATAAAATAGTTATTCATTTATAGTAGTGATTTTTTACTCAAATGTCAGAATTTATTAAAAAAAACATATATCTAATAATATTATTTATTATCACATTATCGATAGGATTTTTAACCTTTTTAACTTTTATCGATAAAGGCTTTATTGAACTAAATGATCAGAATTTACTGTACTTATTAGTTCTTAATATCATTTTACTATTTTTACTTTTCATATTCATTTTTTTAGAG
>CACEOF010000022.1 GCA_902561095.1 uncultured Pelagibacteraceae bacterium | reverse complement strand
TTATCTCTCCATGCTCTAGTCTTGCTCTAGTTGTCCTATAATATCCTATATAATAAACCTTGTTAAATTAACTATCGTCTTTGTAAATATTGGAATAAAAACCAAAGATAAATTAAACATCCACTGATTAAAGTTTCTAGCTGACTGCTCTTTTTTTTCTCTTTCAATGAAATTTTTAGTAATTTTCCAATTAATCTTTTCTTCTGTGTTTTTTAAACCAGCTAACCACCTAAATGCTGCATCCTGGAAATCACCCTTATCCCAAAAATCTGCACCTGTAACAAAAATAAAAACTGTTACTGATACAGCGTATATTCCTATCGCAGCAATAAAATTGTAAATAATTAATTCAAAAATATGTAAATCAAAAAAACCACCTAAATTAGTTCCAAAGATTATATCTAGGGGCAATATATGAATAGTAAAATTATTTTTTTCCCAAGGATTAAATGGGGTAACCAAATACCAAAATAAAATATTAACTATTATAAAATAAGTGTATTTTCTTCGCCAATATTTAATAAAATCTTTTTTTTTGAAGCTTTTGGACATTCAAAATTAAAAATTTCTATTTTTTTTTCTTTTGATTTTTTTTAATGGATCTGGTCCGTATTTATTCTTACCTTTTGTCCCAGTACCTATCATGAAAGCTATAAAAATTAATCCACCAATGAACGGAACACAATTCCATAAAATATAAAGACCAGATTTGTTAGTATCATGTAGTCTTCTAATACCCACAGTAAATAAAGGGATTGCGATTAAAATTATTATTCCAATACAGAAAAATACAATAGGATCATTACCAGAAAATACGATAATTGATAAATATGCTACAACCCAAATTAATTGAAACCACCAAAACTCAGACAAGCTAGCTCTTCCATCAACGACAAAGTATTTTCTTAAGCAAGTTGAAACAGAATCACCAAAAGTCATTAAAAAATAATATAATTAATCAAACTGACACAATCAATATATTCCTAAAAAATAGCAACAAAAAGAAAAGTGATAATATTTGTGATATTATGCTAGCCAAAACCAAAAAGTTTTTTAATGAACTTATGCTTTTATTAACAACCAGTTCTTCATCTAATAAATTACTATATTCCAAACTTAATTTACTAAATCTTATATTATCCTCATTGATTATTTCGTAAAAACTTTCCATATTTTTGAGTAAAAAATGTGAAAAAATGTAGATATCTAAATAATTATCAATTGTTGCTTCATCAACAAATTTATCAACATCAGGAACGTAATAATAATTATAATTCTTTAAATTAAAATAATCCAAATTATCCTTAAAGATATTTTCAAAATCCCAATTTAATTTTTCTTCTTTGTAATATCCTTGATCATCAAAATAATCTTTGAAATATTGATCATTCCATCGATGGACTAATTCAAACCTGTCAACTATTTCCATAGTATTAACTAGGATATCTAAATAATGACTTAAAAATCCTTTTTTAATTTTCTTCATTGTATATTCATAATCAATTATATTATTGATCATTTTAGTATCACTATAATCTGAATCTTTTTCTAGTAGAATTAAGCTCTTTATCCAAAAAAGTTGTTTTCTATTTAATTCAATTACAGTTTCTAAAGAAAAATCATTTAATGCCAAAAATTGATTACTCATAGTGTCAACTGTATAAATTTTTGTAGTAAGATTATCTACTTTTATGTCGGATTTTCTTAAGTTATCCTCTTGTCGTATTACACCTTGGTCAGAAACGTAACTAACTAAGGTAAAAATTGCTATGAAAACGATAAAAATTATAGAATTTGTATTTATTAACTTTCTTCTCATTTATTTTTTTTTAAATTAAAATTAACAGAGTTTATTTCAAATATTTGAATAATGACAAAAATAGAAAATTGGAAAATAAAAGTTATTAAAATTATGTTTCTTTCTAAGTTTGAATAATAAAGTATATTTTTTTCATATAGAGCAACATCTTCTTCACCTTGACCTTTAAAACCTTTGTTAACATTCAGCATAGCCTGATAATATTTAAGCATTGCTTGATAAGAGCCTATAGTACTTTCATAATCATTAAAAATATTAGAGGTTAAATTAAGTGAAGAAAGATCTTCATTATTTATATCATCAACAATTTCATTAATTGTTAATGGTTTTTGATAAAAATAATTATCAATATTAATTCTTAATAATTGCCTTGTATAAAAATCTAATTCTTCTATTGCCTCTATAAAATCATCAAATTCATCTTTTTCCCAACTATCTTTTAGCAATGGTATTAGATAGTCTACATAAAATGGATCGTTTTTATCAAACACATTAATACCATATAATTTTTGAATGTCCTCTATTTCCTTTTTTGCATCTTTCAAGTTGTGATAAATAAATGGACCATAATAATCTTTAGATGAAAGTAATTTGTTATGAATTTTAAATTCATCTAAAAATCTTTTTTCATCAGTTATAATTTTCTCTTGATTAGTTCTTTTTTGTAGAGAGTTTAATTCATTCTCCATTTGAGAGATTGAATTATTGGTTTCTCTTAAACTAATTTGTGAAAAAGTTAGATCGCTTTGAATTTCAGAAATTTTTTTTTCTATAAAAAAGGATATTGTTGCAGAACTAAATGCAAAAATTGATAAGAAAATTCCTATATTGATAATTAATAAAGCTTTTTTTTTATTTTTTTGAATACTAGAAATGTACGCCTGAAAAAGTGCAAATCTTAAAAATCTCATTTAATTAAACCTTTTTTACCTCTGCTTCTTTTGTTTTTTCAGATTGTAACTTTTTAAAATGTGAATGAAGGGCAATTGTAAAAATAGCTAACATTCCTAATATAATAAAATGTCCTGGATAGCTCAAAAAATTATAAAAACCGTGAGCTAAATATGGAATTAATAAACTTAAAATTAAATACTTATATTTTGCCGTAAAAGAATATAAACCAAAATAAAAACCCATAACGACTCCACATAGTCCATGGAGAGGTATAGCTGAATATGATCTCCAGATAGCCATTTGACTTGGATCTATTCCCCACTCTTTAGCCCAATAAAATACATAACTATAATTCTCATATGTTGCAAATCCTAGTGAAACTGTAACTCCATAAACTATTCCATCCATTGGTTCATTAAATTCACTTCGTCTAAGTACAATAAAATATAGGACTAAAAATTTTAATAATTCCTCAACCCAAGCTGCAGTTAGAAAACTTGAGTATAATCGTTCTGAAAAATCTGTATCTTTCTGAAAATTATCAATTATAAAACTATTTACTACACCTGCAGGAAAACAAATCAAAATTCCTAACACAAATACTATTGCTACAGTAAGCTTTGGCTCCTTAAATTTATCTGAAAAATAAAAATAACAAAATATTAAAAGTGAGGGAATTATAGTAATTAACAAAGTGCTCATAATGTTTATTTACACTCTAAGCTATTATTATTAATTCCATTTTTATTTAGTTCATCTTCTAAGTTTCCATTATTTAGTTCTTTAATGCTTAAATTTTTAATTAATGGCTCCCACAATATATTACATAACGTATCTGGATTATTTTTAGCCAGGTTTTTAAAATCACTAATACTAGCTAGTATTTTAAATGTCGATGCATGCCATGCTTCATTTTCAAGATAACTTCCTAAAGAAAAGCTTTCTTTGTTTGAAATATAAGACAAAATTCTTTCTCCTCCAGTTGCCGTCTCAAAATTTAAAATATAATCTCCCATTCTAGTAGAATAACTGAAATTAAAATCATTTATAATGTAATCAGGAGAAATATAATCTTCTAATTCACCATCAATATTAAATTTGTTTGGCTGTATGGATGTTATTAAATTTGAATTTGGCCCATTTTTATAAACTTGTTTGAAAAACTGAGCATATTCACTTTTAGAATTGTAAACATATATGAATTTTAATAATTTACCAGATTGAATACCCGGATATCTATTTACAATCATATAATCTTTACCATTTTGTTCTAATAATAATGAATAGTTAAACGGTAAAATTTCCTTATTATTACCACGTTGTTTAGTGTTTTTATCACCTTCAGTAATAACTTTATTAACTAACTGATCAAACCATTCAGGCTTACCAGCTAATGGATTAGAATTATCAAATTTAGCTGTAGTCATTTCTTCTTCTGTATATTCTTTATCCTGACAACCTAGGGTCAAGTTCCATTTATTAAATGACAATCCTGTTTGATCGATTTTAGCAAAAAGAAGTTTGGGTACACCATCTTTGATAACTAATTTATTTTTGTATTCGTACTTAGATTTATCTGTAACTTTGTCACCAACTACTTCTATTATATTTGTATAATTTACGTCATAAGTACGTGGATTGCTTGGAGATATATTTATCTTTTGAAAATTTTGTTTATCTTGAATACCATACATGCCCGATATGACATTGACTTCATCTTCTAGCGATAAATCCATTATCTCATTTCTAACATCTGAAATGTAAAAATTAATTACTTTACCAGCAAACCTAGAATGGTCAGCCTCAGCTATATTTCCTTTTTTTAAAGCTCCAGTAGTTATCAAGCAATTAGCAACAATATTTGTAAGATCAGCAGCCGCACCTTCACCCCAGCTTCCGTCAATTATATTCGTAAGAGTGTAAGATGAAAGATAGTCACCTTCACTAAAGTCTGAATATTTGTATTGTTCATCGAATTCTACAGTGGAGGAAATTTCTTTAATTATACTATTATAGAAATTAAAAAAATCTTCACCATCTGATGTATCACCATATAGTGTCATTTTTAATTCAACGTAACCATTTCTACCTAAAATCGTTCCATAGTACCAATATGTGATGTCTCCATCCTTCCAATCTACTTTATATCCATAAGTTGAAATTTTGTTTTCAGAGAGAGTTGGCTCTAACGCCCATGAAAATTTTTCTATAGAATCTGATTTATTTTTGTTCATTGCTTCAAGTAAATCAGATGGTTTAAAATTATTATATCTATCAGATGATATATAACCTTCATCGTAATACTTAGCTTCTATTTTGTAATATTGCTCTTTGTCAGAAATAATTAATTTTTCATCAATGTCATCAATATTATATTCTTGTCCGTATAAATATTCTTCATAGTTTTTAATATCTTCCTTAGAGTTTAGATAAATTTCAGTTTCAATAATTTCTACTGAAGCATTAGCATTAGGAATCTGTACTTTAGAAATTTTAGGGCTTTCTAAATTTTTCCAACCTAGTTTATAAAATGGATCATTTAGATTTATTTCATTAGCGCTTAGATTTACAAAAAAGAAAATTTGAAGAAGAGATAAAATAAAAAATCTCATAATGGACAGTTTATATTTTCAGAAATGTAATACTAATTCAATATAATTAAACATTTGTTACACTTATAAGGTGAATAGATTTCAATTGAATTAAGCAATGATAAATGTAGCATTTGAAAATTATGCAATTTTTAGGATACATACTAATAATTATTGGAGTTGCAGATTTTTTACTTGGTAACTTTGCACAAATAAATCTTACCTATTTTTTAGGACCTTTATCTACATTTTCGCCTTACGTTTTTGGTGCAGTAGGTCTCTTAATTTTAAATATGGGTAAAAAATAATTACTAATTATTTAAAAAATAAATTATTGTTAAAATAATTAGTACGATAATTGCCCAAATAGAAATATTTGTTAGAAACTGTTTTAATCTTGAATTTGAATTTAAAAAAGCTGGAAGAACTAAAACAAGAACACCCATCATATAAATAAATGGGATTAACTTGTCCATAGATTAAACTTATCATAATATCTCTCTATGCTCTAGTCTTGCTCTAGTTTGAGCATAATAATTAATTCTTATTTTATAATCTTGATTGAAAGCTTAATTTAAGTTATGAGATTTTATAGGATGTTTTAGA
>CACEOF010000021.1 GCA_902561095.1 uncultured Pelagibacteraceae bacterium | reverse complement strand
TGAATTTCTTAAATTTCAATACAACGACAAGTCAGAAATAAAATTAGGTAAATATATAATTAATCTAAATAGTAGAGAAATTATTGAGGATGATAAAAAATTGAAATTAACTGAAAAAGAGATAAAAATAATTGTTTATTTATCCAACATTAATAAACCTGCGAGTATTAATGAACTTCAATTAAAAGTGTGGGGTTATCATTTAAAACTAGAAACTCATACTGTTGAAACTCATATTTATAGATTGAGAGATAAAATTTCAAAATTTTTCAAAAACGAAAAGTTTATAGTAAGCCAAAAAAATGGTTACAAAATAAATATCAACTAAGATTAGCTATTTAAAATTGTTAATAGTTACATTAAAACTTATAACAATCCTATCTTCCTTTGATTTATTTTCTCCCACTTTGTGCGGTAGATATGCTGGGAAAAGCAAAAGTTCACCTTCCTCAATTTCTAATCCTGCAACTTTAACATTGAACTCTGATTTGTTCTCTTCTGGTGGATAACTATGTCTGGCTACAGTGAGAGGATTTTCTATTATGAACTTTCCACCATTTTTTGGAGCTTTAACATAATATGCAGCACTTAAGTAAGAATTAGGGTGAGTATGTATTACATTATAATCATCAGGTTTGTTAATTATAGCCCACATTTCAGTGACTATTGTTTTTTCGGGATTCAATTTCCATCCATAATTTTTAATCGCATCAAATACGTATTTTGTTGTTTCTAAAGCGAACTTAGTTTGTATAGAATTCTTATCTTTCAATTCAAATGGTTGAGAATGCCAGCCACCTCTATTAGACCTAATTACTCCTTCTTTATCCTCTTTGTTTAATTTATATATATAATCTAATAACTTTGGGTTGAAATCTTTATAATTATCAACTTTATACTTAAATATTGGTTGAGGAAAAAATTTTAATATTTCACCTTTATTGGTCATTTTAAATTTTTATAAACATTTGATAGTTAATATTTTATAAATACTAACTTAATAATGAAGAAATTAAATAAAAAAAATCCTCATTTATCAACTTTATATTCAAAAAAATATAAGCCAAAAATTGTGAAACCTAAAAAAGGTAAAGGAAGTTTTAAACGAAAGAAAGCTAATCTAGTCTAGCTCCAATTTTTTGAATAATCTTTGACGACATATCAGTGCCAAGCTCAAGACTTTCTCTTAGAGACAAATTTTTAATATATCCATTAAGGAATCCTGCAGCAAAAAGATCACCAGCTCCAGTTAAATCTTTTATATTTAAATTTTTTTTGCTCTCACACTCCACAATATTATTTTGATTTATTACTATACTACCTTTTTCACCTCGGGTAATTACTACTAACTTTTCAATACTCCTACAGAATGAAACTACTTCTTTAAAATCTTTAGCATCAATCAAAGAACTTATCTCTTGTTCGTTACAAAAGGTGATATCCAATCTACTCTTAACCATTTCTAAAAATTGAGACTTATGTCTTTCTACACAAAAAAGATCTGATAATGACATTGCAACTTTATTCGAATTATTAATGGCTTTATCAAATGCTTTTTTGGGCTCACCCTCATCCCATAAATATCCTTCTAGAAAAGTAATTTCTGACTTTTGAACAATTTCTAAATTAACATCTTGATCATTAATTTTTCCAGCAGTTCCCAAAAAAGTACACATTGTTCTTTCTGAGTCTGGTGTAATTAATATCAAGCAACTACCAGTCGGTAACGGCTCATCTTTTTTGGAATACAAATAGCTTACTTTTTCTTTTTTTAAACCCTCTTCATATTTTTTACCTAAGTCATCATCTTTAACTTTACCAATAAAACCAACATCATTTCCTAACTGAGACAATCCAACAATTGAATTTGCAACAGAACCTCCTGAAATAGTTTCCTCAATTTTTACTTCAGAAATTAAATTTTTAAATTCAATTTCGTCAATAAGCTTCATAGTGCTTTTAGTAAGTGAGTGTTTATCTAAAAATTTATCATCGACTTTACAAAGTATATCAACAATTGCATTACCAATTCCCAAAATTTTCATATTTAAGCTTTTTTTGTTATGACAGATTTTTTTCTATTAGGATAACAAGTGGTGCATATTTTACAAGTTAAACCATAGCACGCCCGTGCTTTACAATATTCTCTTCCATAAAATATTATTTGAAGATGTAGTTTGGACCAAATTTTTTTTGGGAATATTCTTTTTAAATCATTTTCTGTTTGAACAACATTTTTACCACTTGTTAATCCCCATCGTTGAGCAAGTCTGTGAATATGTGTATCAACGGCAAATGCAGGGTAACCAAACCCTTGGGACATCACTACACTAGCAGTTTTATGTCCAACTCCAGGTAATTTCTCTAGTTCTTCGAATGTTTTTGGCACTTTTCCAGAGTGTTTTTCTAAAATTTGTTTCGACATAAGATAAATACTTTTTGCTTTAATCCTAAAAATCCCAATTCTTTTAATTAATTTTTCAATTTTTCTACGACCCAATTTTGCAAAATGTTCTGGTTTATAATACTTAGGATAGATATCTTTTGTAACATTATTTACGTTAATATCTGTGCATTGTGCAGATAATAAGACAGATACTAGAAGTGTAAAAGTATTTTTGTGTTTTAGGGGCACAGGAGCCGTAGGATAAATTTTATTTAAAATTTTTATAATTTTTTTTGCTTTTTCTTTTTCATTCATTATGAAAAATTAAGCAAGTCCCTCATTGAGTAAAGACCAGGTTTTTTCTTAATTAACCATTTAGCTGCTGTCAAGGCACCATCAGAGTATAATGCCCTATCAAATGCTTCGTGATTTAAGGTAATTATTTCCTTACCATTTGAAAACTTTACTTCGTGTTCACCAATAATTTCCCCTTTTCGAATTGAATTAAAATTAATTTTTTTTCCATAAGGAAAAATTTTTTTATTTAAAAATTTTTTACCGATCAAATTATACAAATTCCTCCCTTTTCCATCTGCAATTCCTTTTCCAAGCATTAGAGCAGTACCAGAGGGGTAATCTTTTTTATGTTTATGGTGGATTTCAAATATTTTACTTAAATAATTATTGTTTAAAGATTTGGACGTAATTTCTGTCAAATACATCAATAAATTTACTCCTAAACTCATATTTCCAGCTTTTAGTATAGGAATATTCTTAGAAAATTTTTTGATTAAATTCTCTTCTTTTTGGGTAAATCCTGTTGTTCCAATAACTACTCTTTTTTTAAGCTTTGATGCGATCTTCAGAACTTCCAAAGTACATTTTGGTATGGTAAAATCGATTATTAAATCAACATTTTCAAAAGCTTTTTCTTCATTCAAACTTATTTTTATTCCTGCAATCTTTTTTTTAACCAACGTACTTTCTGTAAGTGTTGTTAGTTTAATATTTTTATCTATTCTGGATGATTTAATCAGTTGTTGGCCCATTCTTCCCATGCAGCCAGTTATTGCTAAATTTAGTTTACTCACCTAATTATTTTATTACAATTTTGTTATAAAAGAAAACATTATAAAAAACTTTTAAGACTATTTAAAACATTTTCAGGCTCTTCCTCTTGTAAGTAGTGTCCGCAGTCTATTCCCTTCCCTGTAACTTTTGTTTCACAGTATTGTTGCCAAACATTTAAGACGTCACCCCAAACTTTACCAGTGTCACTTTTATTACCCCAAAGAATTAATGCTGGACATTGAATTTTATTATTTTTTTCAAAATCCTTGTTATCTAAATCTAAATCACAACTCGGGGAGGCTCTATAATCCTCACATGAGGCTCTAATAGTTTTATAATTGAAACATTTTACATATTCATCAAATGTTTCTTTACAAAAGTCGAGACTCGCTCCTCTTTTTGATAATTTTTTTTCTATATAATATTTAGCAGGAACAGATGACAATAATTTTTCAGGTAAATCATATGGCTGCATCATTAATAACCAATGCCATTTAGACATGGCCCAATTTTTTTTCTGAACAGTCCAAATATGTCTGTTGGGCATAATATCAAATATTGCAACTTTTTTTATTCTTGTTGGGAAATCTAAACACATCCGATGAGCAGTCCTAGCACCTCTATTATGGCCAATAACTTTGAATTCTTGAAAGCCTAGTTTAGCCATAAGTCTTATTTGATCATCCGCCATTGCTCTAAATGAATAATTTATATGATTTGATCCTTCATCCTCTGGGCCTACACTTTCGCCATAACCTCTGAGGTCCGATGCTACAATATAAAATTGATTTTTTAGCTCATCTACTATTTTATGCCATGTTACATGAGACATTGGGTTGCCATGTAACAACAATAGCGGCTCACCTTTGCCCCCGTGTCTAAAAGTTATTTCAACTTCACCATATTTATTATCTTCTAGTTTAATTTTTTCTTTTTTAAAACCTGAAAACCATGAGCTCAATGACAACCACCATTTCTTTTAGTTTTACTATAGATGTTATTGGATTTAATTAAAAGTTAGTTTTTCCAAAAATCTTTAGCTTTTTGAAAAAATTTTTTAATGCTGGGATTAGATTTTTCATTTTCAATTTCTCTAAATTGCTCAAGTAATTCTTTTTGCTTTTTATTTAAGTATACTGGTACTTCAGTTTTAACTTGCACATATAAATCCCCATAATCACCTCTTCGCATAAAAGGCATTCCTTTTCCTTTTAACCTCAGTTGTTTACCATTTTGAGTACCATCTGGTATTTTTATCTTAGCTTTACCGCCATCTATTGTTGGGATTTCAATTGTTGTTCCTAAAGCAGCATCAGCGAGGGATATAGGGAATTCAAAAAATAAGTTCTCATCGGATCGTTTAAATAAATCATGTGAATGAACATTAATAAATAAATAAAGATCACCAGATGATCCTCCTCTGCTTCCAGCTTCTCCTTTGCCGGCTAACCTAATTCTCGTACCATCATCAACTCCTCTTGGAATAGTTACTGATATTTTTTTTGTGGTTTGAGATTTTCCCTGACCATTACAATCCCTACAAGGGTTAGTAATTTCCTCCCCATTGCCATTACATTGAGGACAGGTCTGTTGAACAGTAAAAAATCCTTGGTTAGACCTTATTTTTCCATTACCACCACAGTAAGAGCACGTATCAGGTGAAGAACCTGGTTTTGAACCATTACCTTTACAAGTTCCACATTTTTCAGTGGTAGAAAATTTTATGTCTTGTTTTTTTCCATGGTAAGCTTCTTCAAGAGAAATTGACAGGTCATATCTTAAATCAGATCCTCTATTATTAGTTCTCCTACTTCTCGATCTTCCACTACCCCCAAAGTCTCCAAAGAAATCTTCAAAAATATCTGAAAAGTCTGCTCCACTAAATCCTCCAAAACCACCACCAGATCTTCCACCACCATTTTCAAATGCAGCATGACCAAAGTTATCATAGTTTTGTTTTTTTTCTTTGTCGGAAAGAATTCCATAAGCTTCACTAGCTTCTTTAAATTTATCTTCAGCCTTAGTATCTCCAGGATTTTTATCTGGATGATATTTGACTGCTAATTTTCTATAGGCTGATTTTAAATCTTCAGGACTTGCGTTTTTACTAACGCCTAGGACATCATAATAGTCTCTTTTAGCCATTTAATTACCCCAGACATTTCAAATGTCAGTTTACGCGCTTTTTTCTTTATTCTCGTCTTTTACTTCCTCGAAATCAGCATCAACAACATTTTCGTCTTTTTTACCCGCATTATCTCCACCATCATCTTTTCCAGACTCTGGTTTAGTACTTTGTTGTGATTTATAGATTGCCTCTCCAAGTTTCATAGATGCTTGAACAAGAGCTTCTGTTTTTTTTTTGATATCTTCTGTATCTTCACCCTTTAAAGCTTCTTTAACAGCTGTTAATGCATCTTCAATTGCTTTTTTCTCAGCATCAGAGACTTTGGTTCCATGTTCTTTTAAGTTCTTCTCAGTAGAGTGAATTAAAGTATCTGCTTGATTTCTTACATCAACAGACTCTCTTTTTTTCTTATCAGCTTCTTTGTTAGCCTCTGCATCTTTAACCATTTTTTCAATCTCTTCATCACTCAAACCACCAGAAGCTTGAATTTGGATTTTTTGCTCTTTACCCGTTCCTTTGTCTTTTGCTGAAACGTTTACTATACCATTTGCATCAATATCAAAAGTTACTTCAATTTGAGGAACACCTCTAGGAGCAGGTGCTATACCTACAAGCTCAAAATTACCTAAAGCTTTATTGTCTGTAGCCATTTCTCTTTCACCTTGCAAAACTCTAATAGACACAGCAGGTTGATTATCTTCAGCAGTTGAAAAAACCTGACTTTTTTTAGTAGGTATTGTTGTATTTTTGTCAATTAGTTTTGTTGAAACTCCACCAAGAGTCTCAATTCCTAGTGACAAAGGAGTTACGTCTAATAATAGCACATCCTTAACATCACCTTGTAATACACCAGCTTGAATTGCAGCTCCCATTGCTACTACTTCATCTGGATTAACACTTTTATTTGGATCTTTGCCAAAAAAGTTTTTAACTTCCTCTAGTACCTTAGGCATTCTAGTCATACCACCAACCATTACTACTTCATGAATTTCACTAGCAGTAATACCCGCATCTTTTAAAGCAGTTTTACATGGTGGAATTGTTCTAGCAATTAAATCTTCTACTAAAGCTTCAAGTTTTGCTCTAGTCATTTTTAAATTAATATGTTTAGGACCTGTTTTATCAGCAGTAATAAATGGTAAATTGATATCTGTTTGTTCTGCAGATGATAATTCAATTTTTGCTTTTTCCGCAGCCTCTTTTAATCTCTGCAAAGCAAGTTTGTCAGTTTTAAGATCAATACCGTTATCTTTTTT
>CACEOF010000020.1 GCA_902561095.1 uncultured Pelagibacteraceae bacterium | reverse complement strand
CTAGGAAAAATGAAGTACAAAAGAATTAATATTGTTGAAAAAGTAAGTGAAAATTTTAACCATATTCCATGATCTGAGTCATATTTTTCTTTTTCTTTATCAAAATAAATTATTTTAATAATTCTTAAATAATAAAATGCTGCAATTACAGTTGATAGTAATCCAACTATTGCTAAGAAGTACATTGATTGTTCTATTACAGCTTTAAAGACGTAGAATTTTGCAAAGAAACCGGCTAAGGGTGGTATCCCGGCAAGTGAGAATAATATTATTAACAAAGATAAAGACAACAATGGATGATTTTTTGAAAGGCCTGAAAGATCATCTATATCCTCATAATACTGCTCATTTCTTTTTAACATCAATAAACATGAAAATAGGGCTAAATTCATTACCACATAAATAGAAATATATATTATTGAACTTTGTATTCCATCATTAGATCCAGTAGCTAAACCTGCTAAAGTATATCCGACGTGTCCAATTGAGCTATAAGCTACAAGTCTTTTAATATTAGTTTGACCAATTGCTGCGATTGCTCCAAAAATCATAGAAGCTATAGATAAAAAGACAATAATCATCTGCCATTGATCAATGAGATTTAAAAATGGAACATATAAAAATCTTACGAAGACTGTTAGAGCTGCAATTTTGGGTACCATTGTAAAGAAGAGTGTTACTGTTGTTGGGGAACCCTCGTAAACATCTGGTGCCCACATATGAAATGGGACTGCAGAAATTTTAAATGCTAAACCAACTAATATAAAAACAATACCAAAAGTTAAAGCATATTCATTTGATGTAAGATTATTTGCTATAACATCAAAATTTGTTGATCCAGAAAAACCATAGATTAATGAACAACCGTATAATAGTAAACCAGATGACAGCGCACTTAGAACAAAATACTTTAACCCAGCTTCAGATGATTTTAATTGGTCTCTATTAAAAGTTGCTAAAACGTAGAGTGCTAGAGATTGTAATTCTAATCCCATGTAAAAAACCATAAGATCGTTAGAACTGATCATTATCATCATTCCTAATACAGAACTCAATATCAAAATAGGATATTCAATCTTAAAAATTTTAAATGATTTTAAATAACTAGATGAGATACCTAAAACTAAAAAACCTCCAATAAGAGTAATGATTTTCATAAGTGAGGCCATACGGTCAATAACAACACTATCATTAAATAATGTAATTCTGTTTATTGAAAAGGTTTCGTTAACGGTAAAAATTATTGCAACCAAAATAGTAACTAAAGATAGATTAAAAGTTAATTGTGAACTATTTTTTTTGAAAACTCCTAAAATCAGTAAAAACATTACTGATAAAGAAATAAATATTTCAGGTAGAACTAAATTAAGATTATTCATACTACTTGCTTGCTATATTTAAGTTATGCATATTGATTAAATCTGATACTGAGACTTCTATAGTGTTAAATAGTGGCTCAGGATAAAATCCAAAAAATAGTGTTGGGACCGCTAAGCATGTTAATATTAAATACTCAGATCTATTCAGATCCACCATTTGTTTTAAGTCTTCGTTAACTAATTTTCCAAAAACAACTCTTTTATAAAGCCACAGCATGTAAGCAGCTCCTAAAATTACTCCAAAACTTGCAATTACTGCTACCAAAAAATTATCTTTAAAAGCGCCCATTAATATTAAAAATTCACCCACAAAACCAAAGGTACCGGGTAAACCTAGTGCAGCTAATGTAAATAACATAAATAAAATGGAGTACTTAGGTACGATTGTAACTATACCACCATATGATTTAATTAGTCTTGAGTGCATCCGATCATATACAACACCAACACATAAGAATAATGCTGCAGAAACCAGTCCGTGACTTAACATTTGAATAATACTTCCCTCTATACCTTGCTGTTGAAGTGTAAAAATTCCAAGGGTAACGAAACCCATGTGTGCAACTGATGAATAAGCAATTAGTTTCTTCATATCCTCTTGCATTAAAGCTATGAAAGACGTGAAAATAATTGCTATTACACTTAAAGTATAAACCAATGGTGTAAAAATTTCTGATGCCACAGGAAAAAGTCCAAGAGAAAATCTAATAAAACCATAACCAGCCATCTTAAGTAATATTGCAGCTAAAAGAACAGATCCTGCAGTAGGTGCCTCAACATGTGCATCTGGTAGCCATGTATGAACTGGCCACATAGGCGTTTTCACGGCAAAAGAACTAAAGAATGCAAGCCATAATAGATTTTGGTATTTTGCATCAATACCTAATTCGTAAAGTGCAATTACATCTGTAGTACCTGATATCCAGTAAATAGATATTATAGCAACTAACATTAAAACGGATCCTAACAAAGTGTATAGAAAAAATTTAAATGCTGAATAAACTCTTTTTGGACCTCCCCAAATACCTATTATTAAAAACATTGGAATTAATCCAGCTTCAAAGAATAAATAAAAAACAACTAAATCAAGAGCGCAGAAAACTCCAATCATGAAACTTTCCATAATTAATATTGCAATTAAGAAATCTCTTAATTTATTTTTGACAGAGTTATTTACAGAAACAATACATAGAGGTGTTATGAAAGTCGTTAACAAAATAAATAAAATTGAAATTCCGTCTACTCCAACTTTGTAATTAATAAAATCTTTTATCCAAATTCTTTCTTCAACAAATTGAAAAGAAGAAGTTGTTTGGTCGAAAGATATCCACAAATAAATTGAAATTAAAAAATTTACAATTGTGGTAAATAAAGCGACATATTTTGCTGTTAAATTATTTCCATTTTTATCTTTTGTAAAAAATAAAAATAATGCTCCAACTATCGGTAGTAAAATTAAAGATGATAAAATAGGAAAGTTCATTATCTTACAATTAAAAAAGTTAAAAAGGCAGAAAAACCTACGAGCATTACAAATGCATACTGATAAATAAATCCACTTTGAAATTTGTTTGCTTTAATCGAGCATTTTTTTATAAAAGATGAAATTCCATCTGGTCCAAACCCATCAATTACTGTACCATCAAAAAATTTCCACAAGAATAAACCTAAACGCTTTGAAGATTTAATGAACAAAACTTCATACAATTCATCGAAATACCATTTGTTAACTAAAAACTTATATAAAGGTTTATTCAATGACACTATTCCATTTGGAATTTCTTTATTTTTAATAAATAGATAATAGGCAACAGGAATTGATATTGTTACTAAGCAAGGCGTTAAAAGTAAAAACCATGTAGGTGGATGATTAGTGCTTAAAGGTTCTAAAAACTTTATAGACTCTGCCCAAAAATTATTTTCACCCTCACTACCAATAAAAAGTCCTTTAAATAAAACCCCAGCAAAAATTGCACCTATAGAAAGAATAAATAACGGAATAAGCATTACCATTGGAGATTCGTGAGTTTCCTCTATTTTTATTTCTTTGTTGTTATACTCTCCATGGAAAGTCTTAAATATTAATCTCCAAGAATATATCGATGTTAAAAGTGCTGTTAGTATTCCTATACCAGCAGCATAATACCCTGTGGTATTTCCCTTAAGATAGGCAAATTCTATAATTGCGTCTTTTGAGTAAAAACCTGATAAAAAAGGAAAACCAGTTAATGCTAGTGTTCCAATGATCATTAGTGCATAAGTGTAAGGTAATTTTTTCCAAACTCCTCCCATTTTATTTATATCTTGCTCATCTTTGAAAGCATGGATAACAGAGCCAGAGCCTAAGAATAACAATGCTTTAAAGAAAGCATGAGTAAACAAATGGAACATCGCAACATTATAAGCGCCAACCCCAGCTGCAAAAAACATGTATCCTAATTGGCTACAGGTAGAATATGCAATAATTTTTTTTATATCAGTTTGCACTAAAGCTACAGTTGCTGCAAAGAAGGCTGTTGTCATGCCAACAATAGTTACTAAATTAAGTATTAAGGGAGAGTATTCATAAATAGGAGAGCATCTTACTACTAAAAAAACTCCTGCTGTTACCATAGTAGCTGCATGTATTAGTGCAGAAACAGGAGTTGGACCTTCCATTGCATCTGGCAACCAGGTATGCAATAAAATTTGGGCTGACTTACCCATTGCTCCAATAAATAAAAGTAAGCAAATCAAATCTATCGATTTAATTTCAAACCCTAAAAACAATAAATTTTTATCAAGAACTGTTGGTATTTGTTGAAAAACTTCAGAGTAATTTACTGTACCAAATAAATAAAATACTAAAAATATTCCTAAAGCAAATCCAAAATCTCCAACTCTGTTTACAACAAAAGCTTTTATTGCAGCAGCATTAGCACTTTCTTTTTTAAACCAAAAACCTATTAGGAAATATGAGCATAAACCTACTCCTTCCCAACCAAAAAATAATTGAACAAAGTTATCCGAGGTTACAAGCGTTAACATTGCAAAAGTAAACAGAGATAAATACGCCATAAATCTTGGTTTATGAGGATCGTGAGACATATATCCAATTGAATAAATATGAACCAAAGCAGATACTGAAGTAACCACAACCAACATAACAGCTGACAAGGGATCAATTAACATAGACCAATTTACATCCAATGACCCTGAGTTGATCCAAGTTGCAATTACTATGTTTTCTTCATACTGATTTACAATTACTTGATATAAAACAAAAATAGATAGTAAGGCTGAAATTGAAACTAAAACACTTGTGACTATTTCAGAATTTCTATCTCCAATATATTTTCCAAAGAAGCCTGATATTATTGCTGCGATTAATGGAAGGAAAATAATTGAAAGTTCCATTCTTATCCTTTCAACTTATCTATGTGCTCAACTCTAATAGTTCCTGAATTTCGATAATAAACTACAATAATTGCAAGTCCTATAGCAGCCTCTGCCGCAGCTACCGTTAAAATAAATAATGTAAATACCTGACCGGTTAAATCTCCTAGAAAAATTGAAAATGAAACTAAATTAATGTTAACAGCTAATAATATTAATTCGATACTCATCAATATAACGATAATATTTTTTCTGTTTAAAAATATACCAATAATTCCAATTGAAAATATAATTGCTCCTAATGTTAAGTAATGCCCTAAACCTATTTCAGTCATCTATCTTAACTCCTTTATTAGACTCTACGTTCAATACGCTTACACCATCTGTTCTCTCTCTCGATATTTGCTTAATATAGCTTTGTGTTTTTACACCTACTCTTTTTCGAAAAGTAAGAACGATTGCTCCAATCATAGCAACTAATAAAATCATACCACTTATTTGAAAGATATGGATATAGTCGGTATATAATACTTGACCTAAAGAATGAGTATTACTCACTTTATTAATTTCAATTGAATTATTTATATCAAATAAATCTGGTTTATATTTCCATCCTCCAACAACTATTATTAGCTCAACAAATATAAGAGTGCTTATTATTAAACCTACCGGAATATGTTTTGAACTTTCTTCGGATGAAAACCATTGATTTTTTTGCTGAGCAACATTTAACATCATCACTACAAACAAAAATAAAACCGCTACAGCTCCTACATAAACAATTAGCATAATCATACCTAAAAACTCTGCCCCAATCATAATAAAAAGACATGAAATACTTATAAAATCTAAGATTAAAAAAAAAACAGAGTGAACTGTATTCTTGGAGGCTGTAACCATTATTGCAGAGACAATAGCTATAATTGAAAAAGTATAAAAGAAAATGGAGTGTGCAATCATTTTTATCTGTGAGAACTGTCAGCTTTAATATTAGCCTCTAAAATATTTTCCCACCTATCACCGTTATCTAAAAGTTTATCCTTAGTGTAATAAAGTTCTTCTCTTGTTTCGGTTGAGAATTCAAAGTTTGGACCCTGAACTATAGCATCTACAGGACATGACTCTTCGCATAATCCACAATAAATACATTTCATCATATCAATGTCATAACGGGTCGTTTTTCTACTTCCATCTTCTCTTTGAGTAGACTCAATAGTTATTGCCTGAGCTGGACATACAGCCTCACATAATTTACATGCTATACATCTCTCCTCACCATTTGGATATCTTCTTAATGCATGCTCTCCTCTAAAACGTGGACTTATTTTGCCTTTTTCAAAAGGATAATTGATTGTTTTTTTTGATTTAAATACTTCTTTAATGGCCATATACAAACCGTTAGCAAAATCAGCCATAAATATAGTTTTAAAAAATCTTGATATTTTCATAATTAGTTCACTGGGAGAAGATTAAAATAAAATAAATAACTAGCTGTTAACACAACCCATATTAAAGATAAAGGAAGGAATACTTTCCAACCTAATTTCATTAGTTGGTCATATCTGTATCTTGGAACAATTGCTTTAACTAAAGCAAACATCAAAAATAATAGTAATATCTTTAACACTAACCACACAGGTCCTGGCACTAAAGTAAAAGGATAAATTTCAAGTGGAGATAGCCATCCACCCAAAAATAAAATCGCACCCATTGCACACATTAAAAGAATATTTGCATATTCACCAAGCCAGAACATTGCATACATCATCCCAGAATATTCTGTTTGATATCCAGCGACTAATTCAGCTTCAGCTTCTGGTAGATCAAATGGTGGTCTATTAGTTTCAGCCAATGCAGAAATAAAAAAAATAACAAACATTGGGAATAACGGAATAACAAACCATAAGTTTTGTTGAGCTATAACAATATCATTTAAATTAAGTGATCCTACACACAACAGAACATTAATAATAATTACACCAATTGATACTTCATAAGATACCATTTGAGCTGCAGATCTAATTGCGCCTAAGAATGGGTATTTAGAATTTGAAGCCCATCCACCCATTATTATCCCATAAACTCCAAGTGATGAAACAGCAAATAAATAAAGAATTCCAACATTTATATCCGCTAACACTTGAGTTGCGCTAAATGGAATTACTGCCCAAGCAATTAAAGCTAGAGTCATTGTTACAATTGGCGCAAGAATAAAAATTACTTTATTTGAACTTGATGGGATTATAATTTCTTTAAAAATATACTTCAATGCATCAGCAATAGTTTGTAAAAGACCGAATGGACCAACTACATTTGGTCCTTGTCTCTTTTGAACGAATGCCCACACTCTCCTATCAAGCCAAACAACCATAGCAACGGACACCAAAACAGGAACTAATAAAAAAAGAATTCTATAAACTTGATCAAAGAATATGATTAAATATTCCATCTACCCCTCTGTTCCAGTTGACTTGGTATTTAATTTAGAATTGTTACATTCAATCATAGTTTTTGAAGATCTAGCAATAACATTTGAAAAATAATAAGGTTTTAACTGAATATTTAATTTTTCATTTATAAATTCTGAATTTGTTTCATCTTTATTTTTAACGGTTGTTTTTTCTTTTTGAAGTTTGAGGTAATTAAACATGCTACTTTCCAATTCCTCTTTATCGTTAAATAATTTTCGGTTATTCATAACTTCAGCTAATTCATTTATAATTTGCCAATCTTCTTTGGCTTCTCCTGGTGGGTAAGATGCTTTGTATGCTTTTTGTATTTTTCCTTCTA
>CACEOF010000019.1 GCA_902561095.1 uncultured Pelagibacteraceae bacterium | reverse complement strand
GTCTCAGACAGTCTCAAATCCTATATAATCCTACATTCTCACAGTAAGCTAAATTATTTTTATTGAAAAATAAGGAAAGTAAATTCTCTTAAACTAGAAGTAGACTAGAAGCCATGAACATAAGATAATATAATTTTATAATATGAAAATTTTATCATTTTTATTACTTTTTTATTTAATGATTTCGAATGCGCTAGCTGAAGAAATTACAGTTAACAAATTATTGGAGGATGGATATAAAATAAAAAAAGATGAAATTGTTAATATTTATGGAGAACAAGGGATATTATATACTTTAACAAAAGGCGATACTTTATATCTTTGTACTGTAAGGTTTAGTTCTTTAAAATCTTTTTCTACAATTTGCAGAAAACCATAATTAAATGAAAAAACTTTTTTTGATAATTTTTTTAATACTGAATTGCAGTAGTATAGTCTATGCAGACAAATTAGGTTTTGGAGTTAAAGAGGTAGATTTTAATTTTGACTGCGATTTAGATACCAATATGTTATTAAATGCAGGATTCCCTGAAAGTAGCATTACATCAATAAAAAAAAGCGGATTTGAAAAAGATCAATTAGGCTATAAAAAATTTGTATCTCTTAAAAATGAAGAGTTACTATTAAGTATTTACTATAATAAATCCAAAAAATTATATAGTGGCCCAACCTCTACAGTTGAGTTTAGTAAAAATGAAAAAGGTCAAAAAGAATACACTTCATATCAACATGGTGGAAATTTGATAATGAAATATAAAATATCAGAACTTGAAAATGGTGAAATGTTTTTATTGTATACAAATTACAATGTGAATGATCAGGATATTAAAAAATTTGATAAATTACTTGATGAAGCTTTTAAGCTTTCTGATGATGGCTTTGTTTTAAAACTTAAAGTATTAACAAAAGAATATAATAATTATTTAAAAAATAACCCTGGTAAACTTGGTTTAACTTTACCTTATATTTGTAAAGTTTTATAACTAGGAAATTATAAGATTTTATAGGATAACTAGAAGCCAACTAGAAGCCAGAGAGATAAAATAAAAAAATTTTACTTATTCCTCTTGTTCAATTATAAATATTGGCATAAACACTCATGAAATTCATTAATGCCCTCGTGGTGAAATTGGTAGACACAAAGGACTTAAAATCCTTGCCGCTTGCGGAGTGCCAGTTCGAGTCTGGCCGAGGGCACCATTAAATGAATAAACCCCAAATCATTTCAGATAAAAATAAAAAATCTCTTAGAATTAAAAATATACTTACAAAAAAGATTGAAGCTAATCAATTTAAAAAATCAAATCTTATAATTGTTATAGGAGGTGACGGTTTTATGCTTCAAACACTTAAAAAAAATAAGAATTCTAAAAAGAAATTTTATGGAATTAATTCTGGAAATTATGGTTTTCTGATGAATATATTCTCTTCTAAAAATATAATTAAAAATTTATCTAAAGCTAATATGATTTCTATTTCACCTTTAGAAATGACAGTTAAAAACAAAAATAATAAATCAAAAAAATCACTCGCAATTAATGAAGTTTCTGTTTTAAGACAAAGCAGGCAAGCTGCTTCATTATCAATTAAACAAGGTTCTAGACAATTAATTAAAAACTTAGTTTCCGATGGTGTATTAGTTTCTACACCTGCAGGAAGCACAGCTTATAATTTATCCGTTCATGGTCCAATATTAAGTTTAAATTCAAAAAAACTATCTATTTCTCCAATTAGCCCATTTAGACCAAGAAGATGGAAAGGAAAAATTGTTAAAGATAAATCAAAAATTACTATTTTAAATTTAAATCCAGTTAAAAGACCTATAAGTGCAGTTGCTGATAATCTTGAAGTAAGAAACGCTAAGTCGATTACAATTAAAATTAATAACAAAATTAAATTCAATCTTCTTTACGATAAAAACCGAAGTTTACAAAAAAAAATTAAAATTGAGCAATTAAGAAGAGAGACAAGTTAGATTTATGAAAAAAATTCATCCCGTTGCATTAGTAGTAATTGTTTTAGTAGTTGGTTTTTTTGCGTTTAAAATAATGTCTTTTTTGGGTTGCTATGTTCGTCTTGAAGATGCAGATAAGTGCTTGAAGCTAACTGCTTGGTAAAAAATTAAAAATATAAATTCTCAAAAATTAGTTTCTATTAAAAATTATCTACCTTAAGGTTATACATCTTTAAAAATTTTATTAAATTTTTTTCAGTTTCATTATTAAATTCTAAATTATTATCATTTTCAAAATATTTATTAAAAATATTATATTTACATACATTTTGATTATCAAATACGCTTAATATCCATTCTTTATTAATGTAATCAGGTAAATAAAGACTGGTTTTAGCTTCATTAGAGTGCAAAAATTACAAAAGAAATTATAATTTATTAATAAATCACAAAAAATTAATTATTTATATTTAGAAAATTATTAATTGCCTCCGCAATCTTTTGATAACCCATTTCATTATAATGACCACCAGGCATTCCAAATGGAAATAATTTAAGAGGATCAGACACTTTAGAAAAAACTAATTTATCCATATTTATAAAGGTAAAATTAAATTTTTCTGAATATTGCTTAACTTTTTTTAAAGATTTGAAATTTTTATTCTCTAAATACCTGTTGTAGCTTGGTAAATAAACAACATAAATTTTTGCATTATATTCGTGTGATAATTTCTGAAATTTTTCTAATATTTTTTCAAAATTTTTTCTAGAATTATCAAATACAAATAAGTTATATTTAGCTCTTACTTTGTATAATTTTATAAATTCTAAAAAATTAAACTTGTTTTTGTTCTCTATGTTTAATTTGGTTTCTTTTTTTTTATATAGATTTTTCTTACGCTCATTATATACTTGCTCAACTAATCTAACTCCGTATTCATCTATACTGCTTTGTTCTTCTTTTAAATTTTGTATAAAATTCTCATCTAAAAAGTATTTTGATAGTATTTCCTGATTGATTTCTTTTTCCAAATCATCAAAGTCATTACCTTCAAAAAAGAAAAGTAAAATATTTCTAAATCTATCATCTATATATTCTTTTAAGGTTGCATAATATTTCAAAGGTCCATTTCCACTATAACTTAAATTTAAAATAGATTTATTTGTTATTTTTCTCAAAACAGAAGAAATATCGTGAGGCCTATTTACGCATGTCCCATCTAAAAAAGAATCTCCTATAATTGCATAATCAACGCTTAATGAATCCCATTCGTAATCAGGATTATTAAACCCAAATCTATCACTTAAATAATTAGAATAATATCCATTTTCATTGCATCCAAAAGTTTTCTTATTCGATACACCAGAGAGAGATAAAATTTTTTTTCCACCTTCTAAATTTATTATTTGACTTCCAACCTGTGTAACTGCATCTGGGTATTTAATTTTAAATTCTGTGTAAGCCTCAAATCGATTTTTAAAATCATAATTTAAACCAGTATTTTTATTATATATACTTGCTTTTATATTTATATTATTTTTTAAAATATTAGTATTATTGCTTTTTATAAAAAATTTATTTTCAAATATTAAGCATATTTCTAATATATAAGTTACAAAAAATAACAATACAAAAGTATTAGTTAATATAATTTTTAAAGTTTGATTAAAAAATAAACTTAAAAATCCAAATAGTAATAAACCTAATATTAAATATAAAAATTGAAAATAATTTTCTCTCTGATTACCTGACCATACAATTTCTGATTTATAAATAACAAAACTAATTAAAAAAAATGTTACTATAAATATAGATATTGAAAAATATTTATTAATTATATTTTTAAAAATCATTTTCTATAATTTTATTAAAAAAATAAATTAATTCATCATATAATTAAGAATAAATAAAATTTGATGGTGCCCCCGCACGGTTTCGAACCGCGGACCTATTGATTACAAATCAATTCAAAAAGTTTAAATAAATATTAATTCTCAACGTTTGTAGAATACCTCTTTCAGTTTGACCACACTGTGGGCACACTCTGGGCACACTTAACGTTTAATTTTGGTTAAACTTTTAATTTGCAAAAATAACTAGTGTTGATTTTATTGAGTAATGGTGCCCCCGCACGGATTCGAACCGCGGACCTATTGATTACAAATCAATTGCTCTACCAACTGAGCTACAAGGGCATGAGCAATGATTATTAATTATTTATTAAATAATCAACTCTTTTTTTTAATATAACTTAAATGATGAAAGACAATAGCAGCACTATTAGAGATATTTAAACTTTCAATCTTATCATTAATATTAATTTTAACAAAGAAATCAGCATATTTACCAGTATGCTGCCTCATCCCAAAACCTTCAGATCCAAATAACAAAATATTATTTCCTTCCCATTTAATGTCTGTAAAGTCTTTCTCACCTTTAGCATCAAAACCATAAACCCAAAAATTTTTATCTTTTAGATTTTTTAGTGTTGAATTTATATTTGATACTTCAAAAATATTTAAATGTTCCATACACCCACTTGCAGATTTATACATTAGTTTACTATCACTTGGAAAATGTCTTTCTTTAATTATAAGTCCATCAATCTTAAATGAGGCTGCACTTCTAATCAAAGAACCTATATTTCTTGGATCTGTAACTTCATCCAAACATACAAATGTAAGATCGTTCTTAGCTTTTATAAATTCTTTTAGATCAGGCTGATCTAAATGTTCAATCTCTGCAATATAACCATTATGCATTAACTGTTCCTTAGAAGAATATTTGTCTAATTCTTTTTTTGATTTAAAATAAACTTTAACGTCTTCTAAAAGATTTTTATTCTGATTTTTTCTATGTATATTTTTTTTAGCCTCTTCAGTTAAAAAAACTCTTAAAACCTTTCTTTTTGGGTTTCTAAGTGCTTCGATTACAGCATGTTGACCAACTATAAAAAATGAGGATTTGTTCATAAATTATAGTGAGTTTTACACGTTTTTTTAAATATTTGCCTATTAAATCACGTATTGCATTTGCATAAATAAAATATATAAAACGCTTGTTGTTTAAAGCTTTATTGAACAGGGGACACTTCCCCAAAAGGAGGGGTTCCAGAGCGGTCAAATGGGGCGGGCTGTAAACCCGTTGACTTCGGTCTTCGAAAGTTCGAATCTTTCCCCCTCCACCATTCAGTAGAATTTTAGGTAGCAATGGAGTGTTACTCTTGGGGTTGTGCGGGTGTAGTTCAATGGTAGAACGCTAGCCTTCCAAGCTGGATGTAAGGGTTCGATTCCCTTTACCCGCTCCAAGAAAAATTAGTAATGAAACAAATATAACTGAGGTAAAAAACTAATGTCGAAAGAAAAATTTGTAAGAAATAAACCCCACTGTAACATTGGGACTATTGGTCATGTCGACCATGGTAAAACAACTCTTACTGCTGCAATAACTAATGTATTAGCACAAGCAGGTGGTGGAACTGCGGTTGCTTACGATCAAATTGATAAAGCGCCAGAAGAAAAAGAGAGAGGAATAACAATTTCAACTGCTCACGTTGAATATGAAACTGAAAAGAGACACTATGCACACGTAGATTGTCCAGGTCACGCTGACTATGTAAAAAATATGATTACTGGTGCAGCACAAATGGATGGTGCGATTTTAGTTGTTAACGCTGCAGACGGTCCAATGCCACAAACTAGAGAACATATTCTTTTAGGAAGACAAGTTGGTATACCAGCAATTGTTGTTTATCTTAATAAAGTTGATCAAGTTGATGATAAAGAAATGATTGAACTTGTAGAGGAAGAAATTAAAGAACTTTTAACTTCTTATAAATACCCTGGTGATAAAACACCAATCGTTAAAGGTTCTGCTTTAGCAGCTGTTGAGGGTAGGGATGATGAAATTGGAAAAAATTCAATTTTAGAATTAATGAAAGCTGTTGACGAACATATCCCTCAACCAACTAGAGAAGTAGACAAGCCTTTCTTGATGCCTGTTGAGGATGTGTTTTCAATTTCAGGAAGAGGAACAGTTGCAACTGGTAGAGTTGAGTCAGGAATGATTAAAACTGGTGAGGAAGTTGAAATAGTTGGGATTAGAGAGACTAAAAAATCAGTTTGTACTGGTGTTGAAATGTTCAGAAAACTCTTAGATTCTGGTGAAGCTGGTGATAATGTTGGAATATTATTAAGAGGTATTGAAAGAACTGATATTGAAAGAGGACAAGTTCTTTGTAAACCTGGTTCAATTACTCCACACACTAAATTTGAAGCTCAAGCGTATGTACTTAAAAAAGATGAGGGTGGAAGACATACTCCTTTCTTTACTAAATACAGACCACAGTTTTATTTTAGAACAACAGATGTAACTGGTGAAGTAGAATTACCAGCTGGAACTGAAATGGTTATGCCAGGTGATGATGCTAAATTCACAGTTAAATTAATTACACCAATTGCAATGGCTGAAAAATTAAATTTTGCTATTCGTGAAGGTGGAAGAACTGTTGGAGCAGGAGTAGTAACTAAAATTATAGAGTAACTCTATAAATAGGAGTGTAGCTCAATTGGTAGAGCGCCGGTCTCCAAAACCGGAGGCTGAGGGTTCGAGTCCCTCCGCTCCTGCCAATTAGAGCTTAAAATATATGAGAAACCCGATTAAATTTATACAAGAAGTCAAACAAGAGGCTTTTAAAGTTACTTGGCCAACTTGGAAAGAGACTTTGCAAGGTGCCTTAATGGTATTTGCGATGGCTGTTGTAATGTCTTTATTTTTTTTACTTTTAGATCAGGTTTTAAAGTTTTTCCTAGAACTTTTACTTAAGGTAAGCATTTAATGAAAAACTGGTACATTGTTCAATCTCATTCTAGCTTTGAAAATAAAGTTGCCTCATTAATTAAAGAAGAAGCAGATAAAGCTAAAATTAGCGAAAAATTTGAAGAAATCGTTGTTCCAACTCATGATGTCACTGAAGTAAAAAGAGGTAAAAGAATTCAAAGAAAAAAGAAATATTTTCCTGGATATGTATTAATTAAAAGTGAGATGGATAACAACATCTATCACATGATAAAAAACATAAAAAGAGTGAGCGGTTTTCTTGGTACAAAAGGTATTCCGGTTCCTGTTTCAGATAAAGAAGTGGAAAAGATTTTAGGTCAAATAAAAGATGGTGTAGCTCAGCCAAAATCTGGTATAGAGTACAGCGTTGGTGAAAAAGTTCAGGTTGTTGATGGCCCTTTTGCATCATTCAGTGGAATGATTGAAGAAATAGATGAAGAAAAGTCTAGACTTAAAGTGTCAGTTTCTATATTTGGACGTCCAACACCAGTAGATTTAGAATATAACCAAGTTGAGAAAGCAAGTTAATGGCAAAAGAAGTTAGTGGATTTATAAAATTACAAATTAAAGGTGGTCAAGCTAATCCAGCTCCTCCAGTAGGACCTGCTTTAGGACAACGGGGCGTTAATATCATGGAATTTTGTAAAGCTTTCAATGACAAAACAAAATCAATGGCAGGTAAGCCTGTACCTGTTGAAATCACAGTCTATAAAGACAAAAAATTTGACTTTAAGATTAAATCACCTCCTGCATCTTATTATATTAAAGAAGCAGTTAAACTTAAAGGTGGATCAAAAGAACCAGGACGAAATATTGTAGGTTCAATTTCCAAAAAACAATTAGAGGATATTGCTAAAGAAAAAATGAATGATCTTAACGCTCATGACATTAATGAAGCAGTAAAAATTATAGCAGGATCAGCAAGATCAATGGGTATAGAGGTAAAAGAGTAATGTCTTCGAAAAGATTTAAAAAGTTAACAGAAAAAACAAAGAATTTTAACGCTGAGCCTTTTGAAAAATTGATATCTGAACTTAAAAAAAACTGTACTACCAAATTTGACGAGTCATTAGATTTAAGTTTTCAAATTAATAATAAACAAAAGAAAAGTGAAGTTAATATTAGAACAGTAGTTAATTTACCAGGCGGTACAGGTAAAAAAGTAAAAGTTGCTGTTGTTTGTGAAGATAATAAAGCCCAAGAAGCCAAAGATGCTGGAGCAGATGTTGTAGGTAGTGACGAATTTGTTGAAAAAATTAAAGTTGGTGAATTAAATTTTGAAAAATTAATATGTACACCTGGAATGATGGTTAAGCTTTCAAAATTAGGAAAAATTTTAGGACCAAAAGGATTAATGCCAAATCCTAAACTTGGTTCCGTATCTGATAACATAAAAGAGGCTGTAACAAATGCAAAATCAGGTCAAGTTGAAATTAGAAATGATAAAGATGGAAATATTGGTGTGAGTATTGGCAAGAAATCTTTTAGTGATGATCAATTAATGAAAAACTTCAATGCTATTTTAGAAACTTTAGAAAAAGAAAAATCAAATAATACTTTAAAAGGGGATTTAATAAAAAATGTTTTCGCAACATCAACAATGGGTGTTTCATATAAAGTTAAACTAGGTAAGTCGATATAGTTATGATGAATAAAGATCAAAAGAAAAATTATATTGAAGAAATGACTTCAAAGTTTGAGAACAGCAAAGCTGTTATGGTTACTCATTATCAAGGTTTAACAATGACTCAGTTAGATGATTTAAGAGCAAAAATGAGAGAGCACGGAATTGTTTTTAAAATTACTAAAAATAGAATTACTAAACTTGCATTAGAAAAAACTAAATGCAAAAATTTAACTAATTTATTTACTGGTCCAACAGCCGTTGCTTTCGGTGAAGATGCAATTATGTCAGCAAGGATTCTTTCAAAATTTGCAAAAGATAATGAAAATTTAAAGTTAATTGGCGGCATAATGGATAATGAAGTCTTAGATCAAGCTGGTGTCCAAAATGTAGCAAGTTTGCCAACTTTAGACGAAGCTAGATCTAATATTGTGGGCATTTTAAACGCACCTGCATCTAAA
>CACEOF010000018.1 GCA_902561095.1 uncultured Pelagibacteraceae bacterium | reverse complement strand
CACCCAACCTATCTTTGATCATATCTACGCATCTGAAGAAATCAGCACCAGTTCTGTCTAGTTTATTAACAAAACAAATTCGAGGAACTTTATATTTATCTGCTTGTCTCCATACTGTTTCTGATTGTGGTTCTACTCCTGCTACACCATCAAATACTGCAACAGCTCCATCTAGGACTTTAAGAGATCTTTCAACTTCAATTGTAAAATCTACGTGACCTGGAGTATCGATTATATTAATTCTATGATTATTCCAAAAACAAGTAGTTGCTGCTGATGTAATTGTAATTCCTCTTTCTTGTTCTTGCTCCATCCAATCCATTGTTGCAGCACCGTCATGAACTTCTCCAATTTTATGACTTTTACCTGTGTAGTATAAAACTCTTTCAGTGGTAGTTGTTTTACCAGCATCAATGTGGGCCATGATCCCAATATTTCTATATTTATCTAAAGTATGAGTTCTAGCCATAATTTTTTACCACCTAAAATGCGCAAAAGCCTTATTCGACTCTGCCATTTTATGAACATCCTCTCTTTTTTTAACTGCAGCACCTTTTTTTTCATATGCATCAAAAAGCTCATTAAAAATTTTATCTGACATATGTTTATCTTTTCTTTTTCTTGCTGAATCTACTAACCATCTGATTGCTAGGGCTTGTGCTCTTTTACTTTTTACCTCTACAGGAACTTGATAAGTTGCACCACCGACTCTTCTTGATCTAACCTCTACTGTTGGTTTAATATTGTTTATAGCTTCATTAAAAATATTAATTGGCTCATCTTTACTTTTTGTTTTAATTTTATCAATTGCATCATAAACAATTTTTGCAGCAACACCTCTTTTACCATCATACATGATGTTATTTATTAGTTTTGGGATTATTGTTGAGTTAAATTTTGGATCTGGAACTACGTTTTTTTTAGGTTGAGTTTTTTTTCTAGACATTATTTACCTTTTTTTGTTCCATACAAAGATCTTCTTTGTTTTCTGTTGGCAACGCCCTGTGTATCAAGATTACCTCTAAGAATATGATACCTAACACCAGGTAAATCCTTCACCCTTCCACCTCTTATTAAAACTACAGAGTGTTCTTGTAAATTGTGGCCCTCACCAGGAATATAAGCTGTAACTTCAAAACCATTTGACAATCTTACTCTTGCAACTTTTCTTAAAGCTGAGTTAGGCTTCTTAGGAGTAGTCGTATAAACTTTAACACAAACACCTCTTTTCAAAGGTTGCTTCTGTAAAGCAGGAACTTTGTTCCTCGATACTTGTTTGACTCTTTTTTTTCTTAACAATTGGTTAATTGTTGGCATAAATTTTTAAAAATTAATTAATATATTTTTAGGTGAAAATAACTGACAGGTTATTTTATGGCAGCGTTTAGCACTGTTAGAAGCACTACATTCCAACCAAAAATATCGCCAAATTACTTATTAATTAGCTATTGTCAAACTAAAAGTTCAAGTATTAAGGGATTTTTTACTGATTTACCTGTGTTTCAGAAGGTTCTGAGCTCTCAATTTTTTCTTGTTCAGACAAGAAGTCATTGTCATCCTTAAGTGCTTTTTTGTTCCAATTATTTTTAATATTTCCAGTTCCAGCAGGTACTAACCTACCAACAATAACGTTCTCTTTAAGACCATTTAATGGATCAACTTTACCTTTAATAGCCGCATCAGTTAATACTCTTGTAGTTTCTTGGAAAGATGCTGCAGAAATAAATGACTCTGTTTGTAAAGATGCTTTAGTAATTCCCATCAATACTCTTTCTCCAACAGCCGGGTCTTTACCCTCAGCAACTAATTTTTCGTTTGTATTTTCAAATTTAATTCTATCCACAATTTCACCAGGTAAATATGATGAATCACCAGAAACTTTGACTTCAACTTTTTTCAACATCTGTCTTAAAATAGTTTCAATGTGTTTATCGTTAATGATTACACCTTGCAATCTGTAAACTTCTTGAACTTGATTAACGAAATATTCAGTTAATTCTTTAATACCTAGAATTCTTAAGATATCGTGTGGTAATGGTTGACCATCAAGAAGATATTCACCTTTTTGAATTCTTTCACCAGGATTAAAATTAATATGTTTTCCTTTTGGAATTAAATAATTTGAAGGTTCGGCTCCATCTTCTGGTACAATTGAAACTCTTTGTTTTCCTCTAACCTCTTTACCAAAAACTACTTGACCATCATTTTCAGCAATAATTGCACTATCTTTTGCTTTTCTTGCTTCAAATAACTCGGCAACTCTTGGGAGACCACCAGTGATGTCTTTTGTTTTAGTGGTTTCTTTAGGTAATCTTGCAATAACATCTCCTGCAAAAACTTTTTGTCCATCTTTAATGGATAGAATTGAATCTGGTACTAGATAGTATCTAGCTTCATTATCGTCAGCTTTTTTAATTACATTTCCTTTTTCATCTCTTAAAGTAATTCTTGGTTTTAAGTCTGTACTTTTAGATTGACCTCTCCAGTCAATAACAGATTTAGAAGATATACCAGTAGCATCATCGGTAGTTTCTTGAATAGAAACACCATCAATCAAATCAACAAAGCTAGCCTCACCACTTTTTTCAGCTATGACTGGTGTTGTATATGGATCCCATTCACAAATTTTTGTGTTCGCTTTAACTTTATCTCCATTGTTAAAAAATAATTTAGAACCATAAGCAACCTTATAAACAGCTATTTGAACACCGTTATCATCCTCAATAGAAAGCTGTGTATTTCTTCCCATAACAATTAAATTTTTCTTAGAGTCTTCAAGAATATTTGAATTTAAGATTTTTAAAGTACCCTCATTCTTCGTTACAATCTGAGAGTCTTGTTTAACAGATGCTGTACCACCAACGTGGAAAGTTCTCATAGTTAATTGAGTTCCTGGTTCACCAATAGATTGAGCAGAAATCATACCAATAGCTTCACCAACATGCACCATCTTACCTCTAGATAAATCTCTTCCATAAGAAGTTGCACAAACGCCCTCTTTAGATCCACAGGTCATTACAGAGTAAACCTTTATAGCTTTGACACCAGCAGCATCAATTTTATCACAGCCTGCCTCATCAATCATTTCTTCTTTTTTAATAATAACCTCACCAGTTAAAGGGTGTTTAACTTCATCAAAAGTTACTCTTCCTAGAGCTCTTTCTGACAAGCTAACGACTACATTTCCACCTTCTAAAATTTCAGATAGTTCTATGAAACCAGGTTTTTTACAATCACAAGCTTTTTTAGTTACAGTTAAATCTTGAGCTACATCACAAAGTCTTCTCGTTAAATAACCAGAACTTGCAGTCTTAAGTGCGGTATCAGCAAGACCTTTTCTTGCTCCGTGAGTTGAATTAAAATATTCTAGAGCTGTTAAACCCTCTTTAAAGTTAGAAATAATTGGACTTTCAATGATTTCCCCTGATGGTTTAGCAATCAGACCACGCATACCAGCTAATTGTTTCATTTGAGCTGCAGAACCTCTTGCACCACTATCAGCCATCATAAATACTGAATTAATTTTTAATCCCTCTGATGTTTTTTCAGTAGCAGAAATACCCTTCATCATTTCACCAGCAACTTTATCTGTACACTTAGACCAAGCATCAACAACTTTGTTATACTTTTCACCTCTTGTAATTAATCCTTCTGCATACTGTGTTTCATAGTCAGCAATTAATTTTTTAGTATCGTCAATTAATTGTGTTTTACTCTCAGGAATTACCAGATCATCTTTACCAAATGATATCCCAGCTTTAAATGCATGCTTAAATCCTAAATCTTTTAACTTATCACAAAATATAACTGTAGTTTTTTGACCACAGAATCTAAAGACAATATCAATAATTTCTGAAACTACTTTTTTAGGTAATAATCTATCTATTAAAGAGAATTTAATATTACTATTTTTTGGTAATAAATTTGCTAGTAAAAATCTTCCAGCTGTTGAAGTATATTTTTCAAATTTTTTATTTCCTTTATCATCAACAGTTTCAAATCTAGATATGATTGTACTGTGTACCTTTATCTGACCAGAAGATAATGCAAATTCTATTTGATCTGAATCAACAAAGTAACCAGCTGGCTTGTCAGTAACCGGCTCCTGCGAAAGATAATAGATTCCTAAAATCATATCCTGACTTGGAACGATAATAGGTTTACCATTTGAAGGTGAAAGAATGTTGTTAGTTGATAACATTAAAATTCTTGCTTCTAACTGTGCCTCTAAACTTAGCGGCACGTGTACAGCCATCTGATCGCCATCAAAATCAGCATTAAAGGCTGCACATGTCAAAGGATGAAGTTCAATTGCATCCCCCTCAATTAATTTTGGTTCAAAAGCTTGAACACCAAGTCTATGAAGTGTTGGAGCTCTATTTAATAATACTGGGTGTTCTCTTACTATTAGCTCAAGTGCATCCCAAACTGCATTAGTTTCTTTTTCGACAAGTTTTTTTGCCTGCTTAATAGTTGAGGCTAAACCTAATTTGTTTAATCTTGCATATAAAAATGGTTTAAACAATTCTAAAGCCATTTTTTTTGGTAAACCACATTCATGTAATTTTAAATCTGGACCAACAACAATTACGGATCTACCAGAGTAATCTACACGTTTTCCTAATAAGTTTTGTCTAAATCTACCTTGCTTACCTTTAAGCATTTCAGCAAGTGATTTAAGGGGTCTTTTTCCTGTGCCAGTAATTACTCTTCCTCTTCTTCCGTTATCAAATAATGCATCAACAGATTCTTGGAGCATTCTTTTCTCATTACGAACAATAATGTCTGGAGCTTTAAGATCCATTAATCTTTTTAATCTATTATTTCTGTTGATTACTCTTCTATAAAGATCGTTCAGATCGGAAGTTGCAAATCTACCACCATCTAATGGAACAAGTGGTCTCAATTCTGGTGGAATTACAGGTACAACTGTCATAATCATCCACTCTGGTTTTTGTCCAGTTTCAATAAATGACTCTACAAGTTTTAGTCTTTTAATAGCTCTTTCTTCGTTAACTTTAGATTTTGTCTCTTTAATAAAATTAACTAAATTTTTTCTCTCTTGTTCTAAATCTAAATTCTTAAGCATCTCAAGAACCGCTTCAGCGCCTATTCCTGCAGTAAACGACTCTTCTCCAAACTCATCTTGATATTTTGCTAATTCTTCTTCATTTAATAATTGATTTTTTTGTAAACCAGTTAAACCAGGTTCTATGACAATAAAATTCTCAAAGTAAAGAACTCTCTCAATTTCTTTAAGCTTCATATCTACAGCTAGTGCAATTCTACTAGGCAGTGATTTTAAAAACCATATGTGTGCCACTGGTGTAGCTAAATTGATATGGCCCATTCTTTCTCTTCTTACGTTTGATTTTGTTACTTCCACTCCACATTTTTCACAAATAATCCCTCTAAATTTCATTCGTTTGTATTTACCACACAAACATTCGTAATCTTTTATTGGTCCGAAAATTCTTGCACAGAACAAACCATCTTTTTCAGGTCTAAAAGTTCTATAGTTTATTGTTTCAGGTTTTTTAATTTCACCATAAGTCCATGATTTAATTTTTTCAGGACTAGCAAGGGAAATTTTAATGCTATTAAAATTTTGAGCCTCAGATATTTCCGTATTTTTAAATAGATCAGTTAGTTCTTTTTTCATTTAATTAAGCTCCACGTTTAACGCTAATGATTTAATTTCTTTAACTAGTACGTTAAATGACTCTGGAATACCCGACTCAAAATTCTCTTCACCTTTAACGATTGTCTCATAAACTTTAACTCTACCCGCTACGTCATCAGACTTAACAGTTAAAATTTCTTGAAGTGTGTATGAAGCACCATAAGCTTCTAGTGCCCAAACTTCCATTTCACCAAATCTTTGACCACCAAGTTGAGCTTTACCTCCGAGTGGTTGCTGTGTAACTAAGCTGTAAGGACCTGTTGATCTTGCATGAATTTTATCTTCAACTAAATGATGCAGTTTCAACATGTAGATAATTCCAACTGTTACTGGTCTATCAAATTTCTCACCTGTTCTTCCATCCCACAAATATGTTTGTCCAGAACCAGGTAATTTTGCTAATTCAAGCATTTCAGTAACATTTTTTTCTTTTGCTCCATCAAATACTGGTGTTGAAATTGCTATTCCATTTTGTAAATTTTCACACAAATCCTTAAATTCATTTTTACTTAATTTATCAACTTTATCATTAAAGATTTCTTCTCCATAAACAGATTTTAAAAAACTTGCAATTTTTTCAGTTTTTTCAATTTTTTTACTGTTTTCATTTACTAATTTTTTAACTTCCTCACCAAACTCTTTACAGGCCCAACCTAAGTGAGTTTCTAAAATCTGGCCTACATTCATCCTACTTGGAACACCTAGTGGATTTAAAACTATGTCAACAGGTCTACCATCTTCACGGTAAGGCATATCCTCGACTGGAACAATTTTACTAACCACACCTTTATTTCCATGTCTTCCAGACATTTTATCACCTGGTCTTAACCTTCTTTTAATAGCAACAAAAACTTTTACCATTTTCATTACACTTGGAAGTAAGTCATCTCCACTTCTAATTTTTAGAACTTTGTCTTCAAATCTTTCAGTAATATCTAATTTTGCCTTATTATACTGGTCTTTTAATTGTAAAAGAGTTGCTTCATTTGATGAATTTCCGTTTGAAATTTTAAAAATATCATTAATTGAAAGATTGCTTATGGCATCGAAATCTAGTTTTGTACCTTCTGATAGATCTTTAACTTTTTTAGATAACGATGTACCAGATAAAATTTGAGCTGCCCTTTGCTTAATACTTCTTTCTAAAATTTCTTCTTCAACTATTTTATCTTGCTGAACTTCTTCAATTTCAGCTCTTTCAATAGTTATTGATCTTTCGTCTTTTTCAATACCATGTCTGTTAAATACTCTAACATCAACTATTGTTCCACTACTACCTCTAGACATTCTCAGAGATGTATCAGTAACATCTATAGCTTTTTCGCCGAATATCGATCTTAATAATTTTTCTTCAGGACCTGATGCTGAATCCCCTTTTGGCGTTACTTTTCCAACAAGAATATCACCTGCATTTACTTCTGCGCCGATGTAAACTACACCAGACTCATCCAGGTTTTTTAATGCTTCTTCATTTACATTCGGAATATCTCTAGTAATTTCTTCCTCACCCAGTTTAGTATCTCTTGCCATAATTTCATATTCTTCTATATGAACGGATGTGAAAACATCATCTGTTACACATCTCTCAGAAATTAAAATTGAGTCCTCAAAATTATAACCTTGCCAAGGCATGAAAGCTACCGTAACATTTTTTCCTAAAGCTAGTTCACCTAATTTTGTTGAAGGTCCATCAGCGATTATGTCTCCTGATTTTACTTTATCTCCAACTCTAACTAATGGCCTCTGATTTATACATGTATTTTGGTTTGATCTTTTAAATTTTTGCAAATTATAAATATCAACACCGGACTCACTAAAATTAGTTTCTTCGGTTACTTTAATAACAATTCTTTTTCCATCAATTTTGTCAACCATACCGTCTCTTTTTGCAACAATTGTTACTCCTGAATCAAGTGCAACATCACTCTCAATACCTGTTCCAACAAGTGGTGACTCCGGTTTTAAAAGTGGAACAGCTTGTCTCATCATATTTGAACCCATAAGAGCTCTGTTGGCATCATCATTTTCTAAGAAAGGAATTAAAGAAGCCGCAACTGAAACAAGTTGTTTAGGTGAAACATCAATATAATCAATTGTATCTGCCTTAGATAAAAGAAAGTTTAAATTTTGTCTGCATGAAACTAAGTCTTCAATAATTTTTCCGTTCTTATCTAGTTTAGTATTTGCTTGAGCAATAGTGTATTTGGTTTCTTCCATTGCAGAAAGATATTCTACTTTATCTTGCACAACTCCATCTTTTACTTTTTTATATGGACTTTCAATGAAACCATATTTATTGATTTTTGCATAAGTAGATAAACTGTTTATTAAACCAATGTTTGGTCCTTCAGGAGTTTCGATTGGACAAATTCTTCCATAATGAGTTGGATGAACATCTCGAACTTCAAATCCAGCCCTTTCTCTTGTTAGGCCACCAGGTCCTAAAGCCGATACTCTTCTTTTATGTGTAATTTCAGAAAGTGGATTTGTTTGGTCCATAAATTGCGAAAGTTGTGAACTTGCAAAAAAATCTTTCAA
Source organism: uncultured Pelagibacteraceae bacterium (assembly GCA_902561095.1). Taxonomy (GTDB): domain Bacteria; phylum Pseudomonadota; class Alphaproteobacteria; order Pelagibacterales; family Pelagibacteraceae; genus Pelagibacter. Next base: position 1,838 of record CACEOF010000018.1, on the reverse strand, counting down.
AGACACAGTTAAAGGTTTTGCATTAATTAAATCTTGGGGCATCGCAGACTCTACATCTAAAGTAGTCATCTTTTCTTTAATTGCCCTTTCCATTCTATAGACTCCGATACGAGCTTGATTTTCAACTAACTCACCTACCGAACGGACTCTTCTATTTCCCAAATGATCAATATCATCAACCTCATCTTTACCGTCTCTTAGATCTAACATTTTATGCACAATAGCTATAATGTCATCATTTCTTAGGATTGTAATTTTATCTGAACATTCTTGATTTAATCTAGAATTCATTTTCACTCTTCCTACATCAGATAGATCATATCTGTCGGAACTGAAGAACAAATTATTAAATATCTGAGCAGCAATTTCTATTGTCGGTGGTTCACCTGGTCTTAACATTTTATAAATTTCAGTTATTGCCTCGTCTTTTGAATTGTTCTTGTCATTTAAAATCGTAGACAACAAATAAGGACCTTTATTAATTGAATTTGTAACTGAAATCTCAAGTAAGTGAATATTAGAGTCTAAAATTTTCTGTAATACCGTGTCATTTAATTCGGTACCAATTTTAAATGTTCCATCATCCTCTTCATTTACTTTAATATCTCTATGTAAAATTTTACCAAATAAAGACTCTCTTGAAACTAAAATATCTTTAAGTCCATCATTAGCTAATTTTTTAGCATTTAAAAAATTAATTTTGTCACCTAATTTTATTACTACTTTACCTGTCTTCGCATCTATAACCTCTTCTGAAAAGTTTTTAGCTTTATAATTTTCTGGATTAAATTTCGTTTTCCATTTTTCAGTTTTTGGATCAAAATTATATTGTTCTTTTTCGTAAAATTCGTCTGCTATTTCAGCTTTTGTATAACCAAGCGCTAAAAGTAAAGTAGATGCAAAAATTTTCTTTTTTCTATCTATTTTAAAGTATAAAAAGTCTTTTACATCATATTCAAAGTCTAACCAAGATCCCCTGTTTGGTATTACTCTACAATTAAATAAAAGTTTACCACTTGCATGTGTTTTACCTTTATCATGATCAAAGAAAACACCAGGACTTCTATGCATCTGGTTTACTACAACACGTTGAACACCATTAGTAATAAATGTTCCACTATTTGTCATCATGGGGACTTCACCCATGTAAACTTCTTGTTCTTTAGCTGACAAAATATCTTTTGTATTGTTTTCTTGATCTATTTCATAAACAACTAATCTTAAAGTACACTTTAAAGCTGATGAGTAAGTAAGTCCTCTAGTAATACATTCTTCAACATCAAATTTTGGTTTCTCTAATCTATATGAAACATATTCTAGTGTTGCTTTATCATTTAAATCTTCAATAGGAAATATACTCTTAAAAACTCTATCAAACCCTTTGGTTAAATCTGTTACTTCAGAATTAAATTCAGTTAATTCTTTATAAGAGTTTTTTTGAACTTCTATTAAATTTGGTATTGATAAACTTTCTTTTAGTTTTCCAAAACTTTTTCTTATATTTTTCTTTTCAGTAAAAGATAATTGCATTTATATTTATTAATACTGATTAAAAATAATCAGTATTTGAATTCTTTCTTATTAATTTATTTAAGTTCTACTTTAGCGCCTGCTGCTTCCAACTTAGCTTTGATCTCTTCAGCTTCTTTTTTGTTAACACCAGATTTGACTTCTTTTGGTGCTCCCTCTACTAGATCTTTAGCTTCTTTTAATCCTAACGAAGTAGCTGCTCTTACTTCTTTAATAACATTTATTTTTTTATCACCTGCAGAAACTAACATGATAGTAAAGTCATCTTTTTCTTCTGCTGGTGCTGCACCACCTGCTGCTGCTGGAGC
>CACEOF010000017.1 GCA_902561095.1 uncultured Pelagibacteraceae bacterium | reverse complement strand
CTCGGAATATGCTAATTGCCATAATAAAAAATTACTTAACCTTTTAGTATTACCAGTCCTAACTAGCAATTCTGGATCAGGTATTCCTTTGGTTTGCAAATATTGAATGAAATTTTTTTCAGTAATCTTTTTTTTATTCTTAAATAATTTTTTAAATGCATCTATAATTTCCAATTTTGATCCATAATTTAATGCTAAGTTAATTTGAAGTTTATTATTTTTAACTGTTCTATTTTCTGCTTGTTGTAGAAGATTATTAAGTTTTTTTGAAAAATTTTTAAGTCCTAAAATATTTAATCTTATATTCTGTTTATCAAATTGATCTATTTTCTTCGTCAGAAAGTCTTCTAATAGATAAAATAAGTAGTCAACCTCTTTTTTTGGTCGTTTCCAATTTTCAGTTGAAAAAGCATATAATGTGAGGAATTTAATTTCTCTCTTAATAGTTTCTTTGATAATTTTTTCAACAGTGAGTAATCCCGCCTTATGACCTGCATTTCTTGATTTTTTATTTTTTAATCCCCACCTACCATTACCATCCATGATAATGGCTACATGATTTAAAGGATTCATATTGTCATAATTTCTTTTTCTTTTAACAAAACTTTTTCCTCTACTGATTTAATATGATCGTCAGTTATTGTTTGTACATTTTTTTCGTATGTTTTTTCTTCGTCCTCACCAATATCTTTAGATTTTAAAAGTTTTTTTAAATACTCATTTGCCTCTCGTCTTACGTTTCTAATTGAAACTTTGCATTTTTCACCAATAGACTTAATTATTTTTTTTAGTTCAATTCTTCTTTCTTCATTTAGTTCAGGCACAGGTAATCTTATCAACTGTCCGTCTATTTGTGGATTTAATCCTAAATCAGATTTTTTAATTGCTGCATCAACTAATGGAACATTGTTAACATCCCAAATTTGAATATTTATCATTCTTGGTTCAGGTGTTGTAATGCTACCAATTTGATTAATTGGCATTTGCTGTCCATAAACATCAACTTTAATTAAATCTAACATAGCAGCGTTAGCTCTACCAGTTCGAAGTGAAGATAGTTCTTTTGAAAAAGCCTCTATGGCTTTATCCATTTTAAGGCTGTATGAATTTTCATCAAACATTTACTCTCCAATTTTAATTCTATAAAATTCTCTAATTTTTAGGTCAGCTATAGATAATTCTTGTAATATATCTTGCACTTTTTTTTTTGGTTCCATAACCCACGCTTGTGTTAAAAGAGCATTTTCTTCTTTAAATTTATTCATTTTACCTAAACTAATCTTTTTAGCAATCTCATCTGATTTTCCAGAATTTTTTAATTCCTCTGAAACAAGCTCTTGCTCTTTATCAATTATGTCCTGATCGATTTGGTTAGAATCTAAAGCTAAGGGATTTGAGGCGGCAATGTGCATAGATAGCTGTTTACTAAATGTCTTTACAGCATCAGACTTTTCATTTGTTTCGAGTGATACCAATACAGCTAACTTAGCTACATTATCCTTTACAACAGTGTGAAGGTAGTGATTGTTGACACCATTTGAATTTTCAATTGTTTTAGATTTACCAATTGTTATTTTTTCTCCAATCTTAGCTATCAAACTAACTAAATTTTCGTCAACTGATTTACCATTGTTCATTTTCGAGTGTTTTAATTCATCAAGATTGGAATTTTTTTGATTATTTAACTCACCAAGTTCTTTAACAAAATTTATAAAATCCTCATTTTTGGCAACAAAGTCTGTTTCACAATTTACCTCAATCATAGAAGTTTTTGTCTCATCTCCACTAACAACAACAACTCCTTCTTTAGCATCCCGCGACATTTTTTTTGACGCCTTTGAAATACCTTTAACTCTAAGAATTTCAATAGCCTTTTCTATATCACCATTAGATTCTTTTATTGCAAGATTACAATCTTTGAAGCCTGCACCAGTTACTTCTCTCAACTTCTTTACGCTCTCTATATCACTCATTTTAGTTTAGTGTCTCCTTAGTTCCTATAGAAAACTTCTGATCTAATTTTTCTCTATCTAATTCTTGAACAGTTTTTGATTTATCGTCATCCTTTTTAGTATCATTAATTTTATCATGTTTTGCTTCCTCAGCTGGAATAGAAGTTTTCGCACTATTAATTGTTTCTTTTATAAGATTACAATAAAGATCAATTGCTCTTCTGGCATCATCGTTTCCAGGTATTGGAAAATCAATATTTTCAGGATTTGAGTTACTATCCAAAATTGCAATAATTGGTATCCCAAGTTTAGCGGATTCGGCTATTGCGAGAGACTCATAGTTTGTATCTATTACAAAAACAAGATCTGGAACTTTTTTCATTTCAGCAATTCCTCCCAAAGATCTTTGGAGTTTATCCTTCTTAACACTCATTTTTAAAAGTTCTTTTTTAGTAAATCCTCTATTTTCAGATGAAAGATCTATTTCTAATTTTTTTAATTTTTTAATTGAATTTGAAATTGTTCCCCAGTTAGTTAACATTCCACCTAACCATCTATAATTTACAAAATATTGGTCTGTTTCTTTTGCAACATCTGCTATTGCCTCTGACGCTTGTTTTTTTGTCGAGACAAATAAAATTTTTCCATTATTAGCTATAGTGTTGTAAACCTTTTCTAAAGCAACTTTAGTTAACTCAAGTGTTTGTGTTAGATCAATAATGTGAATTGAGTCTCTTTTCCCAAAAATATATTTTTTCATTTTTGGATTCCATCTTAAGGTCTTGTGACCAAGATGAACACCTGCTTCTAGTAATTGTTGAATTGTAACGTTAGGTATCTTCATATTTATTCCCGGTTAAGCCACCACAGTAATTTCCAATTAAGGACCGGAGGTGTAAAACCAACAACTGTGTGCGTGTTAATTTAATTTATGGAGTATTTACAAATATTTCATGAATTTAACAAGTTTTATTTATAAGATAGTAGCCTGTATTTGTTGTTTTCTTAACAAATTTAGTGATTTTCTATCTAAATCTTTTGAATTTTTCAGTTTAAATTTAAAGATACTATCATGGGTAATTAGATTTATATTGACTGATGTTTTGCCATTTTTTTTTAGAATTTTTGATATCAATTGGACTTGGTCTTCAGAGCTGATATTAAAACAGACTTCTTTAATTGGACTGTTGAATAGATCTTTTAATGACGATATATTTTGAACATTAATTCTTTTAAAACGGTTTTCATCATCAGTTATATTTTTAACTAAATTTAATATTAAAGAATTGCCTTCTTTTAAAATTTCTCTATTTAATTCTAAAACATCTGAAAATATAAAAAGTTCAAATACGCTTGATAAATCTGTCAATTTTAGAACTGCATAAGAGTTTCCTTTTGCAGTTTTTCTCTCCTGTAATTTAAGCAAGGTAGCAGCTATATTAGAATTTTTAATCTGATCGTCAGAAATAAATTTAGTGTATTCATTTATTTTGTAATCATCAAATATTTCAGTAAATTGATTTAAAGGGTGGTCAGAAATAAAAAAACCTACTGCCTCAAATTCTTTAGCAAGTCTCTCTTCAAATTTCCAGTCTTCAGTGACATTTATAATATCTTCTTGAGTATTCTCATCCTCTGAAAATAAATCAATTTGATTTGCTGATTTATTCTCAAAAATATTTTTATTTTTAACTATAATGTTAGGTATTGAGTCAAATAATGCTTGTCTATTTGGATTTATATTATCAAAGGCACCTGCTTTTACTAATCCTTCAAGTTGAAGTTTATTAATATCTTTTGGGTTCACTCTGTTTAAGAAATCGTTGATTGACAAAAATTTACCATTAGTAATTCTTTCCTCAATAATATTTGAAATTGCCTCATACCCGACAGCTTTTATTCCCCCTAAAGCATAATAAAACTTTCCATCTATCGTTCTAAAATCTGCAAAGCATTCATTTATATCAGGTCTAACAATTTCTATATTTAATCTGTTTAATTCTTCATAAAACTCACTTAGTTTATTTTGATTAGAAATATCCATCGTCATTGATGCAGCAATAAACTCGTTTGGATAGTACGTCTTTAAGAAGGCGGTTTGATAAGAAATTATTGCGTAAGCTGCTGCATGACTTTTGTTAAATCCATATTCAGCAAAAGGTTCTATTTTTAAAAAAATTCCAGCTGCAACATCTTTTGCAATTCCTTTTTTTATTGCTCCTTCAATAAAACCTTGTTTTTGTTTTTCAAGTTCGGCTCTTTTCTTTTTACCCATTGCTCTTCGAAGCAAATCTGCTTGTCCTGCTGTGAAACCTGATAACTTTTGTGCTATTTGCATTACTTGCTCTTGATAAATAATTACTCCATATGTAGGCTTTAAAATGTCTTCTAATAGTGGATGTAAATAATCTGGTTTTTGTTTACCGTGTTTGCAATCATTATAAATTGGGATATTGCTCATTGGTCCTGGTCTATATAAAGCTACAAGTGCGATTATATCTTCTATGTGATTTGGTTTCATTTGTAGTAATGCTTCTCTCATTCCAGCACTCTCAATTTGGAATAAGCCAACCGTTTTACCACTTGATAATAAATCAAAAACTTTTTGGTCCTCAAAATTAATTTTTTCTATATCAAAATTATTATCAATTTTTTTAATTAACTTTTGTGTGTTATTAATCACTGTAAGAGTTTTTAAACCTAGAAAATCAAATTTTATTAACCCTGCATTTTCAGCTGAATACATATCAAATTGAGTGGAAGGTAATAATAGATCTGCAGAGCTGTCTTTATATAGTGGAACTACCTCAGTTAATTTTCTGTCAGCAATAACTACACCTGCTGCATGGGTTGCTACATTTCTATTTAGATTTTCAAGTTGAAGTGATAAGTCAGTTAATTTTTTGACTTTTGGATCTTCATTAATTAATTTTTGAAGTCTTGGTTCACCAGCAATACATTGTGTTAAATTTTGAGGTCTTGAGGGATCAAAGGGTATCATTTTAGAAATACTATCTACAAACCCATAGGATAATCCTAAAACTCTTCCAACATCACGAATAACCATTCTAGCTTTTAATTTTCCAAATGTAATTATATGGGCAACACTATCTTTATACTTTTTTGTTAGGTACTGAAAAACAAGATCTCTTTTGTCCTCACAAAAATCAATGTCAAAGTCAGGCATAGATATTCGATCTGGATTTAAAAATCTTTCAAATATTAAATTAAATTTAATTGGATCAACATCTGTAATAGATAAACACCATGCTACTAAAGATCCTGCACCTGATCCCCTGCCAGGGCCAACAGGTATATCATTATTTTTGGCCCACTTAATGTAGTCTGATACAATAAGAAAATAACTTGCATACCTCATTTCAATTATTATGGAAAGCTCATGATCTAATCTTTTTTTATAGTCTAGATAAGTTTTATTAGACTCAATATCATTAGATTGAATTTTAAATACCTTTTCAAATTTACTTAAAAGACCATCTACAGACTCTTTTTTTAAGATATCGTCAGCATCTCCATCTTTGTCTTGACTAATATTTGGTAAAATTGGTTTTGAAAATAAAGGCCTAAAATTACATCTCAAAGGAAAATTATAATTATTCTCTAATGCTTCTGGTAAATCAGCAAATAATTCAGACATTTCAGAATTATTTTTAAAATAATGTTGATCAGTTAACTTAAGCCTATTTTTTTCATTTACGTAAGTTTTGTTACCAATACAGATCAATGCATCGTGTGCTTCATGCATATCTTGATTTAAATAATATACTTCATTAGTGGCAATTATCGGTATCTTTAAATCTGAGGAGTTTTTTAAATTTAATTTTTCAAATCCAATTTCATTTACATCTTTGTGTCTTTGGATTTCAATATAAAAACGATCTCCAAACTTTGATTTAATTTTATGATATGAGTTGTGTATCTCAGTAAATTTACCCTTATCAAATAATTTACCAAATAGTCCAAAAACAGTTCCAGAAAACAATGCTACACCATCAGAATTATTTAATAAATAATCTAATGTTAAATGTGGATCAGATAGTTCATCATTTTTCAAATAAGATTCTGATGATAGGGCAATTATATTTTTATAACCTGTTTCATTAAGTGCGTATAAAGGAAGTAATCCAATAGTATCTTCAATTTTAAAGTTAATTTGTGTTCCTATGATAGGTTGAGTTCCAGATTTTGATATTTTCTCAGCAAATTCCAATGCTCCACAAAGATTAGATGTATCACAAAGACCTAACGATTTTATTTTATTATTTTTTGAATACTCTTGAAGATCGTCAATTTTAATAGCACCTTCACAAATAGAATATTGGGTATGAATTTTAAGATGATTAAAGTTTTGTGTTAAAGACTCAGCCATTAAATGACTTTATCTTACCATCTGATATCTCCAAAAGACAATCTGCCTTATTTCCAAAAAATCTATTATGAGTTGCAAATATAATTAGTCTGTTTGATCTCTTTTGATCTTTTAATAAATTAAATATTATTTTTGCAGTTTTCATATCCAAACTTCCAGTTGGCTCATCTGCCAAGATTATCTCTGGATCATTAATTATTGCTCTTGCAATAGCTATTCTTTGAGCTTCTCCACCAGATAATTGAGATGGATAATGATCAGCTCTACTAGATAAACCTATTTTCTTTAACAATCTTTTAGCTTTTAAAATTGCTAAGTCTTTATCATTATTGACAGATAAACTTGCTAAATAAATATTTTCTAAAGATGTAAAGTCAGGCAATAAATTATTTTGCTGATAAACAATTCCAATTTTTTTCGCTCTAAATTTATCATTTTGCTCTTTTTCATCATAATTAATTTGGTTTTTACTAAATTTAATATAACCATTAGAAGGATTGTCTATTAATGAAATTATGTTTAATAAAGTAGACTTTCCAGACCCTGAAGGACCCATCAGAGAGTAGATTTTACCTTTTTTAAAGTTATATGATAAATTTTTTAATACTTTTAGCTTTTTACTAGTCTCATAATTTTTGGAAATATTTTTTAACTCTAAAAATTTACTCATATTTTAAGGCCTTTATTGGATCAAGTTTTGCAGCTTTTAGAGCAGGAAATATTGAAACTACTATAGTTATTAATATTGAACATATTGAAATAATTAATATTGAGTTTAAATTTATTTCTGAAGGCATTTTACTTAAGAAATAAATTTCTTCTGGAAATAAGCTGATATTAAAGGTTGAGCTTAAAAATTGCCTTAAATTTTCAACATATAGTGAAAATATCACCCCTAAAAAAATTCCGAATATAGTTGCTGAAGTTCCTATAATTACTCCAATTAAGAAAAAAATTTTAACTATAGATTTATTCAAAACTCCAATTGATTTTAAAATAGCGATATCTTTAGTTTTATTTTTAACTAAAATTGTCAATCCAGATATAATATTAAATGCTGCAACAATAATAATTAAGGATAAAATTATAAACATAACGTTTCGTTCAACTTTTAAGGCTGAAAAGAGAGAGTTATTCATGTCAGCCCAGCTATAAACAAATTCTTGATCGAAAACCTTTTGAAATTCAAATTTTTGCTTTTCTATATTTTTAGGATTTTTTAAATAAACTTCCAAGTTTCTTTGATCTTTTTGAAAACCAAAGAAATCTTCAAGCGTGGACAAATTAATCAAAGCAATATTATTATCAAATTCTGCTAAACCACTATTAAATATTGATGAAACGATGAAAGTTTTTTGTTTGGGCATGCTACCAATTATAGTTTGAACGCCACTAGGTGATAAAATTGTTATCTCATCACCAATTTTTAGATTTAAAGAAAAACTAAGTTCATTTCCTATCGAGATATAATTCTTGTCTAAATTAATTTTATTACCTTTAAAATTTTTATTTTTAATAATCTCTAATTTTGAAAAATCATTACTTAAATAACCTCTTAGCACTATCCCTTTTGATGTTTCATTTTTTAAAATTATAGCCTCTCCAGAATTACTAAATAGCGCACTTTTAGAAATAGATTTTAATGCGACATTATCTATTTTATTTTTATCGATTGTTTGATCATAAGATTTGATAGTCAGATGAGAGTTAAATCCAACAATTTTATTGATTAACTCAGTTCTAAATCCATTCATTACCGACATAACAATTATAAGAACAGCAACACCAAGACTAATACCAATGAATGAAAAAATAGATATAACATTTAAAAACCCGTCATTTTTACGAGCTTTTAAAAACCTTAGGGTAATTTCTTTTTCTAAATTAGAAATCAATTTGAATTTTTTTGTTTTTTAATAGTTTCTATAATTTTGGTTAAAGATAGATTTTGAGTTTCTTTTCCTATTTCTTTAAACTCTAATAAATCACCATCTGATTTTTTGCCAATAATGATTTGATAGGGAGCACCAATTAAATTCATTTTTTTTATTTTTGATGAAAAATTTTCTTCAGTATCATCAATTATAGATTCGATATTATTTATAGTTAATTCTTTAAAAATATTGATTGCTTTATCTAAAGCTGATGTATCATTTTTATTTATCATTGGTACCAAAGCAATATCATAAGGAGCAACAGACAATGGCCATTTCATGATTTCATTTTTGTTGTCATATTTAGCCTCAATAATCGCTCCAACTAGTCTAGATACACCTATTCCATATGAGCCCATTTTAACGAAGTCCTTCTTGCCACCTGGTAAATCTACTGAAGCACCCATGGCTTTTGAATATTTATCTCCAAAATAAAAAATGTGTCCCACCTCAATACCCTTTGTTATCAATCTATTTTCTTCAGATACAACTTTTTCAAATTCTTCCTTATTGAATTTTTCATCAGTCACAGAATAGTATTGTTCATATTTTTTTCTCATTTGTTGTAAGGAATTTTTCTCTAATTCTGTATCATTGCTGTTTAAGTCAAAAATTCTTTTATCAGTAAAAATTTTACTTTCACCAGTGTCAGCTAAAATAATAAATTCATGAGACAAATTTCCTCCGATTGGTCCTGTATCTGCTGCCATTGGAATAGCGGTCAAAGATAATCTTTTAAAAGTTCTTAGATAAGATAAAAAAAATTTATTATAAGAATACAATGCTTCTTCGTCAGAAACATCAAAAGAGTAAGCATCTTTCATATAAAATTCTCTACCTCTCATTATTCCAAATCGTGGTCTAATTTCGTCTCTAAATTTCCACTGAATATGGTAAAGAAGTTGTGGAAGAGATTTATATGATTTTAAAGAAGATCTAAAAATTTCCGTTACTTGTTCCTCGTTAGTTGGTCCGTAAAGCATCTCACGATTTTGACGATCCTTTATCCTAAGCATTTCCTCACCATAATCTTCGTATCGACCGCTTTCTTTCCAAATTTCACTTGATTGAATTGTGGGCATTAAGATTTCTTGTGCACCAATTTTATTTTGCTCTTGTCTTACTATCTCCTCAATTTTTTTCATTACTTTAAAACCAAGAGGTAACCAAGAATAAATTCCTGCTGAAGCTTGTTTAATCATTCCTACTCTCAACATTAATTGATGAGATTTAATTTTGGCCTCAGAAGGATTATTTTTTAAAATAGGGATAAATGATTGAGATAATAACATCTTAAGTGATCATATTTCTTAAATTTAAATATTCAAATTTAATTAATAAGTAAATTATTACAAAAATAATAGTAGTAATTCCTGTACAATAGAGGAATTTTTTAATCATTTTAGGATTTTCTGGCGATCCGGGATCTTCTCCATCAATTTTAACAGTTTTTGTTCTATTTACATCTATAGGTAAAATTGCAAAAAAAATTATCCACCAGATTATTACATAGATTACAGCTAATCCTGTTACACTCATTAAATCCGGACTAAGTTAATATTCGTGAATGGTTTTTTTCCAGTTTTTTCTTTTGAAAATTTTCTACAAGTAATTTTTAGAGCGTCAATAAGATTGTGCTCTTGCTGTCTACTTCCAACTCTAAAAGACCTTGAAGTTTTTTCAATCTCATCTTCTAAACCGTAAACAAATTCATCACGATCATCAACAGGTAAACCTCGAAAAGATAAAACAGGATTACTGTGAATATTGCCCTTTGGCGTAATCATCAGAGTAACCTCTAAATAGCCGTTAGCACTAAGATTTTTTCTATCTTTAATTGACTGTGAATCAGGATCAACACTTACATTTCCATCAAGATATAACCTACCACTTGGTGCCTTATCGTAAACCTCGGGCTTATCACCTGGAAAAAGTTTAACAATATCGCCATTTTCTACTTGAACAGGGTGTGGTACTTGCATTTCTTTTGCAAAATTAATGTGCTCAATCATGTGTCTGTGCTCACCGTGTACCGGAATAACACATTTAGGTTTTACCCACTGATACATATCTTTAAGATCTTCTCTATTAGGATGTCCTGAAACATGAACGAATTCAGTTTCTTCTGATATAACTTCTATACCATCTTTAACAAGTTGATTGTGAAGCTTATAAAGTTTCTTTTCGTTTCCTGGAATAATTTTAGATGAAAATATTACAGCATCTCCCTTTTCAATATAAACATCTGGATGAACATAACTAGAAATTCTCATCATTGCCCCCATAGGCTCACCTTGACTTCCGGTGCATAAATAAACTATTTTTTCTCTAGAAAAATTTTTTGCTTCACGAGGATCAATTGGTTCAATCGTATTTTTTAAGTATCCACATTGACGAGCTGCTTTATAAATACGGTGCATCGATCTACCTACGAGTGAAATTTGTCTTCCAGTTTGTTCTGCACAATAGAAAGCTGTTTCCATTCTCGCTACATTTGAGGCAAAGGATGTAATAATAATTCTCTTTTTTAAGCGTGACATTACGTTTAGCATATTTTTTCTAACATCTAACTCAGACCCAGATCTACCAGCACTAAAAACATTAGTTGAGTCACATATCATTGCAAGCACACCTTCATTTCCAATTTGTTTTAATCTTTTTTCGTTTATGTTGTCACCAATTAGTGGATTAGGATCTACCTTCCAGTCACCAGTATGTAAAATAACACCAGCTGGTGTTTTAATTCTAAGACCATTTGGTTCCAAAATTGAGTGTGTTAACGTGATGTATTCGATTTCAAATGGTTCTAGGTTTACAGATCCATTCAACTCAACAATCTGCAAATCATTTGTTATATCGATTTGCTTTTCCTTAAATTTTTCTCTGATCAAAACCGCTGTAAATGGAGTTGCAAAAATTTTACATTTTAATTTAGGCCATAAGTGTGCAATTGCTCCAATATGATCTTCATGTGCATGAGTAAGAACAATACCAAGCAAATTATCTTTTCTCTCAACTATAAATCCTGGATCAGGGTAAATTAAATCAACACCTGGAATGGTATCATCTGCAAAAGTAACTCCTATATCAACCATTATCCATTTATGATTGCTTGGTTGACCGTAACCAAACAAATTCATATTCATTCCAATTTCACCAGATCCACCTAATGGACAGAATAATAGTTCATCTTTCATATTATTTAATTAACCTAGAGATTTTAATTAGACCTTTAATTGTAATATCTTGATTTTGACTAACTTTCGTTTTTATTGAGTTTTTAAATAAACCTGAAAATCCTCCAGTTATAATTACTTTAAAAGTTTTTCTAGTTTCTTTCTTAATTAAATTAATAATATTGTCAATTAAACCTGCATATCCCCAGAAAAAACCTGACCTCACAGCTGAGATTGTGTTATTTCCAATAACTTTACTTATTTTTTTTAAGTCAATCTTTGGAATCAGCGTTGCCCTATCTGACAGAGAATTAAGGGATAATTTTACACCAGGTGCAATAATTCCCCCAAAATATGTTTTTTTAATTATGACATCGAATGTTGTAGCCGTACCAAAATCTAAAATAATATAGTTATTTC
>CACEOF010000016.1 GCA_902561095.1 uncultured Pelagibacteraceae bacterium | reverse complement strand
AACAGTTTAGAATAATTATAATTTATAATATAAGTATATGATTTTATTCAATTAATTTTGATTTTGATTATCACTCGCAACTCTAACCAAAACTTCCACTGAGTTAATTTTTTTTCCAGTGATATTATTTTTAACATTCACATTTTCTATTTCATTTTCATCACAGTCTATTAACTGATGGGTATCTTCATCATAAAAATGGTGATGAACAGTTGTGTTAGTATCAAAATAGCTTTTGTCTGAGTTTATTGATATCTCCTTTAAATATCCTTTTTTTTGTAAGGCGTGTACAGTGTTATAAACTGTTGCGAGAGATATTTTTTCGTTTAGCTCTTCAGATATTCTTTTAACAAGGTCGTTTATTGTAAAGTGAAAAGTTTTATCTCTGTTGAACAAAACCTCACAAATTTTAACCCTTTGCTTTGTAGGTCTGAGCCCAGTTTCTCTTAATTTCTCAATAAAATTGAAGTTTTTTGTCATATTTCTTTATAATAATTCTAAACTAAGAATAAATTGTATTGTTTTATTATATTATATTATCATTAAATCAAGTAATAAGGGAACTCAATTTTTATGAAAAAAAACTCCTATAGCTACGATGACCTAATTACTTGCGGAAATGGTGATCTTTTTGGCCCAGGCAACGCTAAATTACCACTTCCTCCAATGCTTATGTTTGATAGAATAACAGATATTAACGAGAACAATGGGGCCTATAACAAGGGATCTTTAAAGGCTGAACTGGATATTAAAGATGATCTTTGGTTCTTTGATTGTCATTTTAAATCTGACCCAGTTATGCCTGGTTGCTTAGGCTTGGACGCTATGTGGCAGTTGGTAGGTTTTTACCTAGGTTGGCTAGGAAATCCTGGCAAGGGCAGAGCATTAGGTGTTGGAACAGTGAAGTTTACCGGTGAAGTTTTACAAAGTATTAAAAATGTAAGGTATGAGATAGATATGAAAAAAATAATGTCACCTGGTGGCACAACTGTAGGTCTTGCTAATGGAGTAGTTTTTGCAGATAATAAAAAAATATATTCAGCAGATAGTTTAAAAGTAGGATTGTTTAAATAATGAGAAGAGTAGTAATTACAGGTTTAGGAATTGTTTCGTGCTTGGGTAACAATCAAGAAGAAGTACATCAGTCATTATTGAAAACAGAGTCTGGAATATCTTTTTGTGAAGAATACATAGAACATAATTTAAAGAGTCATGTACATGGTAAGCCAAAGATAAAGCTTGAAGATCATATTGATAGAAAAACAATAAGATTCATGGGATCAGGTTCTGCTTATAACTATATAGCAATGAAAGAGGCAATCGAAGACTCTGGATTAGAGGAAAATGAAGTTAGTAACTTTAAAACAGGAATAGTTATGGGTTCGGGTGGTCCATCAATTGAAAATGTCATTTTAGCAGCAGATAAAACTAGAGCTAAAACTCCAAAATTAATGGGACCGTTCATTGTTCCAAGAACAATGGCCAGTACAGCATCAGCTACACTTGCTGTTCCATTTAAAATTAAAGGGACAAACTACACAATGAGTTCTGCTTGTGCAACAAGTGGCCACTGTATTGGAAATTCAATGGAATTAATTCAAATGGGAAAACAAGATGTAGTTTTTGCAGGTGGTAGTGAGGAGATACACTGGGCGATGACTGCAATGTTTGATGCAATGACAGCCTTATCTTCAAAATATAATGATACACCAAAGACGGCATCGAGAGCATATGACAAAGCTAGAGATGGATTTGTAATTGCTGGTGGTGGTGGAGTGTTAGTGCTAGAAGAATTCGAACATGCTAAAGCAAGAGGGGCTAAAATATACGCGGAATTAACTGGTTATGGAGCGACTTCAGATGGATACGATATGGTGGCTCCATCAGGTGAAGGCGCTGTAAGATGTATGAAGATGGCCATGGCAACATCAAAAAATAAAATTGATTATATTAATACTCATGGAACATCTACTCCAGTTGGGGACATTACAGAATTAAATGCAGTAAAAGAAGCTTTTGGAAATGAAATTCCAAAAATTAGTTCAACAAAATCTTTATCAGGTCATCCTTTAGGGGCTGCATCTGTTCATGAAGCAATCTATTGTTTAATTATGATGAAAAATAATTTTATAGCAGGATCTGCAAACATTAATGAAATGGATGAAGAGGCTAAAAAATTTCCAATTGTTGCTAAAACTGAAACAGAGGTAACTTTAAATACAGTAATGTCTAATAGTTTTGGTTTTGGTGGAACCAATGCTGCTTTAATTTTTGAGAAAATATAATTATGAGCTTGATGAAAGGTAAAAAAGGATTGGTAATGGGCGTTGCAAATGAAAGATCTATTGCTTGGGGTATTTCACAAAAACTTTCAGAAGCAGGGGCAGAACTAGCATTTACCTATTTAGGGGATGCTTTAAAAAAAAGAGTTATTCCGTTAGCTGAAAAATTAAATTCAAAAGTTACATTTAGCTGTGATGTAGAAAAAAAAGATGATGTAAAAAAGTTGTTTGAAGATGTTAAATCACAATGGGGTCAGATTGATTTTGTAGTCCATGCAATTGCTTTTTCAGATAAATCAGAATTATCTGGTGAATATTTAAACACAACTAGAGAAAACTTTTTAAGAAGTATGTTGATTTCATGTTTTTCATTTACTGAAGTTGCAAAAGAGGCCTCCAAAGTAATGAAAGAAGGTGGAAGTTTAATCACATTAAGTTATGAAGCAAATAAAGCTATTCCAAATTATAATGTAATGGGTGTGTGCAAAGCAGCGTTAGAATCTAGTGTTAAGTATTTGGCGAGAGATTTGGGTGCTAAAGGCATGAGAGTAAACGCCATAAGTGCTGGACCTATTAAAACGCTAGCAGCATCAGCAATCGGAGATGCAAAATTCCTTTATAAATGGAATGAAGACCACTCTTTACTAAAAAAAAACGTTGATATTCATGATGTTGGAAATTCAGCATTATATCTATTAAGTGAACTTGCAAACGGTGTTACTGGTGAAATTCACTATGTAGACGCTGGATATAATAAAGTAGGGATGCCAGATCCTAAGAATATAACTTAATGAAGTGGCAGGATTTGAACCTGCCACCACCTAATTTTGATTATTCAGCAGCTTGCTTCATAGAGAGTTTTACTTTACCTCTATCAAAACCAATTACTTTTACTTTTACTTCGTCACCTTCTTTGACAACATCAGTAACTTTAGCTACTCTTTTATCTGCTAGTTCTGAGATATGAACAAGTCCATCTTGTTTTCCTAGGAAATTAACAAATGCACCAAACTCCATAATTTTCATTACTTTACCTGAATAAATTTTATTCATTTCAGCTTTAGCAGTGATGTCTTTGATCATTTGCATGGCAATATTTCTAGACTCTTCGTCTGGAGCAGCAACTGTTACAACTCCTTCATCATTAACATCAACTTTTGCACCTGATTTTTCAACAATCTCTCTGATAGTTGCACCACCTTTTCCAATTACAGCAGCAATATCTTTTTTATCAACAGTTACTTGTTCCATTTTTGGAGTATGCTTTCCAACATCAGATCTTGACTTACCTAAAGCTTTGTTCATTTCACCTAAGATATGAATTCTGCCATCTCTAGCCTGCTTTAAAGCCTGCTCCATGATTTCAAAAGTGATACCGGTAATTTTGATATCCATTTGTAGTGAAGTAATTCCATCTTTTGTTCCTGCAACTTTAAAGTCCATATCGCCCAAATGATCTTCGTCACCTAAAATATCTGATAGGACACTAAAATCGTCACCTTCTTTAATTAAGCCCATTGCAATACCTGCAACTGGTTCCTTAATTGGAACACCGGCATCCATTAATGCTAAAGATGCTCCACAAACAGTAGCCATTGAGGAAGAGCCGTTAGACTCTGTAATCTCTGATACTATTCTAAAAGTATATGGAAACGCCTCTTTAGAGGGCAATGAAGAGTTAATTGCTCTCCAAGCTAGTTTACCATGACCAATTTCTCGTCTACCAGTTCCAATTCTTCCAGTTTCACCGACTGAAAAAGGAGGGAAATTATAGTGAAGCATAAATCTTTCTCTTTGAAGACCATCTAGACTTTCAATTCTTTGTTCATCATCAGATGTTCCCAAAGTAGTTACAACAATAGCTTGCGTCTCTCCCCTAGTAAACAAAGCAGAACCGTGTACTCTTGGTAGTACACCAACTTCGCAAGAGATTGGTCTTACATCTGATAATCCTCTACCATCAATTCTGTTTTTATTTTTAAGAATATCGGTTCTAACAATTTTCTTTTCTAGATTTTTAAGCTGAGAGTTAACATCAAGTTCAGAATAATTTTCATTTTCTTCAAAAAGTTTTTTAGCTTTATCAGTAATTTCTGAAATTTGATTTGATCTATCTTGTTTATCTCTAGTTACAAAAGCTTTTTTAAGATCTTCTGTAAAAATTTCCTCAAGTTTTTGTTTGACTTCGGATAAATCTTTTTTCTCAACAGTCCACTCAGGTTTTCTGCATTCTTTTGCAAGTTCCTCAATCATTTTGATTACTGGAATAAATCCTTCATGACCAAATTTAACTGCTGCTAACATTACTTCTTCAGATAAACCTGATGTTTCAGACTCAACCATAAGCACGGCGTCTTTAGTACCTGCTACAACTAAATCTAAACTTGAATTTTCCAACTCTTCCTTTGATGGGTTAAGAATATACTTGCCATCAATATAACCCACTCTAGAAGCTCCTACAGGGCCCATAAATGGCATTCCTGAAATTGCTAATGCTGCTGAAGAAGCAGTGATTGCTAGAATATCTGGCTGGTTTTCTTTGTCATAAGAAATTACCGTTGGTAACAACTGTACTTCATTTTTAAACTCGTCAGGAAACAAAGGTCTGATTGGTCTATCAATTAATCTAGAGATTAATGTTTCACTTTCAGTTGGTCTTGCTTCTCTTTTAAAATATCCACCAGGGATCTTTCCACCTGCATAATATTTTTCTTGGTAGTTCACTGATAAAGGGAAATAATCCATATCTGGATTTACTTTCTTTGCTCCTACGACTGTTGCTAGAATAACTGTTTCACCACATGTTGCGATGATTGCTCCGTCTGCTTGTCTTGCTACTTTACCCGTTTCTAAACTTATTTTCTTTCCTGCTACTTCTATTTCCTTCTTGTGTACTTTAAACATTTCATTTCCATTTCGTTTCGTTCGTTTCGTTCCATTCCGTTCTATCTATATTGACTTCTATTTTCTTAAATTCAATTTCGACAGTACATTCTTGTAAGAATCCATTTTTGTTTTCTTTAAGTATTCTAACAATTTCTTTCTTCTATTGACTGCTCTTAACAATCCAACAGACGAATGTTTATCTTTTTTGAATTGCTTAATATGTTTTGAGAGAGTTTCGATTTTCTCTGTTAACAGAGCAATCTGTATCTCAGAGGATCCAGTGTCTTTATCATGCATTGCTAATTCTTGTGCCTTTTTGTTCATGCCTCGTTTTCCTATTTATTTGTTTGTTTTATTAAGTTTTCTATTTTTTCCGCATACTCAAAAGACTCATCTTTTCTAAAAAGTAATTTTGGTAAAAATTTCATAACCACCTTCTGTGATAAAATTTTTCTTATTAAAAATGAGTATTCTTTAAGAGTATTTATAGTCTCCTCAGCATCTTTCCCTCCTAATGGAAGCACGTATGCTTTAGCAATTTTTAAATCTGGACTCATTCTAACCTCAGTAACTGTTATCGTGTTTGTTTCTAAATTTGGGACCTTAGCCTCATTTCTTATAAAAATCATGCTTAAAGACTGTTTGATCATTTCTCCTACTCTAAGCTGTCTTTGTGAAATTGGTTTTCCTATTCTATCTGCCATTAAATTGACCTTTCAGTAGATGTAACACTAAAAGCTTCTATTGTGTCGTTTTTTTGAAAATCCATATAATCTTTAACTGTTATTCCACATTCTTGGCCATCACTAACCTGTTTTACTTGGTTTTTCTCTCTGAAAATAGTTCCAACTTTGCCTGTGTAAATTATAGCTCCATCTCTGATTATTCTTACGTCAGAGTTGCTAGTAATTTCTCCTTCAGTAATTTTTGAACCCGCAACCTTACCTGCTCCTGAGACTTTGAAAATTTCTAATATTTGAGCTGACCCTGTTATTGTTTCTTGAACATCTGGAGTTAATAGTCCTGACATTTTTTGTTTAATATAATCGAGTACTTCATAGATAATATTGTATGAAGAAATTTTTATTTTTTCATTTTCAGCAAGTTTTTTTGCTTCTTTGCTTGGCTTAACATTAAAAGCAATTAACACAGCATTAGATGCTTTTGCTAAAGTTACGTCAGTTTCTGTAACCATTCCAATGTCTGCTAAAATAATCTTAGGTTTAACTTCATCATGTTTAATCTGACTAATCGCATTTTTAATTGCTTCAGAGGATCCGTGAACATCAGATTTAATAATTAAATTTAATTCCTCTGAAGATTGATCAGAAAATGCTGATTCTTGTGTAGCAAATGTTAAAGGATTTTTTCCATCCTTTGTCTCTTCTGCTCTGTTTTCACTTAATGTTTTAGCTTCTTTTTCACTGTCAAGAACAATGAAATCATCTCCTGCTTTTGCTGCACCATTAATACCTAAAATTTCAACTGGAGTAGATGGTAAGGCTTTATCAATATTTTTACCTTTATCATTGATTATTGCCCTAACTTTTCCCCACTTCAATCCACTAACAAAAAAATCTCCTTTTTTAAGAGTACCTGTGGTTACAATAATTGTTGCAACTGGTCCTCGACCTACATCAATCTTGGACTCTAAAACAATTCCAGTAGCTTTAGACTCATAATCAGTTTTTAAATCTAAAATTTCTGCTTGAAGAATTATTGATTCAACTAATTTGTCTAAATTTAATTTTATCTTTGCTGAAATCTCTACCATTAAAGTATCACCAGACAAATCTTCAGCAACTAATTCGTGTTCTAATAATTGATTTTTAATTTTTTGTGGATCAGCATCTGGAAGATCACATTTGTTAATAGCAACAACAATAGGGACATTTGCTGCTTTTGCATGTTTGATTGACTCGATTGTTTGTGGTTTCACACCATCATCTGCAGCAACTACTAATACAACTACATCTGTCAATTTCGACCCTCTTGCTCTCATTTCTGTAAAAGCCGCATGACCTGGAGTATCAATAAAAGTTAATTTATTATCTTGGCTTTCAATTTGATAAGCGCCTATGTGTTGAGTTATGCCACCAAATTCTCCTGATACAACATTTGCACTTCTTAAAACGTCAAGAACTGATGTTTTACCATGATCAACGTGTCCCATCACTGTAACAATTGGGGGTCTATTTTTTAAATTTTCTACTCTTGTTGCTTTTATTTTCTGAATTATTTCTTCTGCTTTTTCTTCTCTAATAGGATTATGTCCAAACTCTTTAACTAAAAACTCAGCTGTATCTGCTGCAAGAGTTTGATTAATCGTAACTGTTACTCCCATTCCAAATAAATATTTAATCACATTACTGGATTGCTCAGCCATCCTATTAGCCAATTCTCTTACAGTAATGGCTTCTGGAATATTGATATCTCGCTTAACTGGTTTGAGACTCTCTTGATTTTGATCCTTTAATAAGTTTTTATTCTCTTTTAGCCTTGCCCTTTTAACTGAAGCTAAACTTCTTTCTCTTGCCTCTATTTCATCGCTTAGAGCTCTTGAAACTGTTAACTTTAATTCTCTTTTCTTAGTTCCTGACTTTAAAGTTTTTTTATCTTTTCCATCACTATCACCTTTAAGTCTCTTTGTTGCTCTCTGCTCAGCGAGTTTACGTCTTTCAAAATCATTTGTTATAGGGGGTGACTTTGGGGCAAAAGATGGTTTGATTCCAGTACCTCTACTAAAAGAAGAGGTTGGCTTTGGTTTACCTGGGTCAGATCTAAACGACCCTCCTTTGTTTGGAAATTTTCCAGTTTGCTTTTCTATAACAACTGCGTTTTTACTTTGAGTTTTAGCAATCTCAATATTTTTGATCGATCTTTTGGCTGAGCCAGATATTGTTAATTTTGTTTTTTTTTCCATAACTCATCACTCAATCTTTATAAACAATGCTTCTAGCAGACATAATTAGTTCATCTGCCTCTTCTTTTGATAAAGCAAAGTCTTCCAAGTATCCCTGAATTTTCACTCTTTCACCCTTAATAATATCAAAACCACCAGTTAACTCATCAGATGCAAGATCTGCGAAATCTTCTAAAGTCAATATTTTCTGTTCTCCTAAGGTAACCAACATTCCTGGTGTCAGTCCTTTCAAATTAATTAAGGTATCATCAAGACCTAATTCTTTAATTCTTGTTGATATGTCTTCTTGATCTTTTTGGTGAAATTCTTGAGCTCTTTCTATCAGTGCTTTTGCTGTATCTTCTTCGATACCTTCAATTTTCGTCAAATTCTCTGCTGAACTATCTTTAATGTCATCAATAGTTGAAAATCCTTCTGCTACCAATAACTGACCAAGTGTCTCATCTAATTCTAAATTTTTTACAAAGTTTTCTGTTTTTTCTTTAAATTCTAACTGTCGTCTTTCAGAGTCTTCTGCATCTGTCATTATATTTATTTCATAATTTAATAACTTGGTAGCCAGTCTTACGTTTTGCCCTCTCCTACCAATAGCTTTACTTAAATTTTCCTCTGTCAGTATCACATCAAGTTTTTTTCTTTCAGCATCAACATTTACTCTTTGAACTTCTGCTGGAGATAGTGCATTTGAAACTAAAATAGCTGGATCCTCTGACCAGTTTACAATATCGATTTTTTCACCCTGTAATTCGTTTACAACTGCTTGAACTCTCGAACCCCTCATCCCTACACATGCTCCTACTGGATCTAATGAAGTATCAACAGCTTTAACACATATTTTTGCTCTACTTCCTGGATCTCTTGAAGAAGATTTAATTTCTATCAATCCATCATAAATTTCTGGCACTTCTTGTACAAAAAGTTTTTCCATAAATTTTGGATGAGCTCTTGATAAAAAAATTTGTTGGCCTCTAGGCTCTCTCCTTACGTCATAACAATAAGCTTTGATACGATCTCCAGCCTTGATATTCTCTCTTGGAATTAATTCATTTTTTTGAATAATAGCTTCAGTTCTTCCTAAATCAGCAATTACGTTTCCAAACTCTAATCTTTTTACAATTCCACTTAAAATTGTATCTTTTTTATCTATAAAATCGCTAAATTGTCTTTCTCTTTCAGCCTCTCTAACATTAAAACTGATAACTTGTTTTGCAGTTTGTGCTGCTATTCTTCCAAAATCAAAAGATGGTAGAGGCTGAAGAACCTCATCACCAACAGACTTATCTTTGTTGATCTCATTTAGATTAATTGCATCTTCTAATTTTATTTCTGTATTCGCATTTTCTGGGTTTTCAGCAATTGTTAATTTTCTAAAAAGCTCAATATCTCCACTATCACGATTGATTGAAACTTTAATTTCATTTTCTTGACCAAATTTAGATTTAGCAGCTTTTGCAATACCTGTTTCCATTGAACTAATAATTAGCTCCTTATCAATAGATTTTTCTAAAGCTACAGCTTCTGCAATCCTCAACAATTCTAACTTATCGGCTCTTTTATTTAGCATTTTTTTATTTACTCCAAAAAAAAATGGGCTTAAGCCCATTTTGTAATTTCAATGATGTAAAGGCAATATAATAAAGTTTTTTTTTAATTCAACAAAAACTATTTCAAAAACGCTTTGATTTTGTCTATTTTTTCCCATGAAAAAGAGCCGTTTTCTTCCGGGTTTCTTCCAAAATGACCGTAGGCTGCTGTTTTTTCATATATTGGTTGATTTAAACTTAACATTTCTCTGATACCCCTTGGACTTAAATCAAAATTATCATTTATTTTTTCTACAACAAATTTATTTTTTTCAATATCGTTATCAAACAAATCAACATAGATTGATAGAGGTTTTGAAACACCTATTGCGTAAGCTATCTGAATTAAACATTTATCTGAAATTTTAGACGCAACTACATTTTTCGCAATATATCTTGCTGCATATGCTGCTGACCTGTCTACCTTAGTAGGGTCTTTTCCTGAAAAGGCTCCACCACCGTGAGGGGCTGCTCCACCATATGTATCTACTATAATTTTCCTACCTGTTAATCCAGTGTCGCCATCAGGTCCACCAATTACAAACTTACCAGTGGGATTAACATATAGTTCACTATCATCAAAATCTTCAAGAAATTTTTTTGGAATAGATTTAATCATGTATGGTCTCAACAAATCTCTTACTTGAGTTTGATTAATGTCAGGTGAATGTTGTGAAGAAATTACAACGGATTTAACTTTAGTAGGTTTTCCATCAATATATTCGAAAGTAATTTGACTCTTATTGTCTGGTTCTATATTTTTTAATATTCCAGATTTCCTGTCCTCTGCCATTAGCCTTAAAATTTTATGTGAATAATGTATAGGCGCAGGCATAAGTTCATCCGTTTCATTGCAAGCATAGCCAAACATAAGACCTTGATCTCCTGCTCCTTCATCTTTGTTGCCTGATGAGTCTACACCGATTGCTATATCAGCTGATTGAGAATGAAGATGACTCTCTATTTTAGTAGCTTCTTTCCAAGTGAAGCCCTCTTGATCATAACCAATATCTTTAATACAACTTCGTACTTTTTCAATTAATTCATCTTTTTTAATTTCAGGGCCTCTTACTTCACCTGCTAAGATTACCCTATTAGTTGTTGTTAATGTTTCACATGCAACCCTTGAAAAAGGATCTCCAGAAAGATAACTATCAACCACCATATCTGAAATTCTATCTGAAACTTTATCTGGATGTCCTTCTGATACAGACTCACTAGTAAAAAAAAAATTTTTTAGATTACTCATTGTTAATTCTATTAAATGAAAAAAATAAAAAAATATACAACAAAATTATTAATCCAAAAACTTTATTTCCATATTTAGAAAATACTGTTGGTTGAGTTTTTTTAAATTGGCTTAAATCAATATAACCTGTTTTATTTAAGCTAACTTCTTGCTCGATATTGCCTAGCGGGTTTATTATTGCTGATATTCCATTATTTGCCGAACGTAATACATATTTACCACTTTCAATGGCTCTATATATACTGTGAATAAAATGTTGCTTGGGTCCAACAGATTGACCAAACCATCCATCCTCTGAAATATTTATTATAAAATCAAAATCTGAATTTTTAAAAATGTTTCCAGAGTAAATTATTTCATAGCAAATAAGAGGTAAAAAATTTAATGAGGAATTGTTGCTACTTATTTTAATAATGTTTCTCTCATTGCCCATAGAATAAGACTGATAATTATTAGCTAAGGTTTTTAAACCAATATTTTTAAGTATATTTTCTAGTGGTAAAAACTCTCCAAATGGCACAAGGTTAATTTTATTATACGAATTTAATAAATTTAAATTGTGATCATATAATGATAGAGAATTAAAGTATTTCACAACACCTTGAT
Source organism: uncultured Pelagibacteraceae bacterium (assembly GCA_902561095.1). GTDB lineage: Bacteria > Pseudomonadota > Alphaproteobacteria > Pelagibacterales > Pelagibacteraceae > Pelagibacter. The sequence continues at coordinate 1,029 of CACEOF010000016.1, read as the reverse complement.
CAACAGATTTGCTATTTATACCAAGGACCAGCAAATGATTTTCATTAAAGTGCTTTTCAAATAATGATTTGTAATCAACTATTTTGTCTTGAGATATACCCGGCAGTATTCCCTCTGGCCATATAAAGATAATTTTTTCATTTTTATCAGGTTCACTGAGTTCAATTAAATCTTCAATAGCTGTTATTGGATCAATATTGGAATAAAATCTGTCTAATTTAATGTTAGAACCAATAACTCTTAGCTTATAATCAATAGAATTTCTTTTAGCTTCAGTAAAAGCCTTTTTGGACTGCGATCCATAAAGATAAAAAGTAACTGTAAGTAAAAGAAAAAATACACATACCCATATGTCGGCTCTTGTATCTCTTAAAATAAACACTGCAGGACTTATAAATAGAGAAATGCAAAATAAATTAAATCCGTAGGTCCCAATAATAGAAGCAATATTTAAAATTTCTAAATGATTAGAGAAACTGTATGCAATTAGATTCCATGGAAATCCCGTTAATATAGAGCCTCTCACATATTCTATTGAACCAAAAATAACAGAAAACAGAAAAAAAGATGAAATTACCTTTTTAGTTTTAAAAATAAAAAATAAAAAAGAAATAAGTCCATAAAATAAGGCTAAAAAAGCTGGAATAAGAATTAACGTTACTGGTATCAAAAACTTAAAACTTTCATCAAAAGTTAATGAAATTGGTATCCAATAAAGATTTGTGATGAAATAACCAAAACCAAAAAGCCATCCATAAAAGAAGAATATTTTTTTGTTTTTTGTTTGTTCTGACCTCTTTATTAAAAAAGTAAATAATAAACTTAAGGTAATAAAGTTAACAATTATATAGTTAAAAGGTGGTAGGCCTAGGGATGTTGCAGCCCCTAAAAATATTAAAAATATAAATTCAATATATAATTTTTTGGTCAATTTATTTAGTTTTAGAAATTACGGACTTATATATAAGCCCCTCTTCTTTTAACATTTTTATATAATCTTTATTTTTTTTATGATCAAAACCCAATAGA
>CACEOF010000015.1 GCA_902561095.1 uncultured Pelagibacteraceae bacterium | reverse complement strand
TGCAATTGATAAAGCTAAAAGATTTGATGAAAAACCAAATTTAGATTTAAAATTACCTGGTATACCAATGGCTGTTAAAGATTTATTTTGTACCAAAAATATTAAAACTACAGCAGGTAGTAAAATTTTGAATAACTTTATTCCAACATACGAGTCTACAGTTACTCAAAATATTTGGAATGAAGGAGCTATATTACTTGGTAAATTAAATTGTGATGAGTTTGCTATGGGATCATCAAATGAAACAAGTTTTTTTGGAAATGTACAAAATCCAATCGATAAAGATTTAGTTCCTGGTGGATCCTCAGGTGGTTCATCATCAGCTGTCGCAGCACAATTAACACCAATTACAATAGGAACAGATACTGGTGGTTCAATTAGACAACCTGCATCTTTCACAGGAATCGTTGGTTTAAAACCAACTTATGGAAGTTGTTCAAGATATGGAATTGTAGCATTTGCATCTTCTTTAGATCAAGCTGGACCAATGGCTCAAAATGTTAAAGATTGTGCATTATTGCACGAGGTTATTAGTTCTTATGATGAAAAAGACTCTACTTCTATTGATTTTAAAAGAAACAATTACAGCAACGAATTAACTAATAATATTAAAGGTAAAAAAATAGGTATTCCTAAAGAATATAGAGTAGATGGAATGCCTAAAGAAATAGAAGATCTTTGGAAGAAAGGTATTGATTATGTAAAAGATTGTGGTGCAGAAATTATAGACATTTCACTACCTCACACTAATTATGCTTTACCCACATATTATATTGTAGCTCCCGCAGAAGCTTCATCTAATCTTGCGCGATATGATGGTGTTAAATATGGATTTAGAGCTGATGGAGAAAATTTGATAGATATGTATGAGAAAACTAGATCCGAAGGTTTTGGAGCAGAAGTTCAAAGAAGAATAATGATTGGGACTTATGTTTTATCATCAGGATATTATGATGCTTATTATCTTAAAGCGCAAAAAGTAAGAAAGCTTATTAAAAATGATTTTGATGAAGCTTATAAAAAAGTTGATGCTATATTAACTCCATCAACTCCAAGTTCAGCTTTCAAAATTGGTGAAAAGACAAATGATCCTGTTTCGATGTATTTAAACGATATTTTTACAGTTCCAGTAAATTTAGCCGGTTTACCTGGAATCTCGATACCTGCTGGTCATGATGCAAAGGGTTATCCTTTAGGACTACAAATAATTGGAAGAGCATTTGATGAACAAAATTTATTAAACATCGCATATGCAATGGAAGAAAAGATTAATTTTAAAAATAAAATTACTGATTGGTGGATAAAATGAGTAAGGATAAATCAGAGTATTTAATCAATAGAAAAGATAATCAATATGAAGTTGTAATAGGCTTAGAGGTTCATGCTCAAGTTACTTCAGAATCAAAGTTATTTTCAACATCATCAACTAAATTTGGTGCAGAACCCAATACTCAGGTAAGTTTAGTAGATGCTGCTTTGCCTGGTATGTTGCCAGTTATAAATGAATATTGTGTAAAACAGGCAATAAAAACTGGTATAGGACTAAAAGCCAAAATAAATAAACGATCTGTTTTTGATAGAAAAAATTACTTTTATGCGGATTTACCCCAAGGATATCAAATATCCCAATTTAAAGATCCAATTGTAGGTGAGGGGAAGGTTATTTTAGATATGCCAGATGGTCAAAAAGAGGTTGGTATTGAAAGATTACACTTAGAGCAAGACGCTGGTAAAAGCATACATGATTTAGACCCAAAAAATACATTTGTTGATTTGAATAGATCAGGTGTAGCCTTAATGGAAATTGTTAGTAAACCAGATTTAAGATCACCAGATGAAGTAAATGCTTATGTAAAAAAATTAAGATCAATAATGAGATACCTTGGAACGTGTGACGGGAATATGCAAGAGGGTTCATTAAGAGCCGATGTGAATGTTTCTGTTAGAAAAAAAGGATCTAAAGTATTTGGAACTAGATGTGAAATTAAAAATGTAAACTCAATAAAATTTATGCAAATGGCTATTGAATACGAAGCTAATAGACAAGTAGATCTTATCGAAGAAGGTAAATCTATTGATCAAGAGACTAGACTATTTGATACTAAAAAAAATGAGACAAGATCAATGCGATCAAAAGAAGATGCACATGATTATAGATATTTTCCTGATCCAGATCTTTTGCCTCTAGAAGTTTCAGATGATTTTATAGAAAAGTTAAAATTAGAAATTCCAGAGTTACCTGATGAAAAGAAAAAAAGATTTATTGAAAAATTCAAACTATCTCCTTATGAGGCAACTATTTTAGTTTCAGATAATGAAACCTCTAATTATTTTGAAAATGTAATAAAAAAATCAGATGTGAAACTTGCTACTAACTGGATAATTGGTGAGTTGTTTGCTGCTTTAAATGAAAAGAATCTAGAAATCACTGAAAGCCCCATAAGTGCGGGTAATTTATCAAAATTAATAAATTTAATTAAAGATGGAACTATTTCTGGGAAAATAGCTAAAACTGTTTTTGAAAACATGATGGAGGGGGACAAAGACCCAAAAAAAATAGTCGAAGAAAAAGGATTAAAACAAGAAAGTGATCCTAAAGCTCTAGAAGCACTAATTGATAAAGTTATTGATGATAACCGAGAAAAAGCCACTGAATACAAATCAGGTAAAGTAAAATTATTTGGTTTTTTTGTTGGACAAGTAATGAAAGTATCAGGTGGAAAAGCCAACCCTCAAATAGTAAATGAGATTTTAAAGAAGAAACTTTAAAGTTTATGGGTTCAGACCTTAATATTACACAAGAGCTGCAAGATTATATTTTAGAACATGGACATAATCTTCACCCAGTTCAAAAAGAAATAATTGAGTACAATACATCACTTGGTGATATAAAAAGAATGCAGATATCAATCTCACAAACTCAGTTACTTCATTTAATTATTAAAGTTTCTAATATAAAAAAAGTATTAGAAATTGGCACATTTACAGGCTTAAGTACTTTATCTATGTCATTAGCATTACCTGATGATGGTAAAATAATTGCATTAGATAAAGATGAGCAAACAAATAAAGTCGCTATTAATTTTTTTAAAAAAGCAAAACAGGATCATAAAATTACAACTTTAATTAAACCAGCTCTGGAGAGTTTAGATGAAATTAAAGAAAAATTTGAACTCATATTCATAGATGCCGATAAAGGAAACTATAAAGAATACTATGAAAGATCATTGAGCTTGCTTGAGACAAGTGGCTTAATTATAATTGATAATGTCCTTTGGTATGGAGAAGTGGCAAAGAAAAACGAACATGACAAAATTATTACAACCATTAAAAATTTTAACGAATTTATCTCTAACGATAAAAGAGTAGAGAAAATCATAATTCCTCTTGGGGATGGAATGACTATATGTAGGAAATTGTAATGTACGAAGTATTTGGTTTCTATAGGTTTTTAAATATTAATTATTTAAAAAAAAATAAGAGATTAATAAATGAAGTATTAATTAAAAATAATATTCGAGGAACAGTAATAATTTCAAAAGAAGGTGTAAATGGTACTATTTCTGGTAAAGGACCATATATTAAAACTACTATTAATAAGTTAAAAAAAATTTTAAAATTTAAAAATTTTAATAGTTTCAATAACTCAAAAAGTTTGTTTCAACCGTTTCATAAACCTAGAGTGAAAATTAAGACTGAAGTTGTTCCTATGAACCTAAAACTTAGTCAAATGATCAAAAAAAAAGACAGTCATGTTAACCCAAACAAATGGAATAAATTAATAAGGAGTAAAAAAACACTTGTTATTGATGCTAGAAAACCATTTGAATATCATGTTGGTACTTTTAAAGGTTCCACGAATCCAAACATTGATAATTTTAGAGATTTTCCAAAATATTTAAAAAATCTAAAAAAAAATCAACCTATCGCAATGTTTTGTACTGGTGGAATTCGTTGTGAAAAAGCTTCAGTTTATCTAGAAAAAAAAGGTTTTAGTAATGTGTATCAATTAAAAGGTGGTATTTTAAATTATTTAAAAAAGACAAATCAAAAAAAAAGTTTATGGAAAGGTGAATGTTTTGTTTTTGATAACAGAGTTAGTTTAAAACATGGTCTAAAATCTGGTACTTATTCAATTTGTAGTGGTTGCAGAAAACCAATTTCTCCACAGATTAAAAATTCAAAAAAATATGAAGAAGGTGTTTCGTGTCCAAATTGTCACGATAAATTAACAGATCAACAAAAAACAAGATTTAGAATGAGACAAAAGCAAATTAACCTTGCTAAAAAAGTTGGAAAAAGACATATCTTCCAAAAAGAATATTAATAACATTTAACAAACTAGATGAATTTATTAAAAGATGAGGTTTCAACTTTAGTCAGAAAGCTTGCAATACCAGCTAGTATAGGAACGCTTTTTCAAACCCTGTATACAATAGTTGATACCTTTTATGCTGGAAAAATATCTCCTGAAGCGCTTTCTGCTCTAAGTAAGTCATTTCCAATTTTCTTCATAATAATTGCTACATCTATTGGTGTTACAGTAGCTGGTACATCTTTGATTGGTAGCAGTATTGGAGAGAAAAATGAAAAAAATGTTTTAGGTTATTTTGTAAACGTTATTTTCTATGCAATAATTATTTCGTTAATTGTCTCAATACTTGGCTTAACATTTGGTGAAAGAGTATTTCTATTAATGAATTCAACAACAGAAGTTACCAGTCTAGGTCTAAAATATATAAATATAATTTTCTGGGGTACAATATTGTTTATTTTAGTAGTAGCACTAAATTCTTTTTTACATGCAGAAGGTGACACAGTAACATATAGAAATGCTTTAATTTTATCCTTTTTTCTGAATATAATCTTAAATCCTATTTTTATTTTTGGTTTTTTATTTATACCAGCTTTAGGAATATCAGGAATTGGAGTAGCAACTCTAATTGCTCAACTTGTTTCTCTTTTAATTGTACTTAGAAAAATTCTAACTAATGAAAGAATAAAGAAAATTACTTTCAGTTATTTTAAAGTAAAATATTTTTTTCTAAAAAATATTTTCTTTCAATCTATGCCAATAACGGTTGCTATTTTAGGATACTCAGTTGCTGCTGCTATTGTCTTTACTTATGTTGGTTTTTCTAGCGAATATGCAGTAGCAGGTTATGGGTCTGCAACTAGAATTGAACAGGTTGTTTTACTTCCTATTTTAGGAATAAATACAGCAATTATTTCTATAATTGCTCAAAATATCGGAGCTAAATATTATAAGCGAGTTGAACAATCATATTTTACATCAGTAAAATACGGTTTGTATTTGATGTTATTCTCAGGTGTTCTTGTATATTTAAGTGCTGACATTGTGCCAAAATTCTTCTCTTCTAATTCTGAAGTAATCGCATATGGTTCTATGTACTTGAAAATATCAGCCTTCATCTTACCGGCATATCCAATTTTCTTTCTTTCAAATGGTTTCTTTATGGCTTTAAAAAAATCAGAAAAAGCCATGTTAAATAATATTATAAGAAATGTTATAGTACCTATTTTGTCATTTCATATTGCTAGATATATTAATGCAGATTTTAAAACATTTTTTTATATTTGGGCTGCATTTCAATGGTCGATATCAATTATTTTATTCTTTTACGTTAAATATTATATAAAAAATAAATTGGTAGTCACATAGATTGATCTAAATTACTTAAAGATGTTTTTTACTAAAAAAAAAGTTTTAATAATGATTATAATTTGTTTAGTTGTTTTTATATTTACTTACAATGATGTTAAGTCAGAAGAAATTAAAGAAATTACTGGTTATGCAAAAATTATTGACGGAGATACAATCAAAATAAGTAGTAAAAAAATTAGGTTACATGGAATAGATGCTCCAGAAAAAAAACAAACATGTAAAAAGCCTTACCTAATAATTGGTATTTTTTCGTTCAACAAGAGCTACTTATGTGGACAAGTTTCTACTCATAAATTAACTAAAAAAATAAATAATCAAATTGTAAAATGTAAGATAAAGGATGTTGATAGATATAATAGGCTTATTGGAGAATGTTATAAAAGAAACGAAAATCTTAATTCTTGGTTAGTATCAAACGGTTATGCAGTAGCTTATAGAAAGTATTCTAAAAAATACATTTCAGATGAAATGAATGCAAAAAATAATAAACTTGGTATTTGGGAGGGCAAATTTGAAATGCCATGGGATTTTAGAAGAAAAAATTAAATTTATAATCTTGAAGCACTGTCATTAATCCAGGACCAAAGATGTTGAGCAAAAGACCTTCTTACAAATAAATTAACAATTTGATCTCCCTTATTGTGAACTATAACATCTATATGATTTAAAATTGTTTGCACAGATGAACCTTTTTTATCTTTAAATTCACTAAAATTGAATGGGCTTCCTGCAGAAAATATTTCGTAGATATTTTTCCCTTTGATTTCTAATTGAACAAATTGATCTGTAACATCAATTATGGCACCTAAACTTGATTTGGATATATCATTAAAAAGTATTTCATTTAGCTGATATTCACTTGTATCTTTTTTTACCTCATCGTTAGTAACTATCATCCATTCATCAGGGCTAAGCCAAATAGCGGTGAATTTGTCACTGATTGTTGAGGTATTAGCCTCTGTTGGAAGAAGCATATTTAGATTTTTACCTATATTAGTAAAAAATTCTCTTTTTTTACCTCTTAAATTTAATTTCATTGTAGGTGAAATTTCTTTAACAACGATACCATTGTAGTTAATTTCTTCATTTGTTAATGTTTTATAATTAAGCATTTAGTCTCTCATTTTTCTCATCATAAAACACTGTATTAGCCACGGTGACATTAATATTTTTATTTTCCATTGAAACGAAAAGTTTTCTACCCATCATATTTTTTCCATCTCTAACAACTGCTAATGCTATTGATTTATTAAGATTTGGGCTGAAATAACTTGATGTTACATGACCAAGCATTTCAACTGGTTTTTGATTTAATTCAGAAACAATTTGAGCACCTTCTTCCAAAACAATATTTGGATCTTCAGTCAATAAACCTACTAATTGTTTTCTATTTTCTTTCATTGTGTCAGATCTATAAAGTGATCTTTTTCCAATAAAGTCATATTTTTTCTTACTTACAATCCAGTCCATTTGAAGATCAATAGGTGTCATTGTTCCATCTGTATCTTGACCTACAATTATAAAACCTTTTTCTGCTCTTAATAAATGCATTGTTTCTGTTCCATAGGGAGTAATATTAAATTCTTTTCCAGCCTCTATACATTTTTGCCATATAGCCTCACCATAACTTGCTGGTGCATTAATCTCATAACTCAGCTCACCCGTAAAACTTATTCTCATAATTCTACATTTGATTTTATCAATTAATACCTCTTTAAATGACATGTGTGGAAAATTGTCATCAGATAAATCTAAATCAGGAATAATTTTATTTAAAATTTTTTTACTGTTAGGACCACACAAACTAGCTGTTGCAAAATGATCTGTAACAGAAGTTAAATATACATCTAATTCTGGCCATTCAGTCTGAAGGTAATCTTCAAGTTTCCCCAAAACATTTGCAGCACCACCTGTAGTAGTAGTCATAATATAATGATTTTCACCTAATCTTGTCGTTACACCATCGTCATAAACCATACCGTCCTCATTAAGCATCAATCCGTATCTACATTTACCAATAGCAAGTTTTGACCATGCGTTAGTGTAAACTCTATTTAAAAATTCTGAAGCATCACTTCCCTGAATATCAATTTTACCTAAGGTAGAAGCATCTAATATTCCAGCACTCTTTCTAGCTGCCTTACTTTCCCTTTGTACAGCTTGATGCATTGTTTCACCTTCCTTAGGGTAATACCAAGATCTTTTCCACTGACCAACATTTTCAAACTTAGCTTTATTTTTAATGTGCCAATCATTCATAGGGGTTCTTCGGAATGCATCAAAAAATTCTCCTACATTTCTTCCAACAATAGTTCCAAATGTTAAAGGAGTGTATGGTGGTCTAAAAGTTGTCGTCCCTAATTCTCCCATTTTTACACCTGCTGTATCTGCAATGATTCCTAAAGCATGCATATTTCCAAGTTTACCTTGGTCAGTGCCCATTCCTGTTGTTGTATATCTTTTAACATGCTCGATTGATCTAAAACCCTCTCTTAATGCGAGCTTTATATCTTTTGCAGTTGCATCATTCTGGTAATCGACGAAAGGCTTAGTTTTACCAATAGTCTGATCAGAGGGTAAAAGCCAAATATTTCTTTTTGAAGTTTCATGATCATTTTCTAAAGTAATATCTTCAAAATCAGTTTTGTTGATGTTCAAAAAATTTTTTAATTTATAATTTAAATTTGTAATTATTTCATCTAGTTCAAAGTCGCCCCCACAGGATCCAACACTAATTTGTTCTTTGGTATCGGTTTTAGGAATAAAAATTTTTCGTTCTTCATCAAAATTTAGTTTACTACCAGATTGCGTGTATAAATGTACAGCAGGTGTCCATCCGCCTGCAATACCTAAGCAATCACAAGAAATAGAAATTTTACTACCAGTAACCGATGTACCGTCATTTGAAAGTTTCATTATAGATACCCTACTTAATCTTTTGTACCCTCTAGTATCAACAATTGAATGCGCCCAGTATATTTTTATACCAGCATCATTAATTTTTTTAATTATTTTTGCATCAGAATTTTCCCTGATATCTATAATAGCTTCAACCTTAATTCCTTTATTATGCAATGATAAAGCACTTTCATAAGCACTATCATTATTTGTAAAAAAAATGTTTTTAGTACCACATGCAACACCATAAAAATTACTATATTTTTTAACAGCTGAAGAGAGCATGATACCAGGTCTATCATTATTATTAAAAATTAAAGGTCTTTCTAGTGCACCTGTTGCTAAAATCACTTTTTTAGCTCTAATTTTAAGAAGTCGTTGTCTAATTTTATTTTTTTTATTCTTTTTGTCTAAATGATCTGTTAAATTTTCTCTAGCAAGTAAATAATTATATTGATGATATGCAGCTACGCTTGTTCTAGTTTTAATCTCAAGATTCTTAATATTTTTAAGTTCATTAATTTCTTTTTTTAACCATTCAGAGGCTAAATTATGATTAATTTTATTGTATTCATTTGCTTCAAATATTGTTGATCCACCAAGTTCATTTTTTTCATCTAAAAGTAATGTTTTGAAATTGTTCTTAGCTGCATTTTTTGCTGCCAATATTCCAGATATACCAGCACCCACAACCAATACATCACAATGAATATTTCTATGATCATATATGTCAGGATCTTTTGTAGTTGGTGATTTACCTAGGCCTGCCGAATGTCTAATGAAAAATTCATACTTTTCCCAAAAACTTTTGGGCCACATAAATGTTTTATAATAAAAACCAGCTGGAAAGAGGGGAGCTAGAAAATTGTTTATTCCACCTATATCAAAATTAACACTTGGCCAACAATTTTGGCTAGATGCTTCCAAACCTTCATAAATTTCTACTTCTGTTGCTCTTGCATTTGGTTCTGTAATATTTGAATTAGGATTTAATTGAACGATTGCATTCGGTTCCTCAGAACCAGACGTCATAATTCCTCTTGGTCGATGATATTTAAAACTTCTACCAACTAAATGAACATTATTTGCTATTAAAGCAGATGCTAGAGTATCTCCTTTAAAACCATAGTATGTTTTTCCATCAAACTTAAATGAAATTCTATTAGTCTCATCTATAAATTCACTTGATTTTACTCTTAGATTTTGTGTCATTTTATTGCGTTGGTGGTTTTTCACCCATTTTATAAATTGCTTTTATTTCATCATTAGATGTATCTCTAACCATATTAAACCATTTACGACAACCATGAGCATGGTTCCATCTTTCAAATTGCACACCTTTAATGTTTTTTCTCATAAATAAATATTCTGCCCATTCATCATCACTTAGTTCAGTTGGTTGTTTGGGTCTTTCAATGTGTGCTTCTCCACCAGCTTTAAATTCTTGCTGATCTCTTTCTCCACAATACGGACAATTAATTAAAAACATTAATGTGCAACTGCTGCAGCACCATGTTCATCTACAAGGTCACCACTTACAAATCTATTTAAATTAAATGCAGCATTCAGTTTATGAGGTTCGTCATTAGCAATAGTATAAGCAAATAAATCTCCAGAACCAGGTGTTGCTTTAAATCCACCTGTACCCCAACCACAATTAAAATATAATCCTTTAATTGATGTTTTGCTTATAATAGGACTTGCATCAGGACATATATCAACAATACCACCCCATTGTCTTAGCATTCTCATACGACTAAAAATTGGATATAATTCTAAAATTGCATTCAACGTTCCTTCTACAATTTGATGGCTACCTTTTTGAGAATAAGAAATATAATCATCTGTACCAGCACCTATAACAAGTTCACCTTTATCTGATTGACTAACGTATGCATGAACAGCATTTGACATAACAACAGTATCAATAATTGGTTTTACAGGTTCAGAAACCAAAGCTTGCAAGGGTTTACTTTCAAGTGGAAGTTTTAAACCTGCCATATTAGCAACTACGCTTGAATGACCAGCTGCAACTACACCAATTTTTTTAGTTTTAATAAAACCTTTTGTTGTTTCTATACCTTCAACTGTATCACCAATTCTTTTGATAGCTTTCACTTCACAATTTTGAATAATATCAACTCCCATTTCATCTGCGCCTCTTGCATACCCCCATGCAACTGCATCATGTCTTGCTGTTCCAGCTCTTCTTTGTAAAGTGCCACCCAAAACAGGATATCTAATATCTTGTGACGTATTTATAATTGGACAAAATTTTTTTACTTCCTCAGTATTTAAATAAACCGCATCAATTCCATTCAGTCTGTTAGCGTGAGTTCTTCTTTTTAAATCTCTCACATCTTGCAAATTATGAGCAAGATTCATTACACCTCTTTGACTAAACATAACATTATAATTAAGTTCTTGAGATAAACCCTCCCAAATTTTTAAGGCATGATCATACAAACCAGCACTAGCATCCCATAAATAATTTGATCTAATAATTGTTGTATTACGACCGGTGTTCCCACCACCAATCCATCCTTTTTCTACTACAGCAATATTTTGCATGTTATGTTTTTTTGCTAAGTAGTATGCTGTTGCCAAACCATGACCACCGCCACCAATTATTACAGCATCATATTCTTTTTTAGGAGCTGGATCTTTCCATGCTCTTTGCCAATTTTCATGATATGACAAAGCATTTTTAAACAAAGAAAATATAGAGTACTTATTTCTCATAATAATTGAATAATTACTTTATAAACATTGAATTTTCAATACAATCGCTTAATACACAATGTCATATGGAAGAGTGGGTGAGAGGCTGAAACCAGTCGTTTGCTAAATGACCGTGCGAGGAAACTTGTACCGAGGGTTCGAATCCCTCCTCTTCCGCCATTAAAAAAGAGGACGATCTTCAAAGAAATTTCTCATTGAAATAGGTCTTTGTTCTAACATGTATCTGTAGACATTATAGTTCTCCATAACTCGCTGAACATAGTTTCTTGTTTCTCTAAATTTTATTAACTCAACCCAATCAACATAGTTAATTTGTTTTTTTTGTGGATTTTTATTAATTTTTTTCCAATACTTAACTCGGTTTGGTCCTGCATTATAAGCTGCTACTGCAAAAGGATATGCACCATCATATTGTAAGATAAGACCCGCAATATAATGAGAACCTAAATTAATATTATATTCAGGATCACTAGTTAATCTTGATTTTGAATAAGGAAGTTTTGCTTGTTTAGAAACTAATTTTGCGGTGTAGGGCATTAATTGCATTAATCCTTTTGCCCCTGCGTGACTATTAGCTTCTAAATCAAACTCACTTTCCTGTCTTATAATAGATAAAATTAAAGCACTATCTGGAATTTTTCTTCCATTAATATTTTTTGGCGTACTTATGATTGGATAATTAAATTTATTATGAAATCTTTTTTGATAGGAAGCAATTTTAGAAACTTGTATAGCAAAGTCGTATCTATTTATATTTGTTGCAAGTTCAGCTGCTAGTATTTCACTCCCTTTAGAAATATCATCATTGGCTAGGTGTCTTAGAATAAATTTAGTATATTTATCTTTTTTAAGTTCATCTAAAAGATAAGTAATTTTAACTAGTTCTTTATTGAAAAAAATAAGTCGATATTTCTTATCAGCTTCCATGTCTTTGTTAAGTTCAAATTTTCCATTTGGATTGATTTTTAAAAATGCTAATTGACCATAATAAGTAGTTAAATATTTTGATGCCTCTATATACCATTTATTAGATTGTTCTTTGTCTCCAAGTTTTTCATAAGCTCTAGCAAGCCAATAAGCTCCTCTGGAAGTACTAATTGGATAATTAACATTATCATAAAAATTTTTAAAATGATTTTTTGCTGTTATAGGATCATTCAAAAAACTTAAAGCTATCCAGCCACTCATCCATTCTGCTGCTGCAAAATCTGACCCTTCGTTCATACCGTGATTACTAGATATTTTATAAGCAATTTCGTATTTTTTTTTATAAATTAAAGCTCTTGATATTATTTCTCTTTCTTTCCACCATTTTTCTGGCATTACTAAATAATCTTTATCATTTCTAATCTTTAGTAGAATCTCTGTTGAAGAGTCTACTCGACCTTTTTTTCTTCGCCATTTTAAACGGTCATAATTAAGCCCTGCATCGTTTTTAAATTTGTCTGGCACATTTTTAATTGCTTGATCAACTCCATATCCTTTGCTTATTAATATTTGTCTTGCTGTATATAAAAGCTCATAATCTTTCGGCAAATATCTTGTTATTCTTTTTAGGTCCCAATGCTTTCCATTCCAAGCAAGGTAATCAGCTCTTTTAATATAGTCATCTGCATTTAGACTTTTTTTAAATTTTTTTCTAAAAAACTTTAAATCGCTCTTAGATAATTTTGCAGTAATCCAACCCTCTTTAATTAACTTTGTGCCCTTAGATTTATCACCTATTAATAGGTGGCTTTCACCTAATATCATTTTACCAAACCCGCTAAGAGGGTCATTGGTTCCAAACCAATTAATAATTTTCTTTGGAGAAACGTTAGCTGTAGATAATTTATGTTCTGCTAAATATTTTAATCTATCTATTCTTGGATATTTGGGGTTACTATCTATAAAAACCTTATAATCATAAAAAGAGGCTTGATTTCCCGTTGTCAGTAGATGCCTCCATTGAATAAAATTATAAATAGA
>CACEOF010000014.1 GCA_902561095.1 uncultured Pelagibacteraceae bacterium | reverse complement strand
TAAGTGACGTTAAAATTACCACTCAAGCATTTTCTAACATTTTAACTTTTGAGAATTTATTAAACACAAATAATATTTTGCCATTAATTACAGTTGCAGGCACTATTTTTGCTTATTTTTCAATTGTGATCGTAAGTTTTGGAGATTTTACAAGATATGTAAATAATGAGAGAGACTTAACTAAAGGAAATTTAAGCTTAATTCTCAACTTAATAATTTTTTCATTTTTTTCTATTGCTATTGTTGTTGGTTCAGATGTTTTTTTAAATCAAAAATTTCAGGATTTGGAAAGAATTTTCACAAATCCAACTGATATAATTGGTAAATTTGATAATCTTCAAATTACAATAGTAGTTCTTTTCTTTATAATAGTTGCTTCAGCATCAACCAATTTAGTTGCAAATTATATTCCCTCTCAATACTCTCTTATAAATTTTCTTCCAAATAAACTAAATTTAAAAAGTGCAAGTTATACAATTTCCTTTTTAGGATTTATTGTTGGGATTTTTTGGCTAACTGTACTGAGTCAAATTGGTATTTTATCTTTTGTGGATACATTCAGTTGTTTTTTCGGTCCCTTATTTGGTGTTGTTATTGCCGATTACTATTTAATAAAAAATCAAAGTTTAAGTAATAAAGACCTATATTCGATTGAAAATCAAAGTGCTTATTATTATTCAAAAGGTTGGCACATTAAAGGTGTTTACTCAATAATATTGGGTTTTATTTTTTCTGCCTCAACTATATGGAATACTAATTTAATGTTTTTACAATCATATGCATGGATTATAGGTGCATTTATTTCTTGGTTAACGTATTATTTGCTAGTTAAAAAATAATCCATATGCACAAATTTGATTTTGAAAATCAAACAGCCATTATAACTGGTGGAGCCCAAGGTTTTGGATTAGATATTGCTAAAAGATTTTTAGAGTCTGGATGTAATGTTTTTATTTGGGATATAGATGAAAATCTTTTAAAAGAAACAATAGATGAAATTGACAATCCAAATTTGAATTATCATGTAGTTGATGTTTCAAAGTATGCTGAGGTTGAAAAAATTGTTAGTGAAATTACGTCTAAAAATAAAATTGATATTTTAGTTAATAATGCAGGAATTACAGGTCCAACAGACCCTCTTTGGAAGTATGATGTAGAAATGTGGAATAAAATAGTTCAAATTAATTTAATGGGTACGTTTAATTGCTGTAGGGCAATTGTGCCAAATATGATTAAGAATAATTATGGTAGAATAGTTAATGTTGCATCAGTCGCAGGTAAGGACGGCAATGCAAATGCTAGTGCCTATAGTTCTGGAAAAGCAGGTGCTATTGGTCTCACTAAAGCATTAGGCAAGGAATTAGCAGACAAAGATATTGCTGTAAATGCCGTAACACCAGCAGGAGCTAAAACTAGAATTTTAGATCAGATGAGCAAAGAACACGTTCAAAGAATGCTTTCCAAAGTTCCAAGAGGGAGATTTCTTGAGATACATGAGTTTACTTCTTTAGTTTGTTGGCTTTCGTCACAAGAGAATACTTTTTCAACTGCTGCTGTCTTTGACATAAGTGGAGGAAGATCTACATATTAAATTAATAATTTATAAATCTTACATTGTTGAATTAAAAAATAATTTATCTATAAGAAAGATATGTTAAAATTTTTTAATATAATTATTACATCAATATTTTTATTTAGTTTTGCAGCTGCTGAGAATATAAGAATTTTTGAGTTCACTGAGAAAGAGCTTTCAGAACTAGAAGTACGAAAAGTAAGAGGTGCAGATAATAAAACTAATTACTCTGTTGGATCAAACGAGAATGGTAATTTTTTATTAGCTATTGCAGATAATGCTGCCTCAGGTCTTGGTAAAGAGATCAAAATTAACCTCAATAAAACCCCCTTTATTAATATAACATGGAAAATAGAGAAGGATTTAAAAGGAATTAAAGAAAATACCAAAAAAGGGCATGATTATGCAGCTCGTGTCTTTGCAATTAAAAAAACTGGGGCTACACCTTTATCAAACAGAGCAATTAATTATATTTTTTCTAGCAATAGTGAAGTAGGTGAAAATTGGCCTAGTCCTTATACTAAAAAATCAATAGACAATGTATTAGCTTCAACTAAAAACAATTTTAATGAATGGGTTACAGTAAAAGCAAATGTTAAAGAAGATTTTAAAAGATTTCATGATATAGATGTTGATGAATTAGATGGGCTAGCAATAATGGCTGACACAGATAATTCAAAAATGAAATCAATTTCTTATTTTCAAAATATTTATTTCTCAGAAAATTAAAACTTTAAATATTTATTTAAAATTAAACTTAGAAAAGATAGTAAAATAGCTGCTATAACATCTGCTAATGGAGTCGCATTCGGAAAGCCAAAGTTCCAAATAATTACGAGAATTAACCATATTATATAAGTTTTCATTGATGATCTCAAACTTAGTTTCTATTTAATTGTAAAAATTTTTGATAATATATTAACATGCCTAAAATTTTTAATCATAAGATTAAAGTTTATTATGAAGATACTGACGCGGGTGGTGTAGTATATTATGCAAATTATCTTAAATATTTTGAAAGGGCTAGAACAGAGGCTTTGAGTAAAATTGGTCTAAGCAATATTAAGATCAGAGACAATTTTAAAGCCTTAATAATAGTCAAATCCTGTAACATTGATTACAAAAAATCGGCTTATTTAGAAGACGAGCTAAATATAAAATCTTATATACTTTCTCTTACAAAGACATCATTTGTTATGAGTCAATCTATTATTAAAAACAAGTTAGTAATAGTTGAGGCCAAAATACACTTAGTTTTTGTAAATGAAAAAGGTAAACCTATAAAAATTCCAAAATTGGTGGTAGACAAATTTGAATCTTATATTTCTAACTTTTAATATCAGACATTTTTTTTGCTTTTTTGAATAACTTGATCATCATTTTTTCTGAAATTACTTTAGTGTTTACATTCCTTGGACTTGGATGATAGCTAGAAATTAAATTTATATTATTTGGTAATTGATAGATTTTACCATGAGCAAATTTTAATTTTTTTGAAAATTTATAATTTTTTTTGTAAAATTCGACGCAATTATCAAATGCTACTTTACCAAGGGCTACTATTGTTTTTAAACTTCTTAAATTTGATAGCTCAGAGATAAAATATTTTGAACAATTATTTAATTCTTCTTTATTTGGCCTATCTCCAGGTGGAACACACTTCAGAATGTTAGTGATATAAGTAGATTTTAATTTTAGACCATCTTTTAAATTTAGAGAATTTGGTTTATTAGAAATATTTGTTTTATGCAAACATTTAAATAAAAAATCACTAGATTTATCACCTGTAAACGGTCTACCTGTTCTTGTCCCTCCATGTGCTGCAGGTGCCAAGCCCAAAATTAAAAGTTTTGAACTTGATTTGCCAAATCCTGTAACCGGTTTACCCCAGTAGGTATCATTAATATTTTGTTTTCTTTTTTCAGTAGAAATTTTTTTAACAAAATTGACTAATCTTGGACATTCTTTGCAATTTATAATTGTTTTATTTAGATTTTTAAATTTAATGTTCATTAATGAAATTTTTTAAAATTATTTTAATATTATTTATATCTTTAACTACGCTTGTTAAAGCAGATTCAAAAAAAAATATAATTGAAAACTTAAAAGTAGGAGGGAAGTTAATATTTATTAGACATGCTTATGCACCTGGTGGAGGAGATCCTGAAAATTTTAATATTTCTGATTGCTCAACTCAAAGAAATCTAAGCGAAAGTGGCAGAATACAGTCTATAAAAATTGGTAATTTTTTTTCAGAAAATAAGATTAAAATAGAAAATGTCTATTCTAGTGAATGGTGTAGGTGCAAAGAAACTGCTTTTATAGCTTTTAAAAATTTTAAAACAAAAAGTTTTTTGAACTCTTTTTTTAGTTCAAAATTTGCACAAAATAAAAATTCGCAAATTAGAGATTTCCAAAAATTTTTATTAGATTGGGACCAAAAAACTAATTTAATTTTTGTAACTCATTATGTTGTAATTTCTGAGATACTTGATTACCCTTCATCTTCAGGAGAAATAGTAATTTCAAATAAAAATTTTAAAATCATTGATACCTTAGAAATAGGGTATTAAATTAAATTTATGTCCTCTAAAAGAGCAATGCGACAAGCACAAAAGCAAGCATTTGCTAAACATCGGTCAAATATCACTAATAGTAGATTTAATTTAAAAAAAAAAAATATAATAAATAAAAAAAATAAAGATAAATTGAAAGATTAACTTTGTTGATCAAATTTCTCAATTTTTTTACAAGTTGATATTTTTGAAATACCCTCAATATCATTTAAAACTGACTTCATAAATATTTCTGGTTTTTCTTTGTAAAATAATATTTGAGTATAGAATTGAGGATAGCCGTGCTTTAGTGTAAAAATTTTGCCATTTTCTTCGTAAATATTTCTAACATAAGTGTTTGATTTTTTAACACTAAGGTCAGTCATTCTATATTTCTGATAAGTTTTTTCATTGTAAACATAATTTCTAGTCATAAGTAATTCATTAAGATTTAAGATATATTCATTTTTTAAAAATACATCTTCTTTATGATCACACTTGCTTAAAACAATTATTTCTGAATAACACCTGCTGAAACTAAATATTAAAGTAGAAATTACTAAAAAAAATTTTCTTAAATTACTCTTTTTCATTTTTATCTGCAAAAAATAGTGCGATTAAAAATATTATTGTCCATATAAAAACACCAATAGTTTTAACGAATGATGTCTCTGCAGCCCAGACTTTTAGAAAAAGAGCACCAATTATTATTCCAATAGCATAAATAATACTAATTAATTTAACTTTACTCATATAAATATTTAATCTTTAAATTGATTTTTTTTAAATAAAGACATTCCATTATTTATCTTGTACTCATAAGATTCATTGAAACTTGCAAGCTGCCATCCAGACAATCTTTTCTTTATCGTCTCTAGATTGTTTTTTTTCCAATCATCAGAAGTATCCTCTTTTTTCCATATATGCTTTTCTTCATTACTTCTTCCACATCCATAACAATATCCTGTAGAAGGATCTGTTTTACAAATGCTTATGCATGGTGAAACAATCATTTTTTAAAAGTAATATAAAATTAATAAGATAAATAGATAATTTTTTAGCATTTGTCATTGGACAAATAGTTTCAATAATATATAAAACCTCGTAATTTGTGGGGCGATGGCGGAATTGGTAGACGCGTTGGTCTTAGGAACCAATATGGCAACATGTGAAGGTTCGAGTCCTTTTCGCCCTACCATTAAGATATTATGAAAGTCACAGTAGAAAATAAAAAAGGTTTAAATAAAGATCTCAAAATTTTAATCGACAAAGAGACTATGAACTCTTACATGGATGAAAAATATGAGGAGATTAAAGGAACTGTAAATATTAAAGGTTTTCGACCGGGCAAAGTTCCTAAAGAAGTTTTAAAAAGACAATTTGGTAAAGCTGTTTTTGGAGAAGTTTTAGACAAAGTATTAAAAGATACCTCAACAAAAGCTTTAGAGGAAAATAAAATAAAACCAGCTGGTCAACCTAAATTAGATTTAAAAACATATGGTGAAGACAAGGAGCTAGAATATGTTTTATCAGTTACTGAATTACCCAAAGTAGATATTAAATCATTAGAAAATATAAAATTTGATCAATACACAGTAAAAATAGACGACAGTGAGACAGATAAAAAAATTCAAGAAATAGCAAAAAATCAACCAAATTTTAAAGATACAAAACCTGAAACAAAAGCTAAAGAAGGTGATTTGGTCGCTTTAGATTACAAGGCAACAGTAGATGGTAAAGAATTTAAAGGGAATGAAGGAAAAAATACTCAATTAACACTTGGAAAAGATTTATTTCTAAAAGGATTTGATAAGCAGCTAATTGGAGTAAAGAAAGATGATGAAAAAATAGTTGAAGCTATATTACCTGAAAATTTTCCTGAAAAAGAGTTGGTAAATAAAAAAGCTAAGTTTATTTGTAAAATTTTGGATGTAAAACAACCAGAAGAAGTTAAGATTGATGATAGATTTGCAAAAAATTTAGGTGCAAAAGATTTAAAAGATCTTAAAAGTTTAATTTCAAGACAAATAAATGACGAGTACAAAAACTCACTTGATCAATTATCAAAAAATCAGATTTTAAAAGAAATTGAAAAGATTAAAGTTGAAGAAGTTCCTGAAAATCTAATCCAGGAAGAAGTTAAAATTCTCTCACAAGGAATGCCAGAAGATGAGATAAAAAAAAATATGAAAACTTTTGAGGAAAAAGCTAAAACTAGAATTAAAACTGGATTGATCTTAAATGAATTTGGAGAAAAAAATCAAATAAAAGTAAGTGAGGTTGAAATTCAGAATGAGGTTCAAAAACAACTTAGAATGATGCCGGGACAAGAAAAAATGGTAATGGATTTCTATCAAAAAAACCCTTCCGCCGTTGCTAGTTTAAGAGGAACAGTATACGAAGAAAAAATTTTAAATTTAATTAAAGAAAAAGGTAAAGCAAATAAGAAGGAAATATCAAAATCTGAAGCTGAAAAAATCTTAAAAGAAGCACATCAGCATAGTAATGATCATAAAAAAAATGACAGTAAGAAAAAATCACAGGTAAAAACTGGTAAAGAAAAAAAATCTTCAACAAAAACAGTAAAATCAAAGCCAGGTGCTAAAAAAACAAAAAAAGTTAGCAAAAAGTAATCTCAAGTTGTATAAGTGGGTTCGAATCAATTATGACAACAAAATTATCTGAATACATGAGCAGCTTAGTACCTATGGTTGTTGAACAATCAAGTAAGGGTGAGAGAGCATATGATATTTATTCAAGACTTTTAAAAGAAAGAATAATTTTTCTAACTGGTCAAATTAACGATAATGTAGCTTCACTTGTTACTGCTCAATTACTTTTTTTAGAAGCAGAAGATCCCAAAAAAGAAATTTATTTATATATCAATAGTCCTGGTGGTTTAGTAACTGCTGGTCTTGGGATTTATGATACTATGCAATATGTAAAGCCTGATATCTCAACTCTATGCATAGGACAAGCTGCATCGATGGGATCATTTTTATTAGCAGCTGGAACCAAAGGAAAAAGATTTTCATTGCCAAATTCAAGAATAATGGTTCACCAACCCTCAGCTGGTTTTCAGGGTCAAGCCACTGATATTGAGATACATGCGAATGAAGTTTTATCATTGAAAAAAAGATTAAATGAAATTTACTCAAAACATACAGGTAAGAGTGTTGAAGAAGTAAAATCTGCTCTTGAAAGAGATAATTTTATGACAGCAGATGTTGCAAAGTCATTTGGACTTATTGACGAAGTTGTAGAAAAAAGATCTTAATACACAATATATTGAATCAGATTAATCCAAACTTGATTATTAGGAGTCAACTATAATAAAGTATTTAAATGATTCGTTTAAAAAATTATGACAACAAATAATAAAAATATTCTTTATTGCTCTTTTTGTGGAAAGAGTCAGCATGAAGTTAGAAAATTGATTGCTGGACCAACTGTTTTCATTTGCGATGAGTGTGTTGAGTTATGTATGGACATCATTAAAGAAGAAAGTAAAGATAATTTTGTTAAACATCAAGATGGACTTCCTTCGCCAAAAGAAATTTGTAGCGTTTTGGATGATTATGTAATTGGTCAAGCTCATGCTAAAAAAGTTTTGTCTGTAGCAGTTCATAATCATTATAAAAGATTAAATTATGAGAGTAAGACAAGTAAAAATGTTGAACTGTCTAAATCAAACATACTGTTAGTCGGCCCTACAGGTTGTGGTAAAACATTGTTAGCACAAACGCTTGCAAGAATTCTTGACGTCCCATTTACTATGGCAGATGCAACTACATTGACAGAAGCTGGTTATGTTGGTGAGGATGTTGAAAATATTATTTTAAAATTGTTACAAGCTTCTGATTACAATGTAGAAAAAGCTCAAAGAGGAATCGTGTATATTGATGAAGTTGATAAAATAAGTAGAAAATCTGAAAATCCATCAATTACAAGAGACGTTTCTGGTGAAGGTGTGCAACAAGCTTTGCTGAAAATTATGGAAGGTACTGTTGCTAGCGTACCTCCACAAGGTGGAAGAAAACATCCACAACAAGAGTTTCTACAAGTTGATACAACAAACATATTGTTTATTTGTGGTGGTGCTTTTGCTGGATTAGATAGAATAATTTCTCAAAGAGATAAAGGAACCTCAATTGGATTTGGTGCTGATGTAAAAAATACTCAAGATAAGAAAACTGGAGAATGGATGAAAGGACTTGAACCTGAGGATTTATTAAAATTTGGACTAATTCCTGAATTTATTGGTAGACTTCCAATGATTGCTACTCTTGAAGATTTAGATGAAAAGTCCTTAATAAAAATTTTACTAGAGCCAAAAAATTCTTTGACTAAACAATATCAAGAACTATTTAAATTAGATGGAGCTAAATTAATATTTAAAGAAAATGCACTTAAAGAGATAGCCAAAAAAGCAATTAAGAAAAAAACAGGTGCTAGAGGATTAAGATCTATATTAGAAAATATTTTGTTAAAAACAATGTACAACTTACCTAGTCAAGAAAATGTTGAAGAAGTAATTGTTGATGCAAGTGCTGCGACAGGCCAATCGCAACCTATCTTAGTACACTCAAAGAGCGACGGTAAATCTAAGTCAAATAAGACTACAGCGGCTTAATATCCTTAAATAACTGAGAAAAACCTATTGCAAAATAAAATATAATATCCATATTACTATCATGGATGTTAAAATATCACTGCCATTACTTCCTTTAAGAGATATTGTGGTCTTCCCTAGCATGGTTATTCCGTTGTTTGTTGGAAGAGATAAATCTATTTCTGCATTAAATGAAGTGATGAAGAAAGAAAAAAAAATTATTCTTGTCACTCAAAAAAATTCTGAAATTGACGATCCATCTAAGACCGATGTCTTCATGTATGGATGTGAGGGTAACATTTTACAATTGTTAAAGTTACCAGATGGAACTGTTAAGGTTCTTGTAGAGGGAATGAAAAGAGTTAAAATTTTAGATTTTAAAGATAATGATAAATTTATTACTTGTGACTACACTCATTTCAATGATGTTTTGTCTAAAGAAGAAGATTTATTTCCATTAGCAGCCACAGCTTTAAGAAGATTGGAGAAACTGACTTCTATAAATAAAAAAATTTCTAATGAAACAATAAATACCATTAAGCAATTAAAAGACCCATCTCAAATTGCTGACAATATAGCTTCTCATATTTCAGCTTCAATTTCTGAAAAACAACAAATTTTTGAAACAAACGATGTCAAAAAAAGATTGAATGCAATAATTAAGATCATGGAAAATGAAACTAGTATAATCGGTGTTGAGAAGAGAATTAGAGGAAGAGTTAAAACTCAAATGGAAAAAACTCAACGTGAGTATTATTTAAATGAGCAGTTAAAAGCTATTCAAAAAGAACTTGGTGAAATTGAAGATGGTAAAGATGAAACGTCGAGCTTAAACAAAGCTATTACTAAAGCTAAGATGCCGAAAGAAGTAGAAAAAAAATGTCTTCAAGAGTTAAAAAAATTAAAAAATATGAGCCCTATGTCAGCAGAGGCAACAGTTGTGAGAAATTATTTAGATTGGATGACAGAACTTCCGTGGCATAAAAAGAGTGAAGTTGATATTGATTTAGCCAAGGCACAAAATACTCTAGACAAGGACCATTTTGGTTTAGAAAAAATTAAAGAAAGAATAGTAGAGTTTCTTGCAGTTCAAAAAAGAATGGAAAAGATTAAGGGACCAATTCTATGTTTAGTTGGACCACCAGGTGTAGGTAAAACCTCATTAGGAAAATCAATTGCTAAAGCAACAAATAGAGAATTTGTAAGAATGTCGGTAGGTGGTATGAGAGATGAGGCTGAAATCAGAGGTCACAGAAGAACCTATATAGGTTCACTTCCTGGTAAAATTATTCAGATGATGAAAAAAGCTGGAACCAAGAATCCTTTAATTTTATTAGATGAGATTGATAAAATAGGAAATGATTATAGAGGAGATCCCTCTTCTGCTTTATTAGAGGCATTAGACCCAGAGCAAAACACGACCTTTAATGATCACTATTTAGAAGTAGATTATGATCTTTCAGATGTAATGTTTGTTACAACTGCAAATACACTAAATATACTTCCACCCTTATTAGATAGAATGGAAGTTATTAGACTTGCTGGTTACACGGAGGATGAAAAAATTAATATTGCTAATAAATATTTGCTGCCTAAACAAATTAAAGACAATGGTGTTAAAGAGAAAGAAATGAATTTAAGTGACGACATAATTAAAGAAGTAATAAGACGCTACACCAAAGAGTCCGGGGTAAGAAATTTAGAAAGAGAAATTTCCAAAATAGCGCGAAAGGTAGTTAAGAAAATCGTTGCTGGTGAAGAAAAAGAAGTCAATGTAAATAATAAAAATTTGTCTGATTTCCTTGGTGTTGCAAAATTTAATTTTGGAGAACTAGAGGATGATAATAAAGTTGGCATTGTTGTTGGACTTGCTTGGACAGAATATGGTGGAGAAATTCTTAAAATTGAAACAGTCACTATGCCTGGAAAAGGTAGAATGCAAATTACGGGCAAACTTGGAGATGTAATGCAAGAGTCTGTAAAAGCAGCAAAATCTTTTGTAAGATCCAAATGTCTAGAATATGGAATTATTCCGCCTGTATTTGAAAAGAAAGATTTTCATATACACGTTCCTGAAGGTGCAACACCTAAAGATGGTCCTTCTGCTGGTGTTGGAATGGTTACATCTATTGTATCTTCAATTACAAACATCCCAGTGAGAAAAGACTTAGCGATGACTGGAGAAGTTACTTTGACTGGTCAGGTACTACAAATTGGGGGATTAAAAGAAAAATTATTAGCAGCACATAGAGCTGGAATTAAAGAGGTTTTAATACCAAAAGAAAATGAAAAAGACCTTGTGGATATGCCAAAAAAAATAATGGATGATATAAAAATTACTCCTGTAGAACATGCTGATCAAGTTATCAAAATAGCACTAACTAAAGAATTAAAACCTACAGAATGGGTAGAAGTAGATATATCTAAAAAAGATGACAAATCTCAAGCTAGTATTCAATAACAAGTAAACCTTTAAAGTGGAAATATTAATAATTTTTTTGGTCATTATATTTTTAGGTATTTATTTACTAAGACCTATTACTAAACAAGAGAAAGACAATTTTGAAAATAAGACTAACTGGAGAGGTGGATTTTAATATTTTCCTCCATTTTATCGTAATTAATAGATCTTGACCTTATTGATCTAAAAGATATAAATCACGTTACTTTTTGGTTATGGGCGGTTAGCTCAGTTGGTAGAGCATCTCGTTTACACCGAGGGGGTCATAGGTTCGAGTCCTATACTGCCCACCAAGAATCAAAAGTGGGGGTGTAGCTCAGTTGGTTAGAGCGATCGCCTGTCACGCGATAGGTCGAGGGTTCGAGTCCCTTCACTCCCGCCACTTTAACAACAAATTTTACTTAATCACCTAAAATACTGATATCATTACCTTTTTCAGGATATCTTATTTAAGTCATTGAAATTGTTAATTTTTTTTTTCAATAAAATGTGACGTATGAGCGCTTCAAGATCAAAAAAAAAGTGCTATATAGATTTCAATGTTATCTGATTTTTTGCAAAATTACTTGTCTATAATAATTTTTTTAATTCTAGCATTAGGATTAAGTTGTGCTTTTATAGTAGTAAATTTTATTCTTTCACCCAAAAGACCTGACCCTGAAAAGCTTTCTGCGTATGAATGTGGATTTGAACCATTCGAAGATTCAAGAATGGAGTTTGATGTAAGATTTTATTTGGTGGCAATATTATTTATTATCTTTGATTTAGAAATAGCATTTCTTTTTCCATGGGCAATTTCTCTTGGGAATATTGGTTTATTAGGTTTTTCATCAATGATGATTTTTCTCTTCATACTTACAATTGGTTTTATTTATGAATGGAAAAAAGGTGCTTTAGACTGGGAATAAAATTTAACTACAATGCAAAATAAAATAGATCAGGTTCCTGAAGAATTTAAACAACTTGCAGACGATTTTAGTAAGAATGGATTTATTACAACATCTCTAGATAATTTAATAAATTGGTCAAGAGCAGGATCACTTCATTGGATGACTTTCGGTTTAGCTTGTTGTGCTGTTGAAATGATGCAAACATCTATGCCTAGATACGATCTTGAAAGATTTGGTGCAGCACCAAGAGCTTCCCCAAGACAATCAGATGTAATGATTGTAGCAGGGACTTTAACAAATAAAATGGCTCCTGCTTTAAGAAAAGTTTATGATCAAATGCCAGAACCAAGATACGTTATTTCAATGGGAAGTTGCGCAAATGGTGGTGGTTATTACCACTATTCGTATTCTGTAGTTAGAGGTTGTGATAGAATAGTTCCAGTTGATGTTTATGTGCCTGGATGTCCTCCGTCAGCCGAAGCGTTACTTTATGGAATATTACAACTTCAAAAAAAAATTCGAAACAAAGGTTCTATAACGAGATAGTTATGAAAAATTTAATTGATCTAGAAAAAAAAATTAATTCTGAATTAACAACTAAAATCAATAGAACTGAGATTAAACATAATCAGATTTATATTGAAACAGACAAAAACGATCTTATAGATGTTGTTTTGTTTTTAAAAACAAACACTGACACTAAATTCAGACAACTTATTGATATAACAGCTACTGATTATCCAGAAAAAAATCATAGGTTTGAAATTGTATATTTATTTTTAAGCCATGAATTTAATCAAAGATTAGTTTTAAAATATACAATTGCAGAAAACGAAATCATACCATCAATAACCAGTATCTTTCCTGGAGCTAACTGGATGGAAAGAGAAGTCTTTGATATGTACGGTGTTTCTTTTCAAGATCATCCAGATTTAAGAAGAATACTAACTGATTACGGCTTTGAAGGCCATCCACTTAGAAAAGATTTTCCTTTAACTGGACATACAGAAGTTAGATACAGTGAAGATCAAAAAAAAGTAATAAGCGAACCAGTAAAACTTGAACAGAACTATAGAAACTTTGATTACCAAAGTCCGTGGGAAGGGACTAGATACATTAAAGAGGAATTAGACAATAATGACAAAAAAAATTAAAAATCTAAATTTAAACTTTGGACCTCAGCACCCAGCCGCTCATGGTGTGTTAAGATTAATTTTAGAATTAGATGGTGAAGTAGTTGAGAAAGCTGATCCTCACATTGGATTATTACATAGAGGTACAGAAAAACTAATTGAAAATAAAACTTATATGCAAGCAGTCCCTTACTTTGATCGACTTGATTATGTTGCTCCAATGAACCAAGAACATGCTTTTGCGTTAGCGACTGAAAAAATAATGGAAATAGATGTTCCAATTAGAGCCCAATACATAAGAGTTATTTTTTGTGAGATAGGAAG
>CACEOF010000013.1 GCA_902561095.1 uncultured Pelagibacteraceae bacterium | reverse complement strand
AAGTTTTTTCTTGAATTTATACCTGTTCCAACTGCTGTCCCACCTTGAGCAAGAAATAAGATCTCCTTCAAAGCATATTCAATTCTTTCAACACTTTTTTTAACCTGCACATGGTATCCTGAAAATTCTTGACCTAATGAAAGAGGAGTTGCATCCTGAAGATGTGTCCGTCCAATTTTTACAATATTTTTAAATTCTCTAGATTTTTTATTTAATTCTTTTTCTAAAATCTTTAAGTTTGGTAACAATTTACTTAAGGTTTCTTTTACGATTGATATATGCATTGCAGTTGGAAAAACATCATTTGTAGATTGTGATTTATTTACATGATCATTTGGATGAACGGGTTTCTTTGAACCTTTTTTTCCACCCATCATTTCTATCGCACGATTAGCAATAACTTCATTAACATTCATATTTGTTTGAGTTCCAGAACCTGTTTGCCAGACTTTTAATGGGAAATTATCATCCAACTTACCTTTAATTACCTCATCTGAAGCTCTAATAATTGCTTTAGAAATTTTGTTATCAATTAATTTGTCCTTAGCATGAACTATTGCAGCAGATCTTTTAATAATTGCAATAGATTTGATAATAGAAATATTTACTAAAATTTTGCCAATATTAAAAAATTTATTAGATCTTTGAGTAGATGCCCCCCATAATTTATCATTAGGAACATTGACACTTCCAATGCTATCGAATTCTTTTCTTAATTTCATTGATTAATTTCTAAGTTACAAATAATTATAAATATACAATAAATTATAAAAATATACAGGAGCAATATGTCGAATTTTAGTAAAGTAGGAACTTTCATGAAAACTTTTGGGCAAGAAGTTAAAACGGAACCTTCATTTAGCACAGATAAAATCAATAAACTTAGGATTGGTCTTATTAAAGAGGAATTAGAGGAACTTACAGAAGCTATGGACAAAAAAGATTTATTAGAAGTGGCTGATGCTTTAACTGATATTTTGTATGTTACTTACGGCGCAGGGCATGCATTTGGAATTGACTTAGATAAGTGCTTTGAGGAGGTTCAAAATTCAAACATGAGTAAGTTAGATGTAGATGGAAAACCTATTTATAATGATGCTGGCAAGGTAATGAAAGGACCAAATTATTTCAAACCTGATCTTTCTAAATTTGTGTGTTAAATCTCTAATTTTAGATCAACTGCTTGGGCGCTATGAGTTATAGATCCTACAGAAATTCTATCAACACCTGTTGACGCAATAGCTTTTACTGTTTTTAAACTTATATTTCCTGAAGCTTCAGTTTCGTAATATTTGTTAGAGATTTTGATACCTTCCTTTAAATTTTTAATACTCATATTGTCAAATAACACTCTGTTAAACTTTAGCCCCATTATTGATTTAAGTTGATTTAGACTATCCACTTCGACAGTAATTTTTCTTCCTTTTTTATTTTTAATAGCTTTAGTGACTAAACTTTTTAGATCTGAACTTGCTATATGATTGTCTTTAATTAAATATTCATCACTTAAGTTAAATCGATGATTTGTTCCCCCTCCTAATTTAACTGCATATTTTTGAATTACTCTTAAATTTGGAATTGTTTTACGTGTACAACAAATTTTTGTTCTTTTTCCAGCTAGCTTTACAAATGCATTGGTCTTTGTAGCTATACCAGAAATATGAGATAAAAAATTTAATGCAACTCTTTCAGCTATTAGTATATTTTTTGCATTTCCTTTTATTAAAGCAACTATAGATCCTTTTTTTACCTTTGAGCCATCTTTCTTTTTAATCATAAATTTAATTTTATTGTCAATTAGTGCAAAAGTTTGTTTAGCAAATAACAAACCTCCTATCACGGCATTTTGATTTGATAAAAGTTTAACTGTAATATTTTTATTATTTTTAATTAAAGCTGAAGTAATATCTCCAGAAGGGTAAAGGTCTTCATTAAGTGCTAGTTTAACAGAATTACGAATAAATTCTTTGCTGAGTTTTATTTTTGACACTTATTTATCTGCCAATGGCTGCCATTTTCTCAACTGAAATTCTTGCTTTGTCGATAGTTTCTTTGTCCATAATTATTTCACCTGTTTCATTTTCCAAACAGTGTAAAATTTTTGGAAGAGTAATCTTTTTCATGTGAGGACACATATTACATGGCTTGATAAACTCAACATTTGGATTTTCTACTTCTATGTTGTCACTCATCGAACACTCAGTGACCATCATTACTTTTTTGGGCTGGTTATCTTTAACATAATTGATCATACCTGATGTAGAGCCTGCAAAGTCACTTGCTTTAATAACATCTGGAGGACATTCGGGGTGTGCTATAATTTTTATTCCAGGATTTTTTTTTCGAATATCATGTATTTCTTGCTCATTAAATTGATCATGTACAATGCATATACCTTTCCATGAAATAATTTTCACATCAGTTTGTGAAGCAACATATTTAGCAAGATAATCATCAGGTAAAAATATTACTTTTTTAACTCCAAGTGATTTTACAATTTTAACAGCATTAGCAGATGTACAACAAACATCAGTTTCTGCTTTAACCTCTGCAGAAGTGTTAACATATGAAACAACAGGAACACCAGGATATTTTTCTTTTAATAATCTCACATCCTTACCAGTTATTGATGAAGATAAGGAACAACCTGCATCCATGTCAGGTAAAATTACTTTTTTTTCAGGACTCATTAATTTTGCAGTTTCTGCCATGAAATGAACTCCTGCCATCAAAATTATATCTGCTGAAGTTTTAGAAGCTTCAATTGCTAATGCCAAAGAGTCTGCAGAAAAATCAGCAACACCATGATATATTTCAGGTGTTTGATAATTATGAGCTAGAATAACTGCGTTTTTTTCTTTTTTTAATTTATTAATTTTGTGAATGTAGGGCGCATGAACTGACCACTCAATTTCAGGCATAACCTTAGAAATTTTTTGGTAAATTGGATCTGTTGCTTGCTTTACTTCTTGTGTAAATTCCATGCAGATTTTTACCAATTTGAAACATAGTTGTCATTCATTTATTATGGGACATATTGCGGTCGTGCTGAAATTGGTAGACAGGCACGGTTGAGGGCCGTGTGGACCTAGTCCATGAGAGTTCGAGTCTCTCCGACCGCACCAATTAATTAGTTATTTACCTATCCAATTAGGTTTTTTGATTTTGATCAATGCTTCTTTTGTTTTGAATTCAGAATTTTCATCAAAGTTTTTATCGAGAAATTTTATTAGTGCAAATGGATATTCATTGTTAATCAATACTTTCCCAATCTCATTGTCGTTACTGAAAATAACCTCACCTTTATGTAATTTTCCATTAACAATATTTATAGGCAACAATCTTTTTGTAAGTTTGTTTTTAAGTTTGATCCTTGCCGTATTTTCTTGTCCAACATAACAACCTTTCTTAAAATCAATTCCATTAAGTTCATCATAGTTACACTCAATTCCAAAAGCTTTATTTTGTAATTGATTTAGGTTTTTTGGGACTATTCCAAGTTTATGACTTAATGAATAGTATTCATTTATATCAGCATCATGTAATTCCAATTTCTTTAAAGATAAATATAGTTTCTCTAAATTTATAATTAATCTTGCACCTAATTGTTTGTTACGAGGATCTAAAAATATTGGATCTTCTCTAAACTTAAATGTAAACCCAGGGACATCCAGCACCTTGTCAAAAGTTAAAAACTTTTCATAGCTAAAAGCTGCAACCACAAACTCATTACTAAGATTTAAAATTTCAATTTTTGATCTTAATTTGTAAAGGCTAAGTTGTTTATATAATCCATCTACTTGAGATTTTTCACAATCAATTAAGTAACCTGACTTGTGTTTGATTATAATAAATTCATACAAAAATTTTCCTTGTGGAGATAGTAATGATGCAAAGCAACTGCAGGTTTCACTGACTTTACCAATATCATTACTAATAAGGTTTTGAAGAAAACTTACAGCATCTTCTCCGTTTATGTAAAGAATTGCCCGATCATCTAAAATGTAAACGTTTTTGATATTCATATTTGATTAATTATAAGATGTAATATAATAACATTTTCTCAAAATGTTAGATCTTATAATTAAAAACGGCAAATGTTATATTGATGGTGAATTAAAGAATGTTGATGTTGCCATTAAAGACAAAAATATTCATAAGATTGGTCAAATTTCAGAAGAAGCTAAAGAAATAATTGATGTAAGCAACCACACAGTTTTGCCAGGATGCATAGATACTCAAACGCATTTTAGAGAACCTGGATCAACAGATACTGAAGATCTTCATTCAGGAAGTAGAGCAGCTATTGCTGGAGGTATCACCAGTGTTTTTGAAATGCCCAACACAAACCCACCAACTTCTAATAAGAAAGAGTTTCAAAGAAAGTTAGATCTCGCTAAAAACAGAATGTATTGTAACTATGCATTTTATTTTGGAGCAACAGCTGACAATGCAGATGATCTAGCAAGTTTAAAAGACTTAGAGGGTTGTTGTGGAATTAAACTTTTTGCAGGATCTTCAACTGGAAATTTATTAGTCGCTGAGGAAGATGATATTGATAAGGTTTTTCAAAATGCTTCTAAAGTTGTTGCAGTTCACTCTGAAGATGAAACAATACTAAAAGTAAATAAAAAACTAATAAAGCAGGGTGACGTTCATACTCACCCTGTTTGGAGAAGTGCAGAGTGCGCAATTTCGTCTACCAGAAGAATTGTCAGGATTGCTGAGAAGTATAATAAAAAAGCACATGTTCTTCATATAACAACAAAAGAGGAAATTGATTTTTTATCACAACATAAGGGAAATATTACATTTGAGATTACACCTCAGCATTTAACACTATATGCACCTGATTGTTACGACAAACTTGGAACTTATGCTCAAATGAATCCTCCATTAAGGGACAAGCCTCATTACGATAGATTATGGTACGCAGTAAGAAATAACTTCAATGACACAATTGGCTCAGACCATGCTCCTCATTTAAAAGTGAATAAAGATAAAGTTTATCCAGAAACTCCTTCAGGTATGCCAGGAGTTCAAACTTTAATGCCAGTGATGTTAAATCATGTAAACGATGGGAAATTATCCCTAAATCAATTAATTAATCTAGTTTGTGAAAATCCTGTAAAAATTTTTGGTATCCAGAATAAAGGATTTATTAGAGAAGGTTATGATGCCGATTTAACAATTGTGGACATGAATAAAACAATTGAAATCAAAAATGAAAACATTGAGAGCAAATGTGCATGGTCTCCATTTAATGGTTACAAATTTAAAGGTACACCTACCCATACAATTATTGCTGGAAATATCAAAATGCAAAACGGTAAAATATTGGGAAACCCTGAAGGGTCACCTCTAAAGTTTAGTTAAGTTTAATAGTAAAGCTATTTACCAGAATTACACCAATGACAATTAAAAATAAACCAACAATAGCCTGCCAAGCCAAGGTTTGCTTGAAGAAGATATAGCCTAATATCGCAATTGTAAAAATTCCAAGACCACTCCATGTGGCGTATACTATTGCAATTGGGAGCTTATTAACTACAAATGTCAAAAGATAAAATGCACAAAGATAAAATATTGAAAGTGCAACAGTTGGTATTAATTTAGTGAAGTTTTGTGATACAGGTAACAGCATAGTACCAGCAACCTCACAAAATATTGCTCCAACTAAAAAAATATAAGTCTTAACCATTAATAATTTTATGTTTAATTAAGTCTTCTTTTATTTCACTTAATATTGCTGGATCATCGATTGTGGGTGGAATTTTATATTCAACACTGTCAGCAATTTTTCTAATGGTTCCTCTTAAAATTTTTCCTGATCTTGTTTTAGGTAGTCTTTTGATAACTATTGCTACTTTAAATGCTGCTACAGGACCAATTTTTGCTCTCACCATTTGAATACATTCCTTAGAAATTGTTTCATCATCTTTATCTACTCCAGATTTTAAAACAACTAATCCAATTGGTAATTGACCTTTTAATTTGTCAGCAATCCCTAGCACTGCACATTCTGCAACTGATTGATGTTCTGACAAAACTTCTTCTATTGCTCCAGTAGATAATCTGTGACCTGCTACATTAATAATGTCATCTGTCCTAGACATAATCCAAATATAACCATCATCATCAATGTGTCCTGCATCATAGGTTTGATAGTAGCCATCATAATTTGACATGTAATTTTCTTTATATCTTTTGTCTGCATTCCATAATGTAGGGAATGTTCCAGGCGGCAAAGGCAATTTTACCACAATATCCCCCATTTCATTTGGTTTTGCTAAAGATTGATCTGGTTTGATAATTTTTACGTCGTAGCCTGGTACTGCTTTACAAGCTGAACCGTATTTTGTTTCCATCATTTCTATACCAGTACAATTTGAACTGATTGCCCAACTTGTTTCAGTTTGCCACCAATGATCAATCACTGGAACTTTAAGTAAATTTTCAGCCCATTTTATCGTATCTGGATCAGCTCTTTCACCTGCTAAAAATAAACTTTTAAAACTACTTAGATCATACTTTGAAAAAAACTTACCATCAGGGTCTTCTTTCTTGATCGCTCTAAATGCAGTTGGCGCAGTAAACAAAGATTTAACTTTATAGTCTGAAATAATTTTCCAAAATGCTCCAGCATCTGGAGTTCCAACTGGCTTACCTTCAAATAAAACTGTTGTGCATCCTTTAAACAGTGGAGCGTAAACAATATATGAGTGTCCAACAATCCATCCAATATCACTTGCTGACCACCAGATATCATTGGTATCAATATTATAAATATTTTTCATGGTCCACTTCAGAGCAACAATGTGACCCCCAACATCTCTTACTATTCCTTTTGGAGTTCCAGTTGTACCTGAAGTATATAAAATATATGCAAACTCATTGGAATTCATCTCAACACAATCTGCTGATTCCGCATTATATACAACTTCATCCCAGCTAATTTCAAGAGGAGCATTTAATTTTACTTCGTGATCTGGTCTTTGAAATAAAATCATCTTCTCTATTTTATGATTTGCCATTTTTATAGCTTCATCAACTAAAGGTTTGTATTCAACTGTTCTTCCAGGTTCAAAACCACATGAAGCAGTTACTAATAGTTTTGCTTTACTATCATCAATTCTACTTGCAAGTTCAGTAGATGCAAATCCTCCAAAGACAACAGAGTGTATTGCACCAATTCTTGCACACCCAAGCATTGCAATTACAGCCTCTGGGATCATTGGCATGTAAATAATAACTCGATCACCTTTATTAACTCCTTGATTTTTTAATGCACCTGCAAATTTTGCAACTTTGGATCTAAGTTCTTCGAAGGTAAACTTACTTTTGTTACCTGTAATTGGGCTATCATAGATAAGAGCGGTATTTTTTCCTCGACCTTGATCGATATGAATGTCTAAAGCGTTGTAACATGTGTTGGTTACTCCATCTTCAAACCATTTATAGAAGGGTGGATTAGATTTGTTCAAAATTTTTGAAGGTTTTTTAAACCAAAAGATGTCTTCAGCTGCTTCCTGCCAAAATTTTTCAGGATTTTTTATTGAATGGTCGTAAATTTTATTGAATTTTTCAGACATATTTATTTGATTCGATTTAAGTAATTTATTTGGTTTTTAACTTATAAATTGTATTTAATTTTAAAAATTAAGTAAAATCAATGTTAATTAGTGACAATTTGCTCTTCATAAATCCATTTTTATTTGCTATTTAACGTGAACTTTGATTTGAGGAAGCTCAAGTCTAGTTTATATAAACTAAAAAATAAAAACTAACTAGAGAGGGAGTTTTTTATGAATAAACTAAAATTGTTTGCTTTAGCAGCTATGGCACTGATAGGATTTTCAGGTATAGCTATTGCAGCAGACGCAACCATGTTGAATCAGGATGATTTCGTAGGTATTTCATTCTGGATCATCTCTATGGGAATGCTAGCAGCAACTGCTTTCTTTTTCATGGAAGTTGGTAACGTGGCAGCAGGCTGGAGAACTTCAGTTATTGTTGCTGGGCTAGTAACTGGTATTGCATTCATACACTACATGTACATGAGAGAAGTATGGGTTGCTACTGGAGACTCACCAACTGTTTACAGATATATTGACTGGTTAATTACAGTGCCATTACAGATGGTAGAATTTTATTTAATTCTAGCAGCAATTGGTAAAGCAAATTCTGGAATGTTCTGGAGATTGCTAATTGGTTCATTAGTAATGTTAATCGGTGGATACTTAGGTGAAGCTGGATACATCAACGCTACTCTTGGATTTATAATCGGAATGGCAGGTTGGGTATACATTCTTTATGAAGTATTCTCAGGTGAAGCTGGAAAAGCTGCAGCAAAAAGTGGAAGCAAGGCTCTTGTAACTGCTTTTGGTGCAATGAGAATGATTGTTACAGTAGGTTGGGCTATTTACCCATTAGGCTACATATTTGGTTACCTAACAGGTGGAGTAGATGCCGACTCACTTAACGTTGTTTACAACTTAGCAGACTTTATTAACAAAATTGCATTTGGTCTAGTGATCTGGGCAGCTGCAACTAGTGTTAGCGGAAAAAGAGCTAAGTAGTTTTACTCAGTAATTTAAATTAAGGGCAGATATAATTTTATATCTGCCCTTTTTTTTGTCTAAATTATCTAAATAAAGCTTAGTTAATTTTAGTTACTTGCTCAATTTAGATAACAACCTATATATAAATTATGCCAAAAATTACTTACATAACTCATGATGATAAAACTCATACAATTCATGTTCAAAATGGATTAACTGTGATGGAAGGTGCGATCCAAAATGATATACCAGGTATTGATGCTGATTGTGGGGGAGGGATGTCATGTGCAACTTGCCATGTATACGTCAGTGAAGAGTGGCTGGATAAGCTTCCAGTGAAAGAAGATGGTGAAGAGGACATGTTAGATATGGCATTTGAACCAAAAAAAAATAGTCGATTAAGTTGTCAGCTTATTGTTTCAGACACACTTGATGGGCTTGTTGTAAACATTCCATCAAAGCAGGGATAAATGATCAAAACAGATGTACTAATTATTGGAGCAGGTCCAACGGGTTTATTTTGTGCGCATCAGCTTGGTATTATTGGACTAAGCTGCGAAATTGTTGACAACTTGGATAAGGCAGGTGGACAATGTATTGAGCTTTATCCTGATAAACCTATTTATGATATCCCAGCAATTCCTGAGTGCACTGGTGAAGAATTAACCAATAATCTTTTAAAACAAATCAAACCGTTCAACATCAATTTTCATTTAAACCAAAGAGTGGAAGAACTTAAAAAAGTTAATGATCGTTGGAATGTAAAAACTAATGGCAATAAAGAATTTGATGTTGCAAGTATTGTTATCGCAGGAGGCGTTGGATCCTTTGAACCAAGAAAATTCCCAGTTAAAGAATGTGAAAAATTTGAGGGAAATTCACTATTTTATGCGGTCAAAGACAAAACAATTTTTAAAGATAAAACTATTTCAATTTTTGGTGGAGGAGACTCGGCCTTAGATTGGGCTATAGAACTTTCTAATACCTCTAAAGTAAATTTAATCCATCGTAGAGATGGTTTTAGTGGTATGGAGTCAAGTGTACAAAAAGTAAAAGAATTAAATGATCAAGGTAAAATAAATTTATATACCAAATATCAATTAGATTCTGTTGAAGGAGAGAATAAAATTAACTCAGTTAAAATTAAACACGACAATGGAGAAGTAAAAGACATTAAATCTGACTACGTACTAGGTTTTTTTGGATTAATTATGCAACTCGGTCCAATATTGGATTGGGGTTTAAATATTGATAAAAAAAAAGTTGAGGTCAACACAGAAAATTTTGAGACTAATATAAATGGTATATTTGCAATTGGAGATATTTGTTCTTATCCAGGGAAATTAAAATTAATTTTATCAGGTTTTCATGAGGGAGCATTGGCTGCGAGAGGGTGTTTTAGGTATGCAAAACCAGATGAAAAGTTAAGATTTGAGTTTACAACAACCTCAAAAGCTGCACAGGAAAGACTGGGTATTAAAAGTGATTGAACTGTTTTCATCTGACACCCCAAATGGAAAAAAAATTGGCATTATGTTGGAGGAAATAGGGTTCAAATACAAAGTTATAAAATTAGATTTAGCTAAAGGGGATCAATTTAAACCTGAATTTAAGAAGATTAGCCCTTTTGCAAAAATACCAACAATTATTGATCATTCAAATAATAATCAAGCAGTGTTCGAGTCAGGGGCAATCTTGATTTATCTATCAGAAAGAAGTGGTAAGTTTTATGATAAAGAGAATAAGTTAAATATTGATCAGTGGCTGATGGCACAAATGGGTTTGGTTGGACCAATGATAGGTCAATACCATTATTTTTACCGTTTTAATAAAGGTTTGAGTGAAGTTGGGGAAAAAAGATATTTTGAAATGACTAAAAGTATTTATAAAGTACTAGAAGACCATTTATCAAAAAATAAATATTTAGCGGGTGAAAATTACTCAATTGCTGATATTGCGACGTGGCCATGGATAGCCAGACACGAATGGCAC
Source organism: uncultured Pelagibacteraceae bacterium (assembly GCA_902561095.1). Lineage (GTDB taxonomy): Bacteria > Pseudomonadota > Alphaproteobacteria > Pelagibacterales > Pelagibacteraceae > Pelagibacter. Next base: position 3,073 of record CACEOF010000013.1, on the reverse strand, counting down.
GATATTGGGCTTAAAAAATATCAAAATTTATCCAGATGGTATTCTGAAGTTTCTGAACGTGAAGCTGTAATCAAGGGATATGCTTTCATGGATGAAAATGCGGTTATACCTAAGCCCTAAATTTAGCTTACCAATCTATACAACGAACTAAAAATTCCCATTCCAGATAATTCAATTGCTAGAACTATAATGACTATAAGAATTAATTTTTTGTTCATTTAAGAAATAAGTAAAGTATTAAAATTGCCCAAATAAATGGATAATAGAAATAGATATATTTTTTTGCAAATAAAAAAGAGATAGAATTTTGATATGCAGATTTTCTTTTATTTTTTCTAGTCATCAGCGTGAACTTTCTCGTCTTTTTCATGCTTCTCTTGAGCTGCAATAGTATATTTAGCTATAGGTCTTGCCATCAACCTTTTCAATCCAATTTGTTCAGCTGTATCTAAACAATATCCATAAGTATCATCTCTAATTCTCATTAAAGCTTTATCAATCTCAGAGATTAATTTTATTTGTCTATTGATAGCTTTCATTTCTACATTTTTATCGGTATAGGAACTTGCTTGATCTACAATATCAGCTGAAATACTATTATCATCCATACTTCCATTGTATAGTGCCTCATTGTTTGCCTTAACTAATTCTTTTTTCCACTCATTCAATTTAATTCTAAAAAAAACTTTATGTTTTTCGCACATATATTTTTCAGTATCTTTTGGGATGTATGTTTTTGAAATTTTAATTGGTGCTTTAGCTGCAACTTTTTTTGGTTTGCTTACAACTTTAGTTTTTGCTTTAGCGACTTTTTTCTTTGCTTTAGTGGTCTTTGGCATAGCTCAATTTTGAGCTCCGGAGTATATTCAGCAAATTAAGGGTGTCAAGCAACCTGATTTAATATAAATATTTATAAATGAGCATTAACAGCAAAAATATAAATAATATTTTTTATATTTTCGTTACAGCTCATCTAATTTTCTGGACTTTAATTCCATCCCTTACGAATCATAATTTACCTCTCGATACTATTGAGGCTTTAGCTTGGGGAAGTAATTTAGATTGGGGATTTAACAAGCATCCACCCATGAGTGCTTTTTTTCCAGAGATTTTTTACCAAATTTTTGGTTCACAAGATTGGGCTTATTATTTACTCAGTCAAATCTTTGTAATTATTTCATTTTATTATGTCTTCAAGCTCTCCAAAGAAATCCTAAACAATAACTTATTAGGCTTAATTTCAGTTTTATTAATTGAAACTATTTATTTTTATAATTTTACTTCTCCAGAATTTAACGTTAACGTTTGCCAACTCCCATTCTGGTCTCTTACGGCTTATTATTCGTGGAAAATTTTTAGTAGAAAAAATATTAAGTTTTCTGACTGTTTTTTAGTTGCTCTATTTGCAGCTTTTGGTTTCTTATCCAAATACTTGTTTCTTTATCTTTTAGTGTCTATTGATCTATTGTTCATTTATTTAATCTTTATCAAGAAAGACCGACAATTTGATTTTAAATATTTGATAACAGCAGAAGTATTTTTGGTTGCTTTGGTGCCCCACTTTATTTGGCTTACTAACAATGAGTTTATTACAATTACTTATGGTCTTGCTAGAACTGGTTTAGAACAATCAAGCCTAATAAATCATATTCAATATCCTTTTATTTTTATAGGGAAACAAATTGGAATATTAATTCCTTTTTTGATTTTAACCTGGTTGTTAGTTAAAAAATTTAAATTTAAAATTAATATAAAAGATAAAAAATTACTTTTTTTATTATCAATAAATATTTTACCAATTCTGTTAATTTTTTTAACTTCCGTTATAACCGGATCAAAAATTAGAACAATGTGGATGACTCCATTTTATTTATTTATTGGAACATTGTTTGTTTATATGCTTCAAACTCAAATCAATATAAAAAAATTAAAACCATTTGTGATTGGATTTATCTTCTTTTTCTTTTTGTCACCTGTACTTTATGCTTACGTTTCAATTTCAAAGGATGATAAGAGAACAGATTATCCAGGAAAAGAAATCGCTATAAAAACTCAATATGCTTGGGATCAGCAATTCAACACAAAAATTAATGTAGTTTTAGGCAATGAATGGAATGCCGGTAATTTATCTTATCATTTAAAATCAAGACCAGTTTGGGAAGGTTTTGTAGAGAGATCTAAACTAGATCAATTGAAAGATTATATGTGTCTTGATAATGTGTGTGTAGGCTCAAGATAGTTTATGAAAAAGTATACGATTTTAATTCCTATTTATAACGATAGAGAGTCGTTAACTAAATTAATTGAAAATATTAATGGAGAGCTAAATAGCGTAAATGCTGAAGTATCAATTTTAGTAATAAATGACGCCTCATCACAACAAATTGTAGATACTTATCCAAATATAGAAAATATCCGCTCTTTTGAAATCATTAACATGAAACAAAACAGAGGACATGCAAGGTGTATTGCTTCTGGATTAAAATATATTTATGAAAAAAAAGAATTTGATTATGTAATTCCAATGGATGGCGATGGAGAAGATAGACCTGAAGAGATTAAAAACTTCATTGAACTTTCTGAACAAACAGAAGAACAATCTATAGTAGGAGAGAGAGTGAAGCGGTCAGAGGGATTATTATTTCAAATATGTTATAAATTTCATAAGTTTTTAACTTTAGCATTTACAGGTCAGTCAATTAAATTTGGAAATTATAGTTGTCTATCAAAATCAACAATTGAAAAAATGCTAAAGGAAAAGTCTACTTGGAGTAGTTTTTCTGGAGCATTAAGAAAATTAGAGAAAAATTTAGTATCAATGCCATCTATAAGAGGGACTAGGTATTTTGGACCCTCACAAATGAGTTTTTTTAATTTATTAAAACATTCTTTGTCAATTATAAGTGTCTATAGAAAAACTGTACTAATTCGTTCCGCTTTATTTATTGTTTTTTATATTTTGCTAATCAAAAGTAATGCCTCAGTTATTACCTCTTTGCCCTTAGTTTTATTGCTAATTATGATTTATTCAATTTCTAGTTTAGCTTTAAGGGAAAATATTGACGAATTTAAT
>CACEOF010000012.1 GCA_902561095.1 uncultured Pelagibacteraceae bacterium | reverse complement strand
AAAGAAATTTTAAAATATTTAAATATATTTAAAGATCATCCATATATTTTTAATTTAGGTCATGGTATTTTACCCGAAACAGACCCTGTGATGGTTGAATACTTAATAAATACTGTAAGGGACTATTAAATGGAAATTGATAATAAACATCCACCTGTAAAATTTGGAAAAACTGGCGTCCTTATTATTAATTTAGGCACTCCAGACTCCACAAGTTGGCTCGATATTAGAAAATATTTAAAAGAATTTTTGTCCGATAAAAGAGTCATAGAAGTTAATCCTATAATTTGGCAAATAATTTTGAACCTCTTTATATTAACTTTTAGACCCTCTAAAACAGCAAAAGCATATAAAGAAATTTGGATGAAAAATGAAAACATGTCTCCCCTTTTATATTACACACAAAAACAAACTGAAAAAATTTCTAAATTGATAAAAAAAGAAAATTTATTAATAGATTTTGCTATGAGATACGGAAATCCAAGCATTAAAAGTAAAATTTATAAACTTCAAGAACAAGGTTGCGAAAATTTAGTTATATTGCCACTTTATCCACAATATGCTGCAGCAACAACTGCAACAGTTTGTGATGAAGTTTATAGAACTTTGATGAAAATGAGATGGCAACCGTCTTTAAAAATTATTCCTCATTATGAGTCTGATCCACTTTATATTGATGCGTTAGTTAAATCTATTAATAAAAAAATTAGTGAAATAAATTGGAAACCAGATTTAATAATTGCTTCATATCATGGAATACCTAAAAAATATTTTGATAAAGGTGATCCATACCATTGTTATTGTCATAAAACGACTAGACTTATATCTGAAAAATTTAATTCTGTAGAAATTAAAACCACATTTCAGTCCAGATTTGGGCCTCAAGCATGGTTACAGCCCTACACAGATAAAACTTTAGAAAGTTTACCAGGAGAGGGGAAAAAAAATATTCTTACAATTTGTCCTGGATTTTCTTCCGACTGTGTAGAAACTTTAGAGGAAATCTTAATTCAAGGAAGAGAGAGTTTTTTAAACTCAGGAGGTGAAAACTTTGACATGGTTCCATGTTTAAATGATAATGACGACCACATACTTTTATTGAATTCTTTAATAAATAAAAATACTTAAAAGATGAATACTTATTTGTTATTTAAATCTTTACACTTGATAGCTGTTATCTCATGGATGGCCGGTCTTTTGTATCTTCCAAGAATTTTTGTTTATCACACAGAAAATAATTCTGAGGCAAATATTTCTGAAATTTTTAAGATTATGGAAAGAAAACTTTATTTTTACATAATGACTCCGGCAATGACATTATCTTGGTTGTTTGGACTTTTACTTATTCATAGCATTGGTTTCCAACAGCTTGGTCAAACTTGGATGTTATTAAAGCTGCTATTTGTAATTATTCTTACTCTATATCACTTTTACTTAGGTAAGTTACTTGGTCAGTTCAAGACAGACAGTAACAGGCATTCACATAAGTTTTACCGTTATATAAACGAAATACCAACAATATTGCTAATTTTGATCATATTTGTTGTTATTTTTAAACCAATCTAGGGTTGAAAAAAAACAAAGAGAATATATATTACTTATATCTGATAAGTCCTTATCAAATTTTTAATCATGAACATTCAAGAACTAAAACTCAAATCATCTGAACAACTCATTACACAAGCAGAAGAACTTGGTATTGAAAATGCAAGTACACTAAGAAAGCAAGAGATTCTTTTTGCGATATTAAAAAAAGTTGCTGAAAAAGAAGAAATTACTGGAGTTGGAGTTTTACAATTATTACAAGATGGATTTGGTTTTTTAAGAGCAATGGAATCAAATTATTTACCCGGTCCAGATGATATATATGTTAGCCCAAGTCAGATTAGAAAATTTGGATTAAGAACAGGTGACACAGTGGAAGGACCTGTTAGAGCACCAAAAGAAGGTGAAAGATATTTTGCATTGCTTCAAGTCAGTAAAATTAATTTTGAAGAGCCAGAAAAAGCAAGACACAAAATTGCATTTGATAACCTTACACCACTTTATCCTGATAAACAGTTAGTTATGGAAGTTGAAACTACTAAAGTTGAGAAGAAACAAGATTTAACACCAAGATTGATTGATTTGGTTAGCCCAATTGGTAAAGGACAAAGATCTATAATAATTTCACCTCCTAAAGCTGGTAAAACAATGATTCTACAGAGCATTGCTAACTCAATAGCGAAAAATTATCCAGAGTGTTATTTAATTGTATTGTTAATTGATGAACGTCCAGAAGAAGTAACAGATATGCAAAGAACAGTAAGAGGTGAAGTAATTAGCTCAACTTTTGACGAACCCGCTCAAAGACATGTTGCTGTAGCTGAGATGGTTATTGAAAAAGCAAAAAGATTAACTGAACATAAAAAAGATGTAGTTATACTTTTAGACTCAATAACAAGATTGGGAAGAGCCTACAACGCGGTCATACCTAGTTCAGGAAAAGTTCTTACAGGAGGTGTTGATGCTAATGCACTTCAAAGACCAAAAAGATTTTTTGGCGCTGCTAGAAATATTGAGGAAGGAGGTTCATTAACAATTATCTCAACTGCTTTAATAGATACAGGAAGTAGAATGGATGAAGTAATTTTTGAGGAATTTAAAGGAACTGGTAATAGCGAAACAGTTCTAGATAGAAAAATTGCCGACAAAAGAATTTATCCTGCAATCGATATAACAAAATCAGGAACAAGAAGGGAAGAGTTATTATTCGATAAAAGTGATCTGCAAAAAATGAATGTCCTAAGAAGAATTATAGCTCCCATGGGAACTATGGACGCTATAGAGTTTATTAATTCAAAATTAAAAGACACTAAAAATAATTCAGAGTTTTTTAATTCCATGAACAAACCTGCCTAACAAATTAAATTTAATTTAGGTTTTACAGTGGCATAAATTTGAAGTTATAATCTTCAAATGACAATTTATGCTTTATCCAGTGGACCAGGAATCTCAGGTATAGCCGTTGTAAGAATTTCAGGTAAGTATACATCTAAAGCTATTGAGCTTATGACAGGCAAGGGTGTACCCAATCCAAGAGTGGCTACACTTCGAAAAATCTTTAAAATCAACACTTCTGAGCTTATAGATGAAGGTTTAATATTATGGTTTCCTGGCCCAGAGAGCTACACAGGAGAGGATATGGCTGAAATACAAGTCCATGGCAGTAAAGCTGTAATAGATGCCCTACATACCAACATCTCGAAAATTAAAAACTGTCGTTTAGCTGAACCTGGAGAATTTACAAAGCTTGCATTTCAAAATGGCAAAATAAATTTACTCAAAGCAGAGAGTGTTGCTGATTTAATTTCATCCGAAACCGAAATTCAAAGACAACAAGCAATCAAAATAATGAATGGTCGATCAGCAGATCAATTTAATTTTTTAAGAGAAAAATTATTAAAAATTTTATCCCATGTGGAAGCCAAAATAGATTTTCCTGATGAAGGTTTACCAAAGGATATTTTAAATGAGATTAAAAAAAATTCAGATGACGTTTTAAAAAATATTGAAAAAGTTTTGAATGATCAAAAAGTTGGGGAGAGAATTAGGGAAGGTTTTAAAATTGCTATTCTCGGACCTACTAACGCTGGTAAGTCTAGTTTATTAAATCATTTATCAAATAGGGATGTTGCAATCGTTTCAGAAATTGCAGGAACGACAAGAGACGTAATAGAAACCCACCTTAATATTGATGGCTATCCAGTGATTGTTTCGGATACGGCTGGCATAAGGGAGAGTAAAAATGAAATTGAAAAAAAGGGTATTAAATTATCTCTTAATAGAGCAGAGGAAGCAGATTTAAAATTAGTAGTGGTAGATGCAAAAAACCTTGAATTTACTGATGTTTTGCGACGACTATTAGATGAAAATGCAATTTTAGTAATTAATAAATCAGATCTTTTAAAAAAAGATATTAACCCTGATATTAAAAAAATAGAACACGTTTTAATTTCAATAAAAGAAAATACGAACATTGATGAATTAATCTCGAAAATAAAAAATAATTTAAAAAATAAATTTATAACAAGTGATGATATTCTAATTACCAGGGAACGTCATAGACAACATCTACAACAATGCTTAGATCATTTAAAAAACTTTAATCAAAAAAAAGAAATTGAAGATTTTGATAAAGCGGCCGAAGATCTAAGATTAGCCACACGACATCTGGGAATGATTGTTGGAAAAGTTGATGTTGAGGAGATATTAGGTAGTATTTTCAACGATTTTTGCATAGGCAAATAATAATCAATTTATCTGGAATTTTTGCTATTTTTTATCCAAAATCGTTGGTATTTAACATTTATTCGTTAAAAGCAAGAGGTATCTTGTAAATAAATTAATCAGTTGTAAGTTTATCTGATGAAAAATGATCTATCTTTTGATGTTGTAGTAATTGGTGGTGGACATGCAGGTTGTGAAGCTGCAACAGCCTCTGCACGTTTAGGAGTTAACACTGCTTTATTTACCCACAAAATTGAAACGATTGGTGAGATGTCGTGTAATCCAGCTATTGGCGGTTTAGGTAAAGGTCATCTAGTTAGAGAAATAGATGCCCTAGATGGTGTAATGGGTGAGATTGCTGATAAGTCAGGAATACAGTTTAGGCTGTTAAATAGAAGTAGAGGTCCGGCTGTTCGTGGGCCTAGAACACAGTCAGACAGATCATTATACCGTAAATATATGCAAGAAAAACTTGTAAAGTATTGTAATTTAAACGTTTTTTCAGATCCAGTTATTAAATTCATTTTCCACAAAAACAGCATAAGTGGTTTTGAAACTAAAAAAGGTAAGAAAGTTACATGTAGCAAGTTAATATTAACAACGGGCACTTTTTTAAATGGTTTGATACACATAGGTGATGAAAGAACACCGGCAGGAAGATATGACGAGAAACCTTCCACGGGATTAAGTGAACAATTACAGAAATATGAATTCAAAATTGGAAGATTAAAAACTGGAACCCCTCCTCGATTAGACTCGAGAACTATAAATTATACAAATTTAGAAGAACAGTTTGCAGATGATGATCCTTATTTTTTTTCTTTTCTAACTAAAAAAAATATAAACAAACAAGTATCATGTAGGATGACATACACCAATCACAAGGTACATAAGATTATAGAAAAAAATCTTTCGAAGAGTGCAATGTACTCAGGTAGCATAAAAGGTGTTGGACCAAGATACTGTCCATCTATAGAGGATAAAATTGTAAAATTTTCGGATAAAGGACGACATCAGATATTTTTGGAGCCAGAAGGACTAAATGATCATACAATTTATCCAAATGGAATCTCAACGTCACTTCCGAATGAGGTACAACAAGAAATATGTAATAATATCAATGGTTTAGAAAACGTAAGAATAATTAGACCCGGATATGCTATAGAATATGATTATGTAGACCCTAGAGAGCTCTTTCTTACCCTTGAGACTAAAAAAATTAATAATCTTTACCTAGCTGGACAAATAAATGGAACTACAGGTTATGAGGAAGCTGCATCACAAGGTCTTATTGCTGGAATAAATGCTGCATTATCTATTAAAGGACAAGAACCATTTATATTAGATAGATCTGATGCTTACATAGGAGTAATGATTGACGATTTGGTAACCAAAGGTGTTACCGAACCTTATAGAATGTTTACTTCTAGGGCAGAATATAGATTAAGTTTGAGAGCAGATAATGCTGATCAAAGATTGACTGATAAAGGCATTGAAATTGGATTAATTGGAAATCAAAGAAAGGAAATATATTTAGATAAATCCCAAAAATTAAAGAATATTTCTAATAAAATGTTTAAATCTCATATATCTCCAAATAAAGCTGAAAGTTACGGTATAAAGATAGCTAAAGATGGAATTCTAAGGTCTTCGAATGAAATTTTAACACAAAAAGGTGTAGACATGCTTAAAATAAGAGAAATTTGGGCCGATATACCTTATTATGACAACGAAATTGATGAGCAAATTGAGATTGATGCTCATTATAGAGGTTATTTAAAAAAGCAAAAAGCTGACATTCTTGCATTTAAAAGAGATGAAAATCTAATAATTCCTGAAAAAATTGATTATAATAAACTTTCAGGACTATCAAATGAGGTAAAGGCAAAATTTAATCAAATTAAGCCTAAAACCATGGGTCAGGCCTTAAGAATTGATGGAATTACCCCTGCGGCTGTATATATTTTGTTGTCACATGTAAAAAGAAAGTCTATTAAGCATATAGCTTAATGGATCAAGAAATTATAAATTCTTATTCAAAACTCTCAGGGTTAAATGTTTCACGTGAAACATTTTCAGACTTCGAAAGCTATATATCAATGATCTTAGAAAAAAATGAAGAAATCAATTTAATAAGCGATAAATTTAGTAAAAAAAATGACATAATTGAGCGTCATATTATTGATTCTGCACAAATAATTGATATTGTTGACTTTAATAGCAATACAACTACAGATATAGGTTCAGGAAGTGGAATGCCGGGTATAATCATAGCAATTTTACTTAAAAGCCTTAAAAAAGATATAAGGGTCAAGCTTTATGAAAAAAGCTACCATAAAAGCCATTTTCTTAAAGACGTCTCTGCAAAATTAAATCTAAAAACAGAAATAATACAAAAAAATATTTTTGAAGAGAAAAAAATAGAAACAGGAACAATAATGTCTAGAGCATTTAAACCGATGCCAGTAGTCTTAGATTTAGTGAATGAAAATTTTTCTAATTTTTCAAATATAATCTTTTTTATGGGTAAGAGTGGAAGAGAAATTTTTCAAAAGACTTTAAAGGATTGGGAGTTAGATTACTCTGAAAAAAAAAGTTTAACTAGCGAAGAATCTTTTTTAGTAAATGTGAAAAAAATTAAAAAAAAAATTAAAAAAAACTAAATGCAAATTATTTCAGTCATTAATCAAAAGGGTGGGGTTGGTAAAACGACTTCAGCAATTAACTTAGCAGCAGGATTATCTCAACAGAACAAGAAAATTCTAGTTGTAGATTTAGATCCACAGGGAAATGCAACCACTGGCCTTGGATTATCCAACATGGAAAATTCTTCAGAGACAATTTATGGGGTTCTTAATGGAACTAAAGAAATAAGTGATGTGATTAAAAAAACGCAATTTGAAAATCTCGATATAATAACCTCTAATGTAGACTTATCTGGTCTTGAGGTGGAGACGGCTGATGATAGCAACAGAGCTTTTTTGTTAAAGGTAAAATTAACCGCATATTTAAACAATTCTGGAGTTATCTATGATTATATATTGATAGATTGTCCACCATCTCTAAGCTTACTGACTATAATGGCGCTGGTAAGCTCAAACTCACTTCTAGTCCCACTCCAAACAGAATTTTTTGCTTTAGAAGGTTTAACTCAGTTAATGAAAACAATTGAGAGAATAAAAGTAAGTCTAAACCCTGATTTGAGCATTAGAGGAATACTATTAACGATGTATGATAAACGAAATAAGCTGTCCTCTCAAGTTGAGAAGGAGGCTAGAGATTATTTTAATGAAAAAGTTTATTCAACGGTAATACCTAGGAATGTTAGATTGTCAGAGGCACCTTCACATGGGATGCCTGTTTTGATCTATGATAAGACCTGTCCAGGAAGTAAGGCATATTTTAATTTTACAGATGAATTTTTAAATCAAGAAACAACAATAGGGAGTGCTGCTTAATGGATTCTAATAAAATAAAAAAAGGTCTTGGAAGAGGATTATCATCTCTCATAGGAGAAACCAAAGTCGAGACTCAAAAAAATAGGCTAGGTGTTAGTGATCTTGTACCTAATAAATATCAACCTAGAAAAATATTTGATGAGGAAAATTTAAATGAACTTTCTAATTCAATTAGAGAAAGAGGAATTTTACAGCCAATTATTGTTCGTAAATCAAATGATGACCAATTAAAGTTTGAAATTATTGCAGGAGAGAGAAGGTGGCTCGCGGCTCAAAAGGCAGGACTACATGATGTGCCAGTGGTCATAACAGAAGCAGATGATTTAAAATCATTGGAATTCGCAATAGTTGAAAATGTTCAAAGGCATGATTTAAATCCCTTAGAAGAAGCACAGGGATACAAAAAATTAATAGATAAATTTTCGTATGACCAAGACAAAGTTTCAAAATTTATTGGCAAAAGTCGTAGTTATATTTCAAATGCACTCAGGCTTTTGTCTCTCCCAGAGGATGTGGTTAAATTAATAGAAAATCAAAAATTATCAGCTGGTCATGCAAAAATTTTAGTTGGATTAGAAAATGCTAGTTTTGTAGCTAGTAAAATTATTGAAAACAAACTCTCAGTTAGACAGACAGAAAATTTTGTAAAATTATTTAAAAATAAAAAAATAAAACCAAGAAATTTAAAAGATGCAAATATAATGCAGTTAGAAATGTCAATAGTAAATAAGATTGGTTTAAATGTCGAGATTAAAAATAAAAAGAATAACAAAGGTAAAATTACTTTTGAATATAAGGATCTTGATCAATTGAATAAAATTATAGAAATCATTAAACTTAATTATTAGTTTTTGATGATGATTGTTCTAATATAAAATCAATAATTATGTAAATTGAGATTTTTAAATTTTTTTTTATTAATAATTCAATCTCATTTAGTTTGTAGATTAGTAATTTAATACTTTCTGGAGACCATTTAAAAATTTGTTGTTTTGTAATTTCTTTATCTTTCCAGAAAATAGGTGGTTTTGCTGAAGAAATAGTCGTCTCTATATTTTTGTTAATAATAAAATTAGAAATAAGTTCTTGAATTTTTTTTGATTTATTCAAAAAAGTCTTAGTGATTATAATGCAATCTTCATTTGTAAAATTATTTTCGTTTAGTATATAAATAGCTCTTTTTTCATTTTTAGCTAAGCAGTTGTCTACAAGTTCAGATATACTATGATTTTCTCCTAAATTTACTAATTTATTTATACTCTCTGAACTAATTTTTTTTCCTTCTGCAGAAAAAAGTTTAATTTTTTGAAATTCATTTATTAATTTTTCTCTATCTCCATCACACTTGTTAATAATTAAATTGATATTTGATGAAGATAATCTTAATTTGTTTTTTTCTAAAAAATCCATTGATAATCTTAAAAGAGTTTTGTTGTCATCTGGATAAACAGCAACACAAACCATATTTTTATTTTTTTCAAATTCTGATCTTAACTTTGACTTCTTTTCAAGACTGTCTGCTACAACTATAATCACAACATTATCTAAAATATTTAAATTAATTTCTTTAATAATTTTAAGTAGTTTATCTGTCCCTCTTTTAATAATAATAATTTTTTCATCCTCAAAAAGGGATTTTGATAGAATTTGCTCGAAAAAAATCTCTGGATTATCTATAATTTCTTTCTCATCATAATTAGAAATAATATTTTTATCCTTAAGAAGATTTTTAATCACCTCATTTTTGAGACCGTTATTTTTTCCGTAAATTAGAATTAATTTATTTAATTTTATTTTATTAGTTTCGTAGTGTTTATAAATCATTTCATTTTATTTAATTGTAGCATTAACTTTTGATAATTTAGATTAGCAATTGAAATTTTTATTCTATCTTCATAATTTTTTTCCTCAAAATCATCATTAAAATTCTTCATTATAAAGCTTTCTTCGATTATTATTTTTTTTTCAGAATCTATTGTAACTACGTCGTAAGTTGTTATTGCTTCAAGTTCATATTCCTCTACCTCACCACTACTATTTTTTTGTAAATCCTTTTTTCTATAGACTGTATTTAAACTTATCTTAATTAAATCTTTATCAGCATTGTTATGTATTCTTAGTTTAGATATAATTTTTGAATTAATCTTATTATCACCTACAGAATTTAAAATCTGTATATTCTCTTTTTCATTGTTAAATGATGAATATAACGGTGTATATCCACAACCTGATAGAAAAATGAAAATAATAATTTTAAATAATATTCTATGAAACATTATAATTCTAAATTAAAATATTTATTAACTTGTTTGGAATAAATATTTTATTATTAATTTTCTTATCTTTTATATATTTATAAATACTTTCCTGTTCTAAAATTTTTTTAAATAATTCGTCTTGATTTAGGTCTCTTTCACATATTAATAATCCTCTTTTTCTACCATTGATTTGAACCACTAAAGTAATTTTATCATCAATAGTGAGCTTTTCATCATATTTTGGCCATGTGATTTTATTTTTATTTGTTTGCGCAATTTCAAGGCATTCGTTTGCAAAATGAGGCAATACTGGGGAAATTGTAATAAGAATTTTTTCATAATTACTTCTTAAAGTTTTTTTTGTATATTTTTTATCAAGTTCTTTTGAAAAAAAACTATAGTATTGGTAAATATTTGCTATGATTTTATTATAACTAAAATTTTCTAAATTATTAGTAACCCTTTTTATAAATTTGTTAGTTTCAATGGTAATCTTGTTATCCTCGTCTGCAGGGTGGTCTTTTTCAATTTCATCTAAAAATTTTGAATTTAAATTCCAAAGTTTTTGAAGAAACTTATGGGATGAGATCATACCTTCATCAGACCATTGTACATCTTTCTCTGGTGGGCTATCAGATAAAATAAATAATCTTACTGCATCTGCACCATAATTTTCTATCATTTGTTGTGGGTCGATTGTATTTTTTTTCGATTTAGACATTGATTCAGAAGATCCAACATTTATTTTCTTTGTATTATCTTTTTTTAAAAACTTTTCGTTATTAATAGTAATTACTTCTTCTGGGCTAATCCAATTATCATTATCATCTTTATAAGTTTCATGGCACACCATTCCCTGAGTGAAGAGTCCTTGAAAAGGTTCAGTTAAAGTAAATTTTTCACTCTTATAAGAAAGAGCCTGCATAAAAAATCTAGAATACAGAAGATGAAGTATTGCATGTTCTACGCCCCCTATATACTGATCAACAGGCATCCAGTAATTGATATCGTCGAAATTAAATCCATAATCTTCTTTATTCGCTGAACAAAATCTTAAAAAATACCAGGATGAATCAACAAAAGTGTCTAGTGTGTCTGTTTCTCTTAAATATTTTTTATTATTAATAGATACCTCTTTCCATTTTATTGCTTTATCAAGTGAATTGCCTGTGGGATCTAATCTATCGATTTTTGGAAGTTCTACAGGTAACATTTCTTTTGGAACTTTATGAGGTTTTTTATCATTATCATAAATTATTGGAATAGGACAACCCCAGTATCTCTGTCTTGAAACTCCCCAATCTTTTAATCTAAAATTAATTTTTTTGTTCCCAATTTCTTCTTTTTCAATAAATTCTATTGCTTTTAAAACTGATTCATCAGGGCACTTTATGCCATTCAAAAAAGAAGAATTTATAATGTAACCAGGTCCAGGATATGCCTGACTTTTGACCTCAAATTTATGGTCATTAATTTCAGGTGATACAACAGTTTTGATATTAAGATTATATTTTTTTGCAAAGTCAAAATCTCTTTGATCGTGTGCTGGACATCCAAACACTGCACCATGCCCGTAGTCCATTAAAACGAAATTAGCAAAATAAACTGGTACTTTCTTTTCTTTATCAAATGGATTGATTGCAATTATGTCAGTTTTAAATCCAATCTTTTCCGCATTAGCAATAGACTCTTCAGTTGTACCTGTTTTTGCACACTCTTTTTTAAATTTCTGAAATTCTAAATTTTTTTGATAAAATTTAGATATAGGATGATCCACTGATATTGCCAAAAAAGACATTCCGAATAAAGTATCAGGTCTAGTTGTGAAACAAGTAATTTGATTAATTTTTTTTTCTGTTTCAACTTTGAAATTAATTTCACATCCAAAGGATTTGCCGATCCAATTTTTCTGCATTATTTTTACCTTGTTGGGCCAATTATCTAATTTATTTAAACCATCTAAGAGCTCTTTAGAAAATTTCTTAATATTAAAAAACCATTGATTTAATTTTTTTCTTTCAACAACAGCACCTGATCTCCAACCTTTGCCATCAATAACCTGTTCGTTTGCTAGCACGGTTTGATCAATAGGATCCCAATTGACATATTGCTCTTTTCTATAGACTAAACCTTTATCAAAAAGCTCTAAAAAAAATTCCTGTTGATGTTTATAGTATTCAGGAGAACAAGTAGAAATCTCTCGGTCCCAATCAATTGATAATCCTAACTTTTTTAATTGAGTTTTCATATTTTCAATATTTGATTCTGTCCAACTCTTAGGATCCAGGTTGTTCTCTCTAGCTGCATTCTCTGCTGGCATTCCAAAAGAGTCCCAACCCATAGGATGTAAAACATTGAAACCCTGTAGCAACTTATATCTGGCCAACACATCTCCAATTGTATAGTTTCTAACATGCCCCATATGAATTTTACCCGATGGATAGGGGAACATTTCTAGACAATAAAATTTTTTTTTATTCTTGTTTATAACTGCTTTAAAAGTTTTGCTATCTTGCCAAAATTTTTGCCATTTATCTTCAACAGATTTAAAATTGTATCTTTGCACAAATGTATTTAGCTTTTCTTAAGTTTAATCTTTCATTTTTCCAGAAAGTACGTATGGCTTTTTATTTTTTTCCTTAATATCTTTTTCATAGGTAACGGCTTTTTTCAAAATTTCTTTTTTTAATTCAGCAACCAGGTTTTGACTTTTTTCTAAGATTACACATTTATTTTGTAAATCACATCTTTTTGTGAAAATTTTTACATCTAGGGCATCAGATCTGATTTCATTGGTTAAAAATCTAATTGAGATTTTTAAAACCTCATTAGAATTTTCATCAGTTGAATACCAATCAGTAATTATTATACCTCCGCTGTAATTTACGGATGCTAATGGTATAAAATCAATTGTATCTAAAGATGCTCTCCATAATTCATTTGAGCTTGCAAATTCAAAATTTCCTCCGGTGTTATTGGTTCCAAAATCCATTAGTCTGAAACCTTTGCCTTCCTCTAAATTTTTCTTAACTCTTTCTCTTGGATCCGGAGGGTTTTCTCTTGCATCGCCTCCTAAGTTTGCAAGCTTGCATGAGGTAAGAAATAAGGAAAATGCCAATATAATAGTTATTTTAAAAAGGCTCATATAAATTGATCATATTTAAATTGAGGCTTTTATATATTATTTCTACTAAATTACGAAAAATTCTTCTTTTTCTGGGACTTTTTTGTTGTGATAAAAATATCACACATGTTAAGTTTTCTCAATTTTTTTTCCAAAATTGGCTTCGATTATTTCAGTTCTGATAAAAGGTTAATGTTAATTATTAATAATAAACATAACACGAAAGGTTAAATTATATGAATAAATTAACTAAAATTGGATTATCAGCATTAGCTGGTTCTCTAGTTGCAGTATCTGCACATGCTGGTTCTTTATCAGCTTCGGGTTCTGCTTCAATATCTTTCAGTGATAGTGATACTGATGACGTAGGTCACAGAGGAATTACACCAGAAGGAAACCAATGGACAATGGCTGACAGTATTACCATGACAGGTGGTGGTGATATGGATAACGGTATGTCAGTTAGTGTATCATTTGAAATCGATAACGATGAAACTGATGCAGGTGATGTATTAGACAGTCACTCAATCACATTAGATACTAATGGCATGGGAACACTTACGTTCGCAGGTCACGGTGGTGATGGCGCATTAAGTGCAATCGATGATAAATCTCCAAATGCTTATGAAGAGTCATGGGATGGAGTTTTAAATGCTGATGAAGAAACTGTACCAGGTGGTAATTCTGCAAACAATATGTTTACATATGTTTCTCCAGAATTAAGTGATGGTCTTACTTTAACTGTAGGTTACATTCCATCAGGTGATTCAGCAGCTACTCCAAATGAAGGTTACACTGACTTTGCATTAAAATATGCACCAGAAATGATCGAAGGATTAACTCTTGGTTATGGTATGGGTGAAACTGAAACAACTGTTGGAACTACTGTTGATACAACAATTATGTACGCTACGTACAGTACTGGTGGATTAACAATTGGTGCTACAATGGGTGAAGACGATGGTCCTACAACTGCAACTGATGTAGACTTCGAAGCTTTCGGTGTTACTTATGCAGTGACTGATGATTTCTCAATCGGTTACAACCAATCTAACTCAGATAAAGGTAGTGCGTCTATCGATCAAGAAGCTTCAGGTATTTCAGCTTCTTACACTTCAGGTGGTATCTCAGTTGGTGGTATGATCAACTCTATTGATAATGTAGCTTACACTGATGCAGATGATACAGAAGGTTACGAGTTCAATATTGCATTTGCATTCTAATTAATTTAGATACAAATCATTTAAAAGGCCCCTTATTAGGGGCCTTTTTTATTTAAAGTAAGAAATTCCAGCAAAACCAATACAATTAACTAATTTAAGTTTTTTTTTGTTCAAATGGTTAATGCCTCCTAAAGCAACTACATCTAATTTTGTAGAATTACAAAGATTTCTGAATCTATTTAAACCTAAATAGTTTCTGTTATTCTTAAATATCGACGATAAAAATATTACCGTTGTTTTTTGTAATTCTTTATTCCTTATTTCTTTTAAATTATGAGCAGATCCTATTAACAAAAAATTTTTTTTTAAACTGTAGGATAAATGAGTCAAACTTTTATTAAATGAAGGTATATATGCTCCGTCTAGGCCTAATTTTAAAGCTAATTTAATGTTGTTTGCTAAAATAAATATATTCCCCTTTTTTTTACAATATCTTTTAATATTTATAATTGAGCTGTTTTCTTTATTTAATTTGTAATTTCTATAAATTATTAAGGTATTTTTATCTTGTTTATCAATATTTTTTGTATCAAATTTATCTATAAAGTAATATTTTTTAAAATATTTATGCATGATCCTGTTAAAAATTATAAAGAAATAATTAGTGCAATTGAGCAAAGATTAAAAGATCAAAATTTACACAAAATCCCAAAAGTAATTGCTGTAACAAAAACATTCAATATTGATATGATTTTACCCTTAATAAATTATGGGCATTTGGATTATGGAGAAAATAAAGTTCAAGAGGCTATTGAAAAATGGACAGATCTCAAAAATAAAAAAACAAATTTACGATTACATCTTATTGGAAAACTTCAAACTAATAAGACAAAGCAAGCTGTCAAAATTTTTGATTATATCCATTCTTTGGACAACGAGAAACTTGCTAGAAAAATTTCAGATGAAGAAATTAAACAAGGAAAAAAAATAAAAATTTTCATTCAAGTCAACATTGGAGATGAAAATCAGAAATCAGGAATTCCAAAAAATCAAATTAGTGAATTTTATACGTATTGTAAAAAATTAAACCTTAATGTAATTGGTTTAATGTGTATTCCCCCTTTTGACAAGGATTCGAGTATTTATTTCAAAGAAATGAAGATCATTAGTAAAAATTTAAATCTTAAAGAATTAAGCATGGGGATGACCTCTGATTTCCTAAACGCAATAGACTACTTTTCTAGTTATTTACGAATTGGTTCAGGTATTTTTGGGAAAAGAAGTACTTAAATTTTAATTTTTGTATTTGTATTAATTATTTTTAATAAAACAAAAAAATCGATTTTATTTATTGCAATACAACCAGCTGTAGGTTTGTAATTCCTTGTAAGATGAATAAATATGCAACTCCCTTTTCCTGGAATAGCGTTATGATAATTATACTCAATAGGTATCAATAAATCATATTTATAGTCTTTTCTAAATAATTTTTCATGTTTCATCTTTTCTTGAGTATTTATTAATTTATTATATTTATTTGGAAAACGACTATCGTTGCTCCACCCCATTTTTGGCTGAATTGGAATACATCTTAATCTTGTTTTTGGTTTTTGTATTCTATCTTTTCGGTAAAATAAACTACCAATTCTAAACTTTCCAGCTGGTGTTTTTTTATCACCCTCAACTTTTTTGTTAGTAATTCCTTTTTTTCCTAAACTACATTTTATATAAAATTCGTCAAACTTAAGAGTATAAAGTCTATATTTATTTTTTGTTAAAAATATCATAAATTATTTTTACATGGATAATCAAAATTTAATAATATTTAAATTTACAACTTT
>CACEOF010000011.1 GCA_902561095.1 uncultured Pelagibacteraceae bacterium | reverse complement strand
CTAAAGATAGTTTAAATAGAAAGCTTTATGAAAGTCAAAATAATAGAGAGTTATTTGAGGCTGTTGCTAAAAAATTCAATTTAGAGACAAATATCAATTTAATTGAAGTTTATGACAACAGTCACATTCAGGGAACTAATAGCGTTGGAGCATTGATTGCATATGGAGACGAGGGTTTTGTTAAAAAAAGATATAGAAAATTTAATATTAAGCACAAAAAAAATGAGCAAGATGATTATGGTATGATGCGAGAAGTGTTAAATAGAAGATTCAAAAGAGCTGTTCAAGAAAAAGATAATTATTTAACCTTACCTGATTTGGTTTTAGTTGACGGCGGAAAGGGCCAATATTCTGTTGCGAGGGAGAGCTTAAATGAACTTGGTCTTCATGATATTCCTATTATTGCGATAGCTAAAGGTAAACTAAGAAATAGTGGTAACGAAACTTTTTTTCACAATGGAAAAGAGTTTAAATTTTCAAGAAACGATCCAACTTTGTTTTTTCTTCAAAGAATAAGAGATGAGTCCCATAGATTCGCGATCAGTGCTCATAGGGCCAAAAGAAAGAAGGGAATAAGTAAATCTTTACTTGATCAAATTGATGGTATTGGATTAATAAGAAAAAGGGCATTATTGAACCATTTTGGATCTGCAAGATCAGTAGAGTCTGCAAGTTTAGATGAAATTAAATCTGTTGAAGGTGTTGAAGAAAAAGTAGCAAAAAAGATATATAACTTCTTTCACGAATAGTTATGCTTAAAAAAATTCCAAATATATTAACGATTGGACGAATAATTATTGTTCCTTTTTTTGTTTTAGCGTTTTATCTGCCTGGATTTTATGGTGATTTAACTGCTTTAATATTATTTATTGTAGCGTCATTTACTGATTTTCTAGATGGAATGTTAGCAAGAATGATGGGTGAAGAGTCAAAATTGGGAGAGCTGTTAGATCCAATAGCTGATAAAATCATCGTTGCAACAGCTCTAATTCTTTTAGTGATGGATGGCACTATCAGAAATTATGAAGTAATTGCTGCTATTATTATTCTTACTAGAGAAATATTAATTTCAGGGCTGAGAGAATTTTTGGCAAAAGGAAAAATTAAACTTCCAGTTTCTAGCCTCGCTAAATTAAAAACAGTTTTACAAATGGTCTCTATTGCTCTTCTTTTATCTGGAGATACAGGAAATAAGATTATTAATTTCCAAGATTATAATGCTCAAACTATTGGTATTATTCTTTTATGGCTTTCTGCTGCTTTAACATTATTTACTGGATATGACTATATGCGTAAAGGAATTGATCACGCTATGTCTGAGGATAATAAAGATTAGGCTGCTTTTTTCTTTCTTACTAAAGTTTGATAACTTTTATTTAAATCAATTATAGTATTACAAACTTTAAACTGATTTTCTGCAATGCATGAAACTGGTGTTACTTCTGCAGCAGTACCTGTTAGAAAACATCCAACAAAACTTGATAACTCTTCTGGTTTTATTTTTCTTTCATGAACTTTAATATTTTTTGACTTTGCAATTCCAATTACTGTTCTTCTTGTAATTCCATCTAAAAATGAGTCTGGAATTGGAGTATGAAGTTCTCCATTTTTATCTTTAAAAAAAACATTAGCACCAGTTGCTTCAGCTACATTTCCTTCATGATCTAACATTAAGGAGTCCGTGTAACCTTGCTTTTCTGCTTCATGTTTTGATAGTGTGCAAATCATATAAAGACCAGACGCTTTAGTATCCCACGGAATTGTATCAGGTGCGGGTCTTCTCCAGTTTGAAATATTTAGTTTTATACCCTCAACTTTTAATTTTGGATCAAAATATGAACCCCACTCCCATGTAGCAATTGCAACATGAATTTTTGTTTGTTGTGCAGAAATAGCCATCATTTCACTACCTCTCCATGCAACCGGTCTAACATATCCATTTTCAACTTTTTGTGTGGTGATAATTTTATTTGAAGCAACATTAATTTGATCCTCTGAATATGGGATCTCAAAACCCATTCTCTTAGCTGAATGAAAAAATCTTGAAGTATGTTCCTCTAATTTAAATATTGATCCGTCATAAACTCTCTCTCCTTCAAAAACACAACTCGCATAATGTAAACCATGGCTTAAAACGTGAAGTTTAACGTCTCCCCAGTCTACAAGCTCATCGTTGTACCATATTTTTCCAGATCTTTTGTCGTAAGGTATCATGATTGAAAATATTTAATTATATCTGAAAAATAACTTTGTATCTTTAATATGTCAATATAACTTACCCATAATGAAAGAACTTTTATATTTAAAAGATGATCAACTTAAAGATTTGATAGAAAAACTTTTTGTTAGCTACAGAGAAACTTTCTCTGACTCTAAACAAATATTAGATAAATACTCTATTGGCTTGGCACATCATAAAGTGATCCATTTATTGTCCATGTATAAGGGTATTTCGATATCAGAACTATTGAAAAGATTAAAAGTCACAAAGCAAAGTCTTAATAGAGTTTTGAAGGATTTAATAAAATTGGAGATTATTACTTTTAAAAAAGATGAGCAGGACACAAGAGTTAAGCATATATTTTTGAATGAGAAAGGTGAAAAGTTATTTAACGAGGTTTTTAATAAACAAAAAAAAAGAATTTACAATGCATTACTAAATTCCAGTTCAGAGGAAGTTATAAATTTTGATAATGTTTTAAGTAAAATTATAAATGGATAATTTTGAAGCTCATATTTTGCTGGTCGATGATGATGAAGGAATTAGATCTTTGGTAAAAAAATATTTAAATGAAAATAATTTCTTAGTTACAACTGCAGATAGTGCTGAAAACGCATCAGATAAAGTAAAAATTATTAAATTTGATTTAATTATCTTAGATATAATGATGTCAGGAAAAAGTGGTTTAGATTTTATCAATGACCATAAGAAAGACTTAAATACTCCAATTATACTTTTAACTGCTAAAGGTGAAGCAAGTGAGAGGGTTGAGGGGCTTGAACTAGGAGCTGATGATTATTTAGCTAAACCTTTTGAGCCAAAAGAACTAATTTTGAGAATTAGGAATATTTTGACTAAAACAATTAAGACTGATCAAAAAAGAATTATTGAGTTTGAAAATGTAAAAATCGATTTAAATAAATTAATGATTATTAAAAATAAAAAAGAATACAAAATAAATAATACAGAAAAAATAATTTTAGAAAAAATGATTAATAACCCCGGAAATACATTCTCAAGGGAAAGCATTGGTCAATTAATTAATTTAGATAAAGAAAGATCAATTGATGTAATCATAACTCGTTTAAGAAAAAAAATAGAAATTGATCCAAAAAACCCAAAATTTTTACAAACCATAAGAGGAGCAGGATATGTTCTCTGGATTGAATAGTTTATTGAGAAAAATTTTACCCAAAAGACTATTTTACAGAGCGCTTTTAATTGTTGCATTCCCTGTTCTTGTTCTTCAGCTAATAATAACAATTGTATTTTTCGATAGCCTTTGGATTAAAACCAACAAAGGAATGACAAGAACATTGGTAAATGAAATAAGTGCATTTATTGAAACTTATGAAAGTGAGAAAGTTGATAAGCAAGAGATAAATAACCTTTTTTCATTATTTTTAGATTTAAATATTGAACTTAAACCTAAAGAAGAATTACAAACAAAAAGTAATGAAAGATGGTTTAGTCCAATTGATCGAACATTGAGAAGAGAACTAAAATCAAAATTTTCTCAAGAAGAGTATTGGTTTGATTCTACAAATTACAAAGAGCTAATTGATTTAAGAATTAAATATAAAGAAGGGTATTTTAAATTTTTGGTCCCTAAGGATCGTGTTGCAAGTTCGTCTGCTAGAATTTTTGCGCTTTGGATAACTGTCCCCGCAATAATTATGGTAATCATATCACTAATATTCTTAAAAAATCAAACTAGACCAATTACAAACCTTGCCCGTGCTGCAGAAAGATTTGGTAAAGGGGAGGATATTGAAGAATATAAGCCTTCTGGAGCTCTTGAAATAAGACAAGCTGGCCATGAATTTGATAAAATGAGAAAAAGAATTGAAAGACATATAAATCAAAGAACCGAAATGCTTTCAGGTATAAGTCATGATTTGAGAACACCTTTAACAAGAATGAAGTTACAACTCGCGTTTATTAAAGATAGAGATTCAGTAGATAAATTAACTGAAGATATCAACGAAATGGAAAAAATGCTAAATGAATATCTTCAATTTACAAGCTCATCATATGTTGAGAAAGATGAAATGTTTAACTTGTCTGAATTACTTGATGAAGTAATCAAAAAATATAATAATGAAAATATTTCGAAAAATTTGTTACCAAGAGTCTATATTAACGGTAGAAAAAATCTAATCAGTAGATGCCTAAATAATCTAATTGATAACGCATTAAAATATGCAAACAAAGTAGAATTAAGCGTTAATAAAAAAAAAACAAATCTATTTATTATGATTGATGATGATGGTCCAGGTATCGAAAAAAGTGAGCACGATAATGTATTTAAACCATTTTATAAAATAGACAAAGGCAGAGCAGACTCTAAATCCAGTGTTGGGCTGGGTTTATCAATTGCATCAGATATTATTAAATCTCATGGTGGAAATATTAAACTTGAGAAATCTAAAATGGATGGCTTAAGAGTTAAGATTTTTTTACCTGTTTAGTTTTTGTTTTTTTTTTACCCTCAAGCTTTTTAATTTTGATTTCTAAATTCTCAACTCTTTTTGAAAGAACATCAAATTCATCCTTGCTTGTTAGTTTCATTTTAAAAACAAATTCATCTCTTTTAGATTTAAAAATATTTAAGATTTCAGCTGATAAATCTTTTGAGGAAACTATCCCTTGCTCAATCAATTTTGCAAACTTGTCAATTAAAAATTTAGAATTTTTCATATTTGAGATATACATTATAGTTATAAATTAAAATGTTCATTAATAATTTTGACCCAGTTGCAATTGAAATTTTATCTTTAGAAATCAGATGGTATTCCTTAGCTTATATTGTTGGTATTTTGTTTGGATGGTTTGTTGCAAAAAAAATATTCATTAAAAATGAGGATATAAATAAAAAATTTGATGATTACATCACATATTTAATTATTGGAATAATTTTAGGTGGAAGGATTGGATATATATTATTTTATAATCTTGAATATTATTTGAATAATATAATAGACATTTTTAAGATATGGGAAGGCGGCATGTCTTTTCATGGTGGATTAATCGGAATTATAATTGCGACTATAATTTTTGGAAAAAGAAATAATCAAAACCCATTTTTATATATGGATATTGTGGCTTTAGTTGCTCCAATTGGAATTTTTTTTGGAAGGCTGTCGAATTTTATAAATTCAGAACTTTATGGAAAAGTAACTGATCTCCCGTGGTCAGTAACCTTTATGCAAATAGACAACTTACCAAGACATCCCACTCAAATATATGAAGCACTACTAGAAGGAATAATTTTATTTATTATTTTAATGTATTTTAAAAACAAAAATTTTTTGTTCAAGCCTGGTTTGATATCAAGTTTATTTTTAATTTTTTACTCAATATTTAGATTTTCTATTGAGTTTTTAAGAGTTCCCGACGCACAGTTAGGTTACTTATTGTTTAATTTAACTATGGGGCAAATTTTAAGCTTAATTCTAATATTAATTGGACTAGTTCTATTTTATTTTAAAAATGAAAATAAACAAATCAAATAACTTACCTTTAGACCAGTTTATTAATTGGGCGCTTTATGACAAAAATTCTGGCTATTACATGAAGCATAATCCCTTCGGTAAAGAAGGTGATTTCATCACAGCTCCAA
The DNA here is from genome assembly GCA_902561095.1 of uncultured Pelagibacteraceae bacterium. Lineage (GTDB taxonomy): Bacteria > Pseudomonadota > Alphaproteobacteria > Pelagibacterales > Pelagibacteraceae > Pelagibacter. The sequence continues at coordinate 11,142 of CACEOF010000011.1, read as the reverse complement.
ATATCACCAGACTCTTTTCAGAAATTATAACAATTTGGCTAATTACTTTTTTAAAGAGTTTGGGCTCCCCAAAAAAATTTAATTTAATTGAGTTAGGAGCTGGAAACGGTGAAATGATAAAAGTAATTTGTGAAACATTAAAAAATTTTCCTGAACACTTTAGTTCTTGTAATTTTATGATTCACGAAAAAAGTCAATATCTAATAAAACAACAGAAAAAAAATCTTAAAAATGATAAGATCACTTGGATCAAAGATTTAGAAAAGAATTATAGAAGTCCAACTATTTTTCTAGCAAATGAATTTTTTGATGCTTTACCAATAAAACAGTTTTTTAAAAGACAAGATGACTGGTATGAAAAATTTGTAGATCTTAGAAATCCTAAAGATTTAAAATTTAATGAAGTTAAAACAAATATTAAATTAACTGAGGAAAAATTAAATTTCGAGATTTCAAAAAAGCAAAGTGTAATTGAATACTCTCCTAATGCTTTCAAATATTTGAAAATTATAGGTAGTATAATTGAAAAAAATGAAGGTGGTATACTGATTATAGATTATGGTTACTTAAATCAAAAAATGAAGGATACTCTTCAAGCAGTAAATAATCATAAATACTCAAATATATTAGAAAATATTGGTCAGTCTGATATTACTTACAACATTAATTTTAATTTATTTCAAAAATTTATTAATCAATATAAAAACTTAGATACCCTTATAACAACTCAAAAAAAATTTTTAACAAGCATGGGAATTCTTCAAAGAGCTGAAATTGTGAGTAAGGATATAGCTTTTTCAAAAAAAACTGACTTATTTTATAGAATAAGGCGACTAATAGATGAAAAACAGATGGGTGAATTGTTTAAAGTTATGCTTATAAAAAACAAATATAATAAATTTCAAACAGGATTTCAGAGTGATTAAATCTAAAAAACTTTCAAAGATAAAGAATTTAAAACATGGCTTTTTTAATAGTAAAGGTGGCATATCAAAAAATATTTATAAAAGTCTTAACTGTGGACCAGGTTCAGGAGATAAACCAAGTTATGTGGAAAAAAATTTGGAAATAGTAAGAAAAAAAATAAAAAGATCTGCTAAAGATATTTTTTTACTTAATCAAATTCATAGTAATAAATTTATCTATGTTGATGAAAAATATCAATTTAAATCAAAACCAAAAGTAGATGCTGTAATCACTAATCAAAAGAACTTACCAGTTGCTATTCTAACTGCAGACTGTGTGCCACTTTTGATTTGCGATCACCAAGAAAAAATAATTGCAGCAATTCATGCAGGCTGGAAAGGAGCATATAAAGGAATAGTTGATAGAGTTATAAAATTTATGATTAAAAAAGGATCAAAGGCACAAAATATTACTGCAGTAATTGGCCCCTCCATTTCAGTTGATAACTATGAGGTCCAAAGCGAATTTAAAAAAAAATTTCTAAAAAAAGATAGTAGAAACAAAATTTTTTTTAAAATAAAGCGTAAAAAGTTATATTTTGATTTACCAGACTACGTAAAATCTATACTTTTAAAGAATAAGATAAAAAAAATAGAAAAAATTAAAATCGATACATATAATTTTAGGAATAAATTCTTCAGTGCAAGAAGAGCTTTAAGTTTAAAACATGATGATTATGGTAGAAATATTTCAATAATTATGCTTTATTAGGCTCTTTTCAAATGAAATTATTATCAGGAACTAGCAACAAGCCTTTAAGTAAAGATATTGCTAAATTCTTAAAATCTAAACTAGTAAATTCAAGCATTAGAAATTTTGCGGATGGTGAAATTTACATTGAATTAAATGAAAATATTAGAGGGAATAGTATTTTTATAATTCAGTCTATTTCATCTCCTGCAAATGATAACTTAATGGAACTTTTATTGTGTATTGATGCTCTTAAAAGATCTTCTGCCAAAAATATAACGGCTGTTATTCCATACTTTGGCTACGCTAGACAAGATAGAAAAGTGGTTCCAAGAACATCTATTTCAGCAAAACTTGTTTCGAATTTAATCACAAAAGCTGGAGCAGACAGAGTTGTGACTGTTGATTTGCACGCAGGCCAAATTCAAGGTTTTTTTGATATTCCAGTCGACAACCTATTTTCAACACCTATTTTTGCTAGACATGTAAAAAAAAATATTAAAAGTAAAAATATTGTATGCATTGCTCCCGATGTAGGTGGTACCGAAAGAGCTAGAGCACTTGGAAAAATTTTAAACGTAGGTCTCGCAATTGTAGATAAAAGAAGGCCAAAACCTGGTCAATCTCAAGTAATGAATATAATCGGAGAAGTAAAAGGTAAAACTTGTATAATAGTGGACGATATAATTGATTCAGGTGGAACTATAGTTAATGCAGCTAAAGCTTTAAAGAATCGAGGAGCAAAAGAAGTTTACGTTTACATCACTCACGGTGTTTTAAGTGGAGAGGCTGTAAAAAAAATTAAAAATTCAGTAATTAAAAATTTAGTAATCACAGATACAATTGACAACAAAAACAAAACAAAAGGTATAAAAAACATTGAGGTTCTATCTATTTCAGCCTTAATGGGAGAAGCTATTAAAAGAATATCAAACTCAACATCTGTTTCAGATTTATTTAAATAATTACCTTGAGTTATTTATGATCTTGAGCTAAAACCCCTGTTTTTATGAATACGCTAGAAGCTAATATAAGGAATACTAAAACCAAAGGTGAGTTAAACTCCCTTAAAGAAAATGGAATTGTACCTGCTATAATTTATGGTGGTGAAAGTGAAAATGAAAAAGTATCTATCTCAAAAAAAATATTAAAATCACTAATTGAAAAAGAAAATTTTTTATCAAATATAATTACTTTAAACCTTGATGGTAAACCACAGAACGTTCTTCCTAAAGAAATAAAATATGACATTATAACCGATGAACCTATTCACGTAGATTTCTTAAGAGTTGTTCCAGGTGTTAAGATTAAAATTGAAGTTCCAGTAAAATTTATTAATCATGAAAGCTCACCTGGACTTAAAAGAGGGGGAGTACTAAATATAGTAAGAAGAAAAGTTGAATTAAAATGTCCAAGTGAAAAAATTCCTGAAAATCTTGTGATAAATTTAGATGGAATTGATATTGGTGAAAGTTTTAAAATTTCATCTATAACTTTAGATGAAGAAGTCGTACCCACAATTCAAGGAAGGGACTTTGTGATTGCAACTTTAGCAGCTCCAACTGTGATGAAAGAACCTGAAAAACCAGCAGAGGCAGAAGCAGCTGAGGGTGAAGAAGGAGCAGAGGGAGCAGAGGCGGTTCCTGCAGATGGTGATAAGCCTGCAGCTGAGGGTGATAAAAAAGAAGGCGATGATAAAAAACCTGCTGAAGAAAAAAAATAATTTTTCAAAATTGAAATTTACTACCAACTAAAATCCATTTATGCTTTTATTTGTAGGTTTAGGTAACCCAACTCCAGATAGCGAGAATAACAGACATAATGTTGGTTTCAAAATAATAGACTCTATTAATAAAAAATTTGGTTTATCAAAACAAAAGCCGAAATTTAAAGGTCTGCTCACAACTGGTAAAGTTGCAGATCAAAAAATTTATGCTATCAAGCCGTTAACTTTTATGAATAACTCAGGAATATGTATTAGAGAACTCATTGAATATTTTAAAATTGATGTTGAAGATGTGATTGTTTTTCATGATGATTTAGATGTTGAATTTGGAAAAATTAAAACAAAATTTGGTGGATCAAGTGCGGGTCACAACGGTATCGCCTCAATTAATAAATTTATTGGAAAAGATTATTCAAGAGTGAGAGTAGGAATAGGTAAGCCAAAAGAAAATATGGAAGTAGGCGATTTTGTTTTACAAGATTTTGATCAAGATGAAATGACAGGTTTAGAAAAAATTACAAATGATATTACAGATTCCATTTCTATATTAGTTAATAAAAAATTAGATTTATTTTCAAGCACAGTAAATAATAAGTAATGAGTTTTAAATGTGGAATAGTTGGTTTACCCAATGTTGGTAAATCTACACTATTCAATGCACTCACAAATTCTAGTAAAGCTCAGGCTGCAAACTTTCCCTTTTGCACAATAGACCCTAACATAGGAGTAGTTCCTGTTCCAGACGAGCGACTTGATAAATTATCTAAAGTTTCTAATTCAAAAAAAACAATTAATACAACGATTTCATTTGTTGATATAGCTGGCCTTGTGAAAGGTGCTTCAAAAGGTGAGGGTTTAGGAAATAAATTTCTTGCTCATATAAGAGAGGTGGATGCTGTAATTCATATGATTAGATGCTTTGATTCTTATGATATTCAAAATGTTAACTCAACTGTTGATCCCATTAGAGATTTAGAGATTATTGAAACAGAAATGATGCTTGCAGACTTAGATTCTATACAAAAAAGATTAGAAAAAAATAACAAAAAAAATATAGAGGAAGAGCAACTCAAAATTTTAGAAATTGCATTAGATTGTATAAATAATGATAAAGATATATCTGTTCTCAAATCTAAATTTGAAACAAAACAACTAAATCAAAGTGGATTATTATCCATTAAACCTAAGATATTTGTTTGTAATGTTGATGAACAAAGTGTGAAGGAAGGTAATAATTATACAAATGCTTTTATAGAGAAATATGGAACAGAAAATACTTTAATAGTTTCAGCTGATATTGAAAATCAAATAAATGAATTAGAAAACAAAGAGAAAAAAAATTATATGGATATGATAGGCTTAAAAGATACTGGATTAAGCATGTTAATACAAAAAGGATATAAAATTTTAGAACTTGATACTTATTTTACTTCTGGTCCAGAGGAAACTAGAGCTTGGACAATACAAAAGAATTGTACTGCTCCAAAGGCTGCTGGTGAGATTCACACCGATTTTGAAAAAGGATTTATAAGAGCTGAAACAATTTCCTACGAAGATTTTGTTTCTAATGATGGTTGGGTGAATTCTAAAAATAACGGAAAAATGAGACTAGAAGGTAAGGACTATATAGTAAAAGATGGGGATGTGTTAAACTTCCGATTTAACACGTGACCAAATTCTCTTCATACTGAAATAAACTAGTATTGTTAAAATTATTAAATAAACAATAGCTTTAAACCCCATTTGATGTCTGGCTTCTAAACTTGGCTCTGCCGCCCACATTAAGAAAGTAGTCACGTCTTTCGACATTTGTTCAACAGTTGGATTAGTTCCATCTGAATACTCAATAATTCCATCTGAGAGAGGTGCCGACATTTTAATTTTGTTACCATACATATATTTATTGTAATGAACACCATCGTCTAAAATCATTCCACTTGGAGCATCTTCATAGCCTTGCAATAAAGAATATATATAATCAACTCCGCCTCCTCTTGCTTTTACTAGTACAGACATATCTGGAGGATATGCACCACCGTTAGCTGCTTCAGCAGCCTTAACATTTTCATAAGGCATCACAAATTTATCAGATAATTTTCCTGGTCGTTGAAACATTTCACCATCAGCATTTGGTCCATCAGTTACCTCAAACGATGCAGCAATCGCTTTTGCTTGAGCTACTGAGAATTCTGGCCCGCCCTTTTCGGATAAATTTCTATAGCTTAGGTATTTCATTGAATGACAAGCTGCACAAACTTCTGTGTAGACTTGATAACCTCTTTGGAGTGAGGCTCTATCAAATTTTCCAAATAGACCCTTGAATGTCCAGTCGGTTTTTAAAAACTCAACTTTTTCTGCAGAAATTACATTAACGCTAGATACACTAAACAATATTATTACTGAAAATAGCTTAAGAATATTTTTCACTATTCTATTTTACTTTCCTTTTTTTTAGCCATTGCCATATTGGGCGATCCTCCGAGTACAGGTTCAGTAATACTTAATGGTAAAGGTATCGTCCTCTCCTTTAACCCTAGCACTGGTAAAATAACTAAAAAATGAAGGAAATAATAAGCTGTTGCAACTCTTGCAATCAATAAGTAAAGTCCTTCAGCAGGCATTGCACCCACATAACCTAGTATTAAAACGTCAGCTACTAGTATCCAATAAAATTGCTTATAGAGCGGTCTAAATACAGCTGATCTTATTTTTGAAGTATCTAGCCAAGGTAAAACAGCTAAAATTAAAATCGCAGATAACATTGCTACAACTCCAAGCAACTTATCAGGAACTGATCTTAAAATTGCATAGAAAGGTAAGAGATACCATTCTGGCACTATGTGTGCTGGTGTTACTAAAGGATTTGCTTCTATATAATTGTCAGCATGTCCTAAAATGTTAGGCGCATAGAATACAAAAAAAGCAAATACAATCATGAACATTAATAATGCAAATCCATCTTTAATTACTATGTAAGGATGAAAAGGAACTGTATCCTTTGATGGTTTTTTAACATCAATTCCAACAGGATTATTGTTACCAGGAACATGTAATGCCCAAATGTGTAAAACTACTAATCCTAAGATTAAAAAAGGTATCAAGTAATGTAGGGTAAAAAATCTAGTTAAAGTTGGATTATCTACAGAATATCCTCCCCACAACCATGTTACTACACCCTCTCCAACAAATGGGATCGCACTAAATAAGTTTGTTATTACAGTCGCTCCCCAAAAACTCATTTGCCCCCATGGTAAAACATAACCCATGAAAGCAGCTGCCATCATCAATAAGTAAATAATTATTCCTATAATCCAAATGATTTCTCTTGGTGATTTATAAGATCCATAAAACAATGATCTAAAAATATGAATATAAACTGCTAGGAAAAACATAGATGCACCATTAGCGTGAATGTATCTAATTAACCAACCATAGTTTACATCTCTCATAATATGTTCAACACTTTCAAATGCCATATCTGCATGAGCGATATAATGCATTGCCAAAACTAAGCCTGTAACAATTTGAGTAATTAGGCAAAATGTTAAAATTCCACCAAATGTCCACCAATAGTTCAAATTTTTTGGAGTTGGATAATCAGTTAAGTGATTTGCTAAAGTAAGTAACGGCAATCTATCATTGAACCATTTGCCAGCTTTTGATTTAGGTGTGTATTCGTGATCACTCATATGTTTTATCCAATTTTAATTGTGTTAGCATTTACAAATTCATACTTTGGAATTTCCATGTTCCATGGTGCTGGGCCTTTTCTTATTCTTCCAGATGTATCATAATGCGAACCATGACAAGGACAAAACCATCCGTCATAATCTCCTTTATCATTTAGAGGAACACATCCTAAATGAGTACATACACCTAACATCACTAACCATTCAGGATTTTTTGCTCTATCTTCGTCTTTTTCAGGATGAATTAAATCTTCCATTTTTACAGACCTCGCTACATCTATTTCCTCTTGAGTTCGTCTTCTTATGAAAACTGGTTTTCCTCTCCATAAAACAGTAATTGTATTACCTGGTTTCAAAGAACTAACATTAACCTCAGTGCTGGCTAACGCCTTTACAGATGCATCAGGATTCATTTGATCTACTAAAGGCCAAACAACAGCAGCAGCTCCAACTGCTCCGACAGCATAAGTGGCTGTAAATAAGAAATCTCTTCTTTCTGGTTTTTTATCTGACATGATTAGTAACTGTTTATATTGCTTGTTTTGATTTTAAATTACTTAATATACGAATTCATATAATATAAAATATTAATTTTACTACTGATAGAATGACACAGAATTCAATCATTTCAGGGCCAAAAATTGCATTATATGAGCCCGATATTCCACAAAATACTGCAGCAATTATTAGAACTTGTGCCTGTTTAGGGGCTAAACTAGAAATTATTGAACCATGTGGTTTTCTACTGTCAGACAAAAGGTTTAAAAGAGTTGTCATGGACTACATGGATCTTGAACAGATCGAATTTTACCAAAGCTCTGAGAAATTTTTTGAGAAAAAGCAGAATCAGAGAATTGTTTTAATGACAACTAAGGGATCCATATCCTATACTAAGTTTAAGTTTAAATCAGATGATACAATTTTATTTGGTCGTGAAAGCGCAGGTGTTCCTGAAAAGGTTCATAAACTAATCAAAGATAGATTAAAGATCCCAATGAATAATAAAGTAAGATCACTAAATATTGCTTCATCTGTTGCTATAGTGTTGGCAGAAAGTTTAAGACAAATTAAATTAATTTAAATGAACATAGATATTAAAAAAGATCTAACAAGTAATTGGTTTAAACTATTGCAAAATGTAATTTGCGATGACATCGTGAAGCTTGAGAAGAATAAATTTAAATTTAAATCAACTTCTTGGAAAAGAAATACTAAAAAAGATGAGGGAGGAGGAGAATACAGAATTTTAAGCAATGGAAAAATATTTGAAAAAGTGGGTGTAAATTACTCAAAAGTATATGGAAAATTTCCTAAAAAATTTCAAAAAAATATTCTAGGTGCTGAAAAAGATCCAAGTTTTTGGGCATCAGGGATATCAATTGTAATGCATATGCAAAATCCTCATATACCTGCAATGCATTTTAATACAAGGTTCATTTGTACAAAAAAGAATTGGTTTGGAGGTGGTATGGATGTAACGCCAGCCATTAAAGATAAAAATGAAAAAAATAATTTTCATAAAATGTTAAAACTTATGTGTGATCAACATGATAAAAAATATTATGCTAAATACAGAAAATGGTGTGATGAATATTTTTATTTACCACATAGAGGTGAGGCAAGAGGAATAGGTGGTATTTTTTTTGATTATAAAAAAGAGAACTTTGAAAAAGATTTTAAATTTGTAAGAGACGTGGGTATAACATTTCAAATGTTATTTAATAATATTATAAGAAAAAAAATTTCGAAAAAATGGACTTTAAAAGAAAAAGAGAAACAGTATATTAAAAGAGGTCGATATACAGAATTTAACCTGCTGTATGACAGAGGAACAAAGTTTGGACTTCAAACGGGTGGTAATGTAGAGGGAATACTGATGTCCTTGCCTCCAATTGCAAAATGGAAATAAAAAATGGATAAAGAGCCAATTACACTAAATGGTCTAAAAAAGTTAAAAGAGGAATTAATTCATTTAAAGGAAAAGAGAAGACCTCAAATAGTAGCCGCAATTGCTGAAGCTAGATCTCATGGCGATTTAAAAGAAAATGCTGAGTATCATGCTGCAAAAGAGGAGCAATCACATAGTGAAGGAAGAATAACAGAGATCAACGACATAATTGCACGAGCAAATGTAATTGATGTAACTAAATTAAATAATGACGGTAAAGTAATTTTTGGCTCTACTGTTTATCTTGAAGATTTAGATACAGGTGAAAAATTAAATTATAAAATTGTTGGTAAAGATGAGGCTGATTTAAAAGAAAAATTAATTTTTTTTCAATCTCCTATCAGTAAGGGTTTAATTGGAAAAAATAAAAATGATTTAGTTGAAATTACTACTCCTTCAGGAGTGAAAAATTTTGAGATTAAAGACGTAAAATATATTTAACTTTTAGCAATTTTTTGAACTTGTTTGTCTGAGATTTGAAAACCATTTTGAACCCAAATTTCTTCTATCATCTTCAATTTGTTTCCCAAAACTTTGCCTTCAGGGATATTGTACTTTGACATAAGAATATTTGCACCAACAGGTAAGGTTGGCAAAGTTTTGTTATTATAAAAATCAAGTAATTTAACCAGTTTTTTTTCTAATTTTTTTGAAATAAATAACTTAAAACTAATAATATCAGTTACAGCTTGTCTTCCATTAAAATAAAAAATTTTGTTCAAATTTGTTTCAGTAAAATAATTGATATTTACTTTTTGCTTATAAAAATTACTAATAAATTTTATTCTTTTTTGATCTTTGTTAGAAATTTTAAATTTATATAAAAAATAATCTGCGTTATCAGTTCCATCAATAATTAATAATGAAATCAATAAAATAAAATCAATTTTAGATAAATTTTTCTGTGCGTATGCATTTAACTTTTTAAAACTTTGAAGATTTTTTAATTGAGGGAAAATAATCTCTATTAACTCAAGGCTTTCTTTGTCCTTAAATAATTTAATAAACCCATCTGATTTTGTTAATTTTTTTAACTCCTCTAATAGTCTTTCAGAAGAAAGTTTTGAAATTCCTCCTATATTTCTTTTAATACTTTTAAAAATTTCAAGCTCATGTTTGTTATTAGAATAATTCAAAAAGAAACGTAGATATCTTAATATCCTTAAGTAATCCTCTTGAATTCTTTCTTCTGGATTTCCTATAAATTTTACAGTACCACTTTCTAGGTCTTTTTTACCATTATGTGGATCAAACAAATTTCCATCTTTATCAGAATAAATTGCATTAATAGAAAAATCTCTACGATTCGAGTCATCCTTCCAGTCTAAGGAAAATTCAACATTAGCATGCCTTCCATCTGTTGAAACATCCTTTCTAAGAGTGGTGATTTCATATTTTTGATCACCTATAATTGCAGTGATTGTTCCATGGTCTATCCCTGTTTCATAAAAGTTAATATTATTTTTTTTGAGTGCATCACAAACTTCTGTGGGTATTAAGTTTGTGGCTAAGTCAATATCATCAATTTCTTCTTTTTTTATAATCTTTCTAATACATCCACCAACATATCTAACTGTACTAGTTTCGTTAAAATTGTTTATAGCTTCAAATACTTTGTGAGCTGAAGTTTCCTGGGTAATTTTTTTTATGTTTTGACTTATGTAATCAAAATTTCTTGATCTAAAAAATATTTTATCTAAAAATTTATCCATATATGGCTGGGGCGCTAGGATTCGAACCTAGGATGCCGGTACCAAAAACCAGTGCCTTACCGCTTGGCTACGCCCCAATATTGTTTTCATATAGCACAAAAAATCAAAATTTATATAGTTTTTGATACATTACACCAATAATTTTTAAATTTTCTTTTAAACTGTATTTTTGCCAACTTACAATCTTTTGAGTATTGATAATAAGCACAAATAGCTGATCCTGAACCAGTCATCCTAACAAATAAGGGGCTGTTAAGGTTTTTCAAAAACAACTTTATGTTTTTTAGTCGCGGGTATTTTAAAAAAGCTATTTTCTCAAGAGCATTAACTTGCTGAGTTAAATAATTTGAACTGAACATTTGTCTTATTGGAAAATTTAGGTTTGGTTTAGTGAATTTTCTAACTCCAGAG
>CACEOF010000010.1 GCA_902561095.1 uncultured Pelagibacteraceae bacterium | reverse complement strand
TGGCCACGGGAAAGTGCTTTCGTTTTTTCATAAATTAGATTTAGTTCATCATCTAGATAACCTTGATTTGCATAATCACTTAAAATTAGTAATTTTACGATGGTTGGTTCGAAAATTGCCCATAAGGAATAAATAATAAATGCTGGAATAGCGCACCATATAGCTAGATAGTATCCATAGAATTGTGGGAGCGCTGTTAGTCTTTTATTTGTAGATTGTATTGTGTAAGCTTTTTTTCTTCCAAAGTAATAACTTGTGAAACCTAACAAAACGATAAATAAAAATAATATTAAATTCAAAGAATCTCCTCATCACGACATTACACTTATCTATAAAAAAAGGGGTCTAAAAAGACCCCTTATTTTTTATTTGTTAACCAAACTTATTATTCAGCCATTGCAATTAGGTTTTTAGCGTTATCTCTAGTTGTTCTGTACAACTTTTTATCTAACGGTACTAAACCAATGTCAGCTAAATAACCATTTTTACCTATCGCTTTAGTTGTAGTGAACTCTTTTACAAATTCATGTAAACCAGGGATCACACCAACGTGAGCCTTTTTAACGTAGAAAAATAATGGTCTTGCAACTGCATAGCTGTAATCTTGAATAGATTCTAAAGATGGTTGACCACCCTCAATACTTGCAGCTTGAAGTTTATCTTTAGCAGCTAAGAAGTAACTGAAACCAAAGAAACCAAACATTTCTTTATCTTGAGTAAGTTTTTGAATAATTAAACTATCATTTTCACCTACCTCAATTGCAGCACCATCTTCTCTGTAAAGTTTTTGTGGTTTTTTATATTTTTTGTTTCCAGCTTCAAAACCTTTTTTATAAAGCGCTTTAGCTTCTTTTGGCATACCTTTTTTCATTACCAAAGAATTCCAAGCATCTCTTGTTCCAGAAGTTCCTGGAGGAATCATAACTGAAATTTTTTGTTTTGGTAAACTCGGATCTATTTGATCCCATGAAGTATAAATGTTATCAACTAATTTACCGTCAACAACAGAGTGTTTCGCCAATGCTTTCCAAAGTTGCTCTTTAGTAAAGTTCACTGGTTTTGCATCTAAGCTGTATGCTAAAGTGATACCGTCATTACCGATTACGATTTCAACGATTTCATTAACACCATTTTTTTTACATAGAGCTTTCTCTTTATCTTTCATTGCTCTTGATGCATTTGTTATATCTGGATGGTTTTCACCTACACCAGCACAAAATAGTTTAGCTCCACCACCAGTACCAGTAGACTCGATTACAGGAGTTTTAAATCCTGTTCCACCAAATCTTTCAGCAACAACAGTTGCATAAGGGAATACTGTAGATGAACCAACTATTTTAATTTGATCTCTCGCTTGTGCAACAGTTGCAATAGTAAGTGCAACTAAAGATGCAACAATTATAGTTAGTTTTTTCATTATCTTTAATCCTTTCATTAATTAAATATTTTCGACTCGTACAAATGGATTGAATCTTTAGTATTACAGATTTGTTACATTTTTGTTAAAAAGGTAACTTTTTAGTTGTATTTCATAGAGATAATTATCTCATTAGTTTCAGTTTCTAAGCCACCTTTACAAGAAACTGGACTAGAATTATCCCTAAAAGCAAGTTCTGGAGTTGGATATAAAGTAACTTCAAGTCTTACTAAATTTACTAGTTCCTCTAATACCATTGGATCATATCTCCATTTTGGCCAATTAGATGGAGTAGAGAATATAGAAGTGAGGTAACTCGTTGCCATAGTATACCTATAATTACTTAAATTTTGATCTTTTAAAAGATGGTCCCTTACAGAATTAAATATATTCCTACATCTAAAAGAATCTGACATGTAAGTTGATTTAACTAGCCCTTCTTCCATTGGAATAGATACAAGCATATCCACGCTATTTTTCCACCAAGATGACACGACATCTAAATAAAGTTCTTCATTATCAACTTCAGCATGTTGTTTTATAGCTGGATAAGTTTTTTTTAAATCCTCTTGTAATCTAAAAACCCCAATATCAAATACTGTTAGTTGCTGATTTCTTAAAATTGTGGAGATATCTAATGAATTACTATTTGTAATTGTTGAATAAATAAAAAGAAATGAAATTAAAAAATATTGAAATATTTTAATCATTATAAAATTCTAGTTATACGTTAGTGAGAATCAATAAAAAATTTGTTAAATTTTCCCTAAATAAAAGCTAATTTTAAATAGTTTTTTAAAAAAAATTATTTTGTTGGAAGATAAATTTTAATTTCGGTACCATCGTTAGGTTTACTTAGAATCTCATAATCTCCTCTATGTTGAGATATAATATGTTTCATAATTGCTAGACCAAGTCCTGTTCCGCCAACTTTTTTACTTTTTTCTGTATCAACTCTAAAAAATCTTTCAGTTATTCTTGGAAGTAACTCTTGAGGTATTCCAATACCTTCATCTTTAATACTAATTAAAATATTTTTGTTAATTAACTTTCCTTCACTATTTTGACTTTTAATATAAATATTTTTTCCATCACTAGAATACTTTATTGAATTATCAATTAAATTAGAAAATACAGTTAGAAGCTTTTCTTCATCACCATAAACTAAAGTGGGATCCATAAGTTCAATATTTAAGTTAATTTTTTTTTTATCTAAAACTAATTGAAAGTTACTTTTAATATTAGTAAAAATATCATTTAAATTCACAATTTTATCAGGCTTGATGTGTTCCTCCAATTCTATTCTACTCAAAATCAATAAGTCATTAATTAGGTTTTCCATTCTTGAAACCTGATCATTCATAATTTTCATAAATTTTTTCTGAGCTTTAAAGTCATCAGCAGCAGGTCCTAATATAGTTTCTAAAGAACCTTTAATTGATACTAAAGGAGTTCTTAATTCATGACTCACATTTGCAACAAAGTCGGTCTTAAATTTTTGAGCTTTTGTAATTTCTGTAAAATCTTTAAAAAATAATACAACTGAATTTTCTTCAGGAAATAAATATGTGGGTCCTGGAATAATATAAATTTTATATAATTGGTAAGAAGGAAGATTAATCTCAACATCTGCATATTTTGTAGATTGATCTTTTATAGCCTCATCTATTTTCTCTAAAAGATTAGTATCTCTTATTACACTAGATATATTTTTATCTATTAGATTTTCACCAAATCTACTTTTTGCACTTTTATTTAAATATTTGATTTGATTATATTTATCCAATGCAAAAAATTGATCTTCTAATTCTTCAATAATAACTCTTTTACTTAAATCCTTTTTGTCAGTTTTGTTTTCTATAGTAGCTGTATTGGTGGGATTGACTTTTTTTTTAAATAAAAAATATAATAATATTAAAATTATGATGACTAAAACCAATTCTAAAGAAAACATTCTCTGTTTTAACAAATGAAATTAAGAATGTCTGTATTAATTGTTTGGTGAAATATTTTCGAAGAATATTTTAGCTGTTTCTTCCCAGCTATATTTTTTAGCAAATTCTAAACAATCTTCTCTATTAATTTTTAGCGCCTTAAGTGCAGAGGCTTTAAGATCATTATCTAGGGTATCTATGTTACTTCCTCCTAATATATCTTTAGGACCTGGAACAGGATAAGCGGCAACTGGTGTCCCACAATTTAATGACTCTAGCACAACAATACCAAAAGTATCTGTTTTGCTTGGAAAAACAAAAACGTCAGAAGAAGCAAAATGAGATGCTAATTCTCCATTTGTTTTCTCACCTAAAAAAATATCTTTCGGGAACTTCTTTTTTAAATTATTTAAATCTGGTCCTTTACCAATGATAACTTTTGTACCTTCTAAATCTAAATCTAAAAAAGCCTTGATATTTTTTTCAACAGCCACTCTTCCGACATAAATCCATATGGGTCTTTTGTAAGGTAAATCTCTTTTAACTGGGTTTTTAAAAGCTCCATGATTACCACCCCTTGTCCAAGTAACCATTTTATTATTATCAACCCCTAATGCTATTAGTTCTTCTCTCATTGACTCTGTTGTGACTAAAATCCTTTCAGCTTTATTATGAAAATTACATAAAAACTTCTCTGACCATTTTGCAGGTACGATTGGCATGTAAAGTTTCATATATTTGTCAAATCTAGTATGAAAGCTAGTAGTAAATTTTAAATCATTTTTAATACAGTGCCTTCTTGCCATAAAACCTAAAGGACCTTCGGTTGCAATGTGTATTGCATCTGGTTTTATCGCATTAATTAAATTACTTACTCTTGGCCAAACATTTAATGATAATCTAATTTCATTATATTTTGGCATAGGAACAGTAAGAAATTGTTGGGGTGTGATGTACTCTATGTTGTGACCTTGGGATTTTAATATTTCTCCAGTTTGATGCAAAGTTCTAACCACACCATTCACTTGTGGATAATATGCATCTGTTACGATTAGAATTTTCACGCTTAAGAAGCTTTCTTTAATTCGTCTATTTTATCTGATTTACTAATTTCTTTTTCTTTTTCTTGATCCTCTGCAACAAAATTGTTTCTTACCTTGTCCCAATATATAATTTCAAAAGTTCCATCATATTTTTCAGCTAGTGCAGTACAAGATTCTACCCAGTCACCACAATTCAAATAATTTACACCATTAAAATTTTGGTCTTCTGCATGATGAATATGACCGCAAATTATGCCATCAAATTTTTTTCTTTTTGCATAATCCGATACTGTTTTTTCATATTCACCTATATATTTAACTGCATTTTTAACTTTGTATTTTAAAAATTTTGCTAGAGACCAATAACTTTTTCCTCTTAGTTTTCTAAAAAAATTTATAACAATATTTAATTTAAGTAAGAGTTCATATGCAATTGACCCTAACTTAGATAACCATTTTGCATATTTCATTACGCCATCCCAAGCATCACCGTGGACTACAAGATATTTTTTTCCAAGTGGTGTCTCATGAATAACTCTGTTAACTATATTGATATCTCCAAAATGCATTGGTATAAATTTTCTAAAAATCTCGTCGTGATTTCCAATTATATAAAATACTTTAGTACCGTGCCTTGCTTTTCTTAAAATTTTTTGGATTACGTCATTGTGCTGTTGAGGCCAATAAAACGTTTTCTGCATAGCCCAGACATCTATCATGTCTCCTACAAGGTATAAATTTTCTGACCTTGAAAATTTAAAAAACTCTAGCAATTTGTCAGCCTGACATCCTTTAGTGCCTAAATGAACATCGGATATAAATAAGCTTTTGTAAGTTATTAAAGATTTTTTTGTTTTCATATTTTCTTGTTAAAATTAGTGATTCTATTATAAGTAGAATCATAAATTTAATACTACATGTTTATGTTACAGAATTATTAAATATGAAATTTTGCCTTATATATAATAAGAAATCAGCAGGTGGAAAAAAGTCAAAATTTATCAAAAAAATAGTTGATGAAATATCAAATCACCACAAAGTTGATTTATTTGAAACATCCAATGAGTCTGAAGCCTCTGAAATAATAAAAAACTTTGAGATGAATAACTACGATAGATTGATAGTTGCTGGCGGAGATGGTTCCGTTTCTTTTGCAATTAATGAATTAATAAAAAATAATTTCAAACTCCATGATAATTTTGCAATTGGATATATTCCAGCTGGTACAGCTAATATTTTGCAAGCAGAATTAGGTATGACTAAAAATGTAAAACATATAGCAAATACGCTTACTTCAGATAATTATGATAAAACGTGTTTGGTTAAAATTAATGATAAATATTTTATTTTAATGGCAGGCATTGGATGGGACGCTCAAATTGTTAATTCTATTGACGCTTATTTAAAGAAAATTCTAGGTAAAGTTATTTTTGGTATCAAAGGTTTCCAAAAATTTTTATCGATGAATAATAAAAAAATTAAAGTATCAATAGATAAAGAGGATATATTTGCTGATTGGGTGCTATGCTCAAATAGTAAATACTATGCTGGACACCATAAAATTACAGACACTCATATATTTGATAAAAAATTTACTACCTATATTTTTAAGGATCTAAAAAGATATAAATTACTTTATTATATCTATTTAATAGCTGTATATGGAAATTTGGATAAATCTAAATCTGTGATTACTATACATGTAAATGAAATTAAATTTGATGGTCTGGGCAATTCCATACCTGTACAAATTGATGGTGATAATTTCGGTGAGCACAAAAAAATAGTTGTTTCGTCTTCGGAAAGAAAATTTAATATTTTAAAAGCAGCTTAATCTATTTCACACGTCCATAAAAATCTTGGTATCTAACTATATCAGTTTCTTTAAGTATTGATCCTATTTGAGCTTCCATTATTTTTCATTTTTTTTTTTATTTTTGATGACGAAATATCTTGTGTATATTTAAACTCCAAAACTCTACCTTTCCATTGCTTCATTATTTTAATTAATGCTAGACGTTCTTTAGACTGAACATTTTTTCTCCAGTCATCTCCGTGTACAAAGTATTCAAATTTATAATACTTTGCATATTTTACGTATTGTAATCCATTAATAGGAATAGTTTTATCTACACACTTAAGCTGATCTAAAATCTGTTTTCTATTTTTAAATTTAATTAACGGCTTTCGTTTCTTATAACTTTTTATACCAAGATCGGTCATCAAACCAACAACAACTGAACCATATCTTTTAGCTTTTAATAGTATATTTATGTGACCATGATGAAATAAATCTGCACTCATCGGAACAAAAACTATGGGTTTTTTTATATTTTTTAATGTATACATTCTTGTAAAATACACTATTGCAAATGATATCAAATATAAAATTTAGAAAAATTTTAAATGATTTAAAAAGAAGGCCTGAAGACGCAGCAAAAGATTTGCAGATAAGTAAAAATAAAATTTCAAATATACTAAGTGGAAAGAATTCAATGGATTTTAATCTTATTAAAAAGGCCGTAAAAATTTGGCCAGTTAATTTTGGAGACTTTTTCACATTCGAAGATGATACAAAAAACGATTTTAAATTGATGAGATCTTTTAAATCTAATCAATCATCTAGAATTATGCATAGAGGCGGCAAACCATATTATTTATATAAAGATACGGTTATGAGTAAACTTTCACCTTTTAAACCTGAGCTTATTACAGAACTTATGGTGGTGGAAAATAATTATGCAAACAACAAAAATGTAAAATTCAATAATGGACATTTTTTACATCAATTTACTTATTTCATAGGCCCTGTTAATTTTTATTATTATCAAAATGGTAAAAAAAAAATTAGCAAAATGAATACTGGTGACTCAATGTATATAAGCCCTTATATTCAACATTCATTTACTACAAGAAAAAATAAGAAAAATGTATTAGGTAAAATATTAGCTTTAACCTACTCTGACAAAATTGATAATGAAACTTTAAATGAAATATCTGCAATCGGTATTAATCTTGCCAAAAAGTATAGAATAAATAATAAAACAAGCGGCAATTATTTTTGGTCAAATTTGAATAAATTTTTAGATAATTCATCAACCACTATAGATGTACTTCAGAGAGAAATAAAAAATAATTTGAAAAAGTTGAAAACACAAAAAAAAGTTCCTCAACATAAGATAATTGTAAAAATTGCATCATTTTTAAATCTAAATACTAGAGACCTTATGCCCCCTAGAAAAAATAATAGTGTAAAAATTCAAACATATAAAAACAGTAAGAAATGGTTCTATCCAGATAAAAAAAGTTCAAATTACCAGATTGTAGAACTTACAAATACATCTCAATTACCATATTCTAGAGCATACGAAATTACAATTTTAAGAAATAAAAAAAATAATATTTTTTTAGAAGTCCCAACTCACCAATATATTTATAATATAAGTGATGATAAGGTAAAAATTAATTTAGATAATTTTGTAGTTACTCTAAACCCTCAAGATTCTATTTATATAAAACCTAATAAAAAACATAATTTTTATGGTAAAGGTAAAATAGTTGTTTTGAGAATAGGAGGTAGAATTTCGGGTGAAAGTTTACAACAAATATCAATGATTACTGAAAAAAATTTGGAAAGAGCTGTTAAAGATCATAATCAATGGTTTAATAAATAAAATATAAATATTAGTTATCTACCAAATGATAAGTATTGTTTTATTACTTATTAATTAGATCAAAATTTCGTTAAGTTTTTTATCTAAATATTTGATAGTTTGATTTTGATTATAAAAATTATTATTTAAAAAATTATCAATAATTTTTTCGTCTAGTGTATAGGCACAGTTGTTAACTATATTAGAAATATTTTCAATTTGATTTTTATTAAATAAAAAACCAAATTTTTCTTTAACAAGATCTTCCATTGGTACTAAATTTTTGTAACTGTTAAATTGCGTATTATGAATTTTTTCAAAATTTTCATAATAAATAACTGGTTTTCTAAAAATTAAAGAACATTCGATTGCTATACCTGAATTATCAGTAATTAAACACTTTGAATTATTTAGCGCTGTGATATTACTTGGGTCGTCATCGTATATAAAATTTTTCCCATGAAACATTTCTTTATATCGTAACATAAGTTTATATGATCTCTTTATGGTTTCTGGATGAGGTCTAAATCTTACTATAAAGCCAGCTTTTAATAATATTTTAATGATTTTTTCAAAATCCTCATTAATAAAATTAGTTTTATTAATATTCCATGATGGGGCTACTAAAATTTCAGTTTTATCATTAATAAGAGTATTCGTTTTTTTTTTTAAAAAATCGAAATAAAAAAAACCACTTCTAATTAATTTTTTTTTTTTTAGATTATTTAAATATTCTCTTTGTCTAATTTCTCTGATTTGATATTCACCATTACATAATATTGTATCATAATTATCAAATGCTGAATTTGTATATATCTTTGTTGTACTTACTGCTCCATGAAAATAGTAAACATAATTTTTAACAAATTTGTTTCTTTTAATAATTGAATTATCTAAATCTGTAAGAGTCATAAATAAGTTATCTGTTTTAACTAATGTAAAGAAATATCTTAACAAAAAATTACTTTCTAGATATACATTCTTAACTTTTAAATTATTAATAAAATCATTTAGATCAGATGAAACATAATAGATTTCGTTAGGAAATTTCTGAGAAAAATATTCTATTAAAGGATAAGAAAATTTTTGATAATTTTTATCTTCAGAATAAAAAATAATTTTTGATTTAGATAAATTAATTTCGTTTATTTTAACTAATGTCAAAAAAAAATTTTTAATTTTTTTAAGCATTTTTATTATTTAGCTCTACCATAAACATCTTGATATCTAACAATGTCAGTTTCTTTAAGTATTGATCCTATTTGAGCTTCCATTATTTTAACAGGTTTTTTTCCAGGGTTTTGAATTCTATGTATTGATTGTAGTGGTATAAATATATGTTCATTTGGTTTTTTTATAAAACTATCTTTATTTAAAGTTATCTTGGGATTTCCTTGTGTAACTAGCCAATGTTCAGCTCTATGATGATGTTTCTGTAAACTTAATATTCCTTTTGGTTTAACAAATAATTCTTTAATCAAGAACTCTTTACCATTGAATAAATTTGTATATTTCCCCCAGGGACGATGGAAAATATTTTTTTTCTTAACTAATTTGTTTTTATTTTTGTCATACATCTTTAATATTTCTTTCCAACTACCAAGATCTGACCAAGGGATATCTAATTTAATTGCATTGATTTGTTTTGTTTTTTCTAAAATTGCATAATCAAAAGATTTAGCAGTGGCTTTTATAAATGAAGCTTTATTTAAATAATAGGTACTAGCTTTATACTTTGCTTTATTAACTGAATTTAAACAATTTCTGTAAATACTTGGATTATATTTTTTAAAGTTACTAATTATTGAATCTTTTCGAAGAAAAAACATTCCTGAATTCCAATAACCTTTTTGTTTAATTACTTGTTTTGCTCTACTTTCTTTAGGTTTTTCTATGAATTTTGTTACTTTATTAATATTTCCTTTAATTTTTTTGGTTACAAAATATCCATATTCACTTGATGGTGAGGTTGGTTTAATTCCAAATATGAAAATATTTTGGTCAGTTAATTTTGTCTTATTTTTGTTAATGGCTTTATTAAAAACGCTCATTTTTTCAATCAAATGGTCTGCTGTAAAAAACATTAACGATTGATTGTTAGGAATATCTTTTATTAAAGCAGTGCTTAAAATAGCAGGAGCTGTATTTCTTTTTGCAGGTTCTAAAACAATTTTATATTTTTTAATCTTATTTTTTTTAAGATGTTTTTTTACCTCTTTTAAATATTTCTTATTAGTGCTGATAATTGGTGCATCATAAATAGATGCTTTTGTTCTCTCTAAAGTTTTTCCTAGTAAAGTCCAATTACCAAAATCAATAAATTGTTTTGCTTGATGATTTTTAGAATTTGGCCAAAGTCGAGTTCCAGCACCTCCACATAAAATGACTGGACGAATTTTCATTAAATCTCTGAATAATCCTTAACTTCTTTTTTCTTACCTGGGTGTGTTGGTGCGCCTAAAAAGGCTGGACCAACAGTTTGAGCATATTTCCATAAAGTACCAGATCCAAAATCAGATTTTCTAGCTCTCCATTGCCTTTTTCTTGAAGCTAATTCTTTTTTGGAAAGTCTGACATTGATAGTTCCTTTTTTGGCATCGATATCAATGATATCTCCATTACGTAAAAGGCCTATAGGACCTCCTAGGGCAGCCTCAGGGCCCACATGACCGACACAGAAGCCTCTGGTGGCTCCAGAGAACCTTCCATCAGTGATAAGAGCTACTTTCTCTCCTTTACCTTGTCCGTAGATTGCACCTGTTGTAGATAACATTTCTCTCATGCCAGGACCACCAACTGGTCCTTCGTATCTAATTACAATTACATCACCATCATTATACTTTTTGCTTTGAACTGCTTTCATTGCACTTTCTTCATTATCAAAACATCTTGCTTTTCCAGTAAATTGTAATTTAGCTAATCCAGCAACTTTTACTATTGCTCCATCTGGCGCTAAGTTACCTTTTAGACCAACTACACCTCCTGTAGGTGATAATGGATCTTTATAAGATCTCATTACTTTTTGTTTAGGGTTAAATTTAATATTTTTTAAATTTTCCTTCATTGTTTTTCCAGTAACAGTCATACAATCACCATGAATGTAGCCACCTTCATATAAAGTTTTTAATAACATTGGCACACCACCTGCTAACCACATATCTTTTGCTACATATTTTCCACCTGGTTTTAAATCAGCAAGATAAGGAGTTCTTTTAAAAATTTTAGCAACGTCCATTAAATCAAATTTTATTCCTGCTTCATTTGCAATTGCTGGTAAATGTAATCCAGCATTAGTTGATCCACCTGTTGCAGCAACTATTGTTGCAGCATTTTCTAAAGCTTTTCTGGTTACGATATCTCTTGGCTTAATTTGTTTTTTTAAAAGTTGCATAACCATTTTGCCACTTTCTTTAGCATACTTATCTCTTTCTTCGTATGGAGCTGGAGTTCCAGCTGAGTATGGTAATGCTAATCCAATAGCCTCAGATACACATGCCATAGTATTTGCAGTAAATTGACCCCCACAAGCACCTGCACTAGGACAAGCAACTAATTCTAATTTTCTAAGTTCTGCAGCTGACATTTTACCCGATGAATGTTTTCCAACAGCTTCAAATACATCAACAACTGTTACGTCTTTACCTTTATATTTTCCTGGAAGAATTGAACCTCCGTAAATAAAAACACTTGGAACATTTAATCTAACCATCGACATCATTAAACCTGGTAAAGATTTATCACATCCTGCAATACCAACTAATGCATCATAACAATGGCCTCTGACTGTTAACTCTGCTGAGTCTGCAATAACCTCTCTTGAGATCAAGGAAGATTTCATTCCTTCATGACCCATAGCAATTCCATCAGTAACAGTGATGGTACAAAATTCTCTTGGAGTTCCTCCATTTGATCTAACACCTTTTTTAACAGATTGAGCCTGTCTCATTAGTGCTATGTTACAAGGAGCAGCCTCATTCCATGTAGAAACCACACCAATAAAGGGTTTTGCTACATCTTTCTCAGTTTCTCCCATTGCATAATAAAATGATCTATGTGGAGCTCTATCTGCTCCTAATGATGTATGTCTGCTTGGAAGTTTCTTCTTGTTAAATTTTGCCATTATATACCCTTTATTGTTATCGATATCTTATCAACATCGTTCTTTAAATTATTATAATTAGTTTTTTCTTGTTCAACAATATCTTTTGGTGCCCTATCAACAAAACTTTTATTTGCTAGTCTTTGAGATATCTTATGCATCTCTTGTTCTAATCGTTCTTGTTTACTAGTTAAATTTTCTTTTATTAACTTTAAATCAACATCCTTATCAAAATAGATCTTAAATAAATCACCTGAAACGACCATTGTTGCAGCCGGTTTGTCTAAATCATCACTAAGGATATTGTTTATTCGACCTAACTTTTTAAGAATTATTTCATTTGAACTAATAAACTGCTTTTGATCTTTGTTTATATTGTTAATTGAGATATCTATAAATGAACCAGGGCTTACATTTAGCTCATTTTTAAAGGATCTTAGCTCAGATATTATGTTAATTATGTTTTCTACCTGATCTGTGTGTGAATCTTTAGTTGATTTTGCAGATATCCAATTTTTAAACATTAGAAAGTCATTGCCCGAATTATCAAATTTATTTTTCAGCCAAATTTCTTCAGTAACAAATGGGATAAATGGATGAAGTAATACTAGTATTTGCTTGAATACGTAAGCTGAAACTCTTCTTACCTCTTCTTTAGCAGTTTCATCTTCTGAAAAAAGAATTGTTTTAGAAAGCTCTAAGTACCAATCACAATAAGAATGCCATGTAAATTGATAAGCATTTTTTGCAGCTTCATCAAATCTATAATCTTCTAAGTTTTTAACTATTTTATTAGTAGTTTCTGCTAACTCAGAATATATCCATTTATTAATATTAACTTTTAACTCTGGAATTTGATCTGTATTTTTAAAATCACATTCATTGGTAATTAAAAAATTATTAGCATTCCATAGTTTATTTAAAAAGTTTCTATAACCTTTAACTCTATCTTCAGAAAGTTTGACATCAGTCCCTGGTGAAGCCATTGATAGAAGCGTAAATCTTAAAGCATCTGCACTATATTTTTCAATTAGTTCTAAGGGATCAATAACATTTCCTTTGGATTTAGACATTTTTTGTCCTTTTTCATCTCTAACTAAAGCATGAACATAAATATCTTTAAAAGGTTCTTTGTTTAAAAATTCAGTTCCAAACATAATCATTCTTGCAACCCAAAAGAAAATGATATCAAAACCAGTTACTAAAACTGATGTTGGATAAAACTTCTCGACAAATTTTTTATCATCAGGCCATCCAAGTGTTGCAAATGGCCAAAGGCCAGAAGAAAACCATGTATCTAACACATCAGGATCTCTATTTAATTCTACATCTTTACCATAATGTTTATTAGCTAATTGTTTTGCTTCATCTTCATTGTATGCAACAAAAATTTTTTCATCAGGTCCGTACCAAGCAGGTATTTGATGTCCCCACCAAAGTTGTCTTGAAATACACCAAGGTTCAATGTTGTTCATCCATTGAAAATAAGTTTTTGACCAATTTTCAGGAAAGAAATTAGTTTTTTTTGAATTAACTACCTCTTTTGCTTTTACTGATAATTTTCCAGCATCAGCAAACCATTGTTCTGTTAAAAAAGGTTCAATTATTGAATTAGATCTATCTCCGTAAGGAACTTTATTTTTAATATTCTCTTCTTTTACAAAAAATTCTTTTTCTTTAAGCTCTTTTAAAATTTGTTTTCTTGCTTCAGAGCGATCAAGACCTACGTAATGTTTTGGAGCGTTTTCATTTATTTTTCCTGCTTCAGTAAAAATATTTATAATTTCCAGATTATTTCTTTGACCTACATCATAATCATTAAAGTCATGTGCTGGAGTTATTTTTAAAGCACCTGTTCCTTGTTCAGGATCTGCATAATCATCTTCTATAATTTTTATTTTTCTGCCAACAATTGGGATTGTAACAGTTTTACCAACATAAGATTTAAAACGGTCATCTTTTGGATTAACAGCTATAGCAGTGTCACCCAACATTGTTTCAGGTCTTGTGGTTGCAATTGTTATAAATTGATCCGTTCCATCAATTGGATATTTAATATAATAAATTTTTGAATTTACTTCTCTTTGATCAACTTCTAAATCTGAAATAGCTGTTTTTAAAACAGTATCCCAATTTACTAATTTTTTATCCTTATAAATTAAACCTTTATTATATAGATCAACAAAAACCTTTATTACTGATTTTGATAAATTTTCGTCCATCGTGAAGGCATTTCTGGACCAATCACAGGAACAACCAAGTTTTTTCAATTGATTAATAATAATATCACCGTACTGGTCTTTCCACTCCCATACTTTTTCAATGAATTTTTCTCTACCAATTTCATTTTTATCAATTTTTTCAGAACTAAGTTTTTTCTCAACTAAAGCTTGCGTAGCAATTCCTGCATGATCCGTTCCTGGTTGCCATAAGGTCTCATAATTATTCATTCGATGATAACGAACTAATAAATCTTGAATAGAATTATTTAGAGCATGACCCATATGAAGACTGCCAGTTACATTTGGAGGAGGTATTACTATAGAAAATTTTTTAGAATTTTCTTTAGGTTTAAAAAGACCATTTTTTTCCCAATAAGAATAAATTCTATCTTCAACATCAGAATGTATATATTTATCGTTACTCATGGATTTTAAAGTTTATAATTTAATAATCCAAATTAACAATAATCAATTTATATCGTTATTTAATAGACTAATGAAAAATATTTAATATAAAAAGGCATCTGTAGCTATAAGTCAAAAAATAAGATGGCAACGTGGCGGAATGGTTACGCAGAGGATTGCAAATCCTTGTATCCCGGTTCGATTCCGGGCGTTGCCTCCAAAATAGATCTTGTTTTAGTTATAAAAAAAAGTAAGTTGCTTTTTACATTCCTCGGTAGCTCAGTTGGTAGAGCAGTTGACTGTTAATCAATTGGTCGCAGGTTCGAGTCCTGCCCGAGGAGCCAAAAAAGTTTTAGACTAAAAAAATAAAATAGGAAAATATAAAATTTATTTACTGATCTTAACTAAATTTTAATTTAGCCAGTTTTTGTAATTCCAACTGAAGAAATCTGTAAAGATTTATTAAATTTTAATTTTTGGTCAGCTGTTAACTCAGAATATAATTTTGTTAAAAAATTATAATTCACATTCATATGACTTTCTTGGGATTTTTCTAAATTAATTAAATATTCTGAAAAATCTTCGAAGAAATAATTAATTGGAACCTTTAAATAATTTGATAGTTGCAATAATCTAATTGAACTTACTCCATTAGTACCTTTTTCGTATTTTTGAATTTGTTGAAATGTTACGTTGATTGCTTTTGCTACTTTAGTCTGTGTTAAACCTAAGGCTAATCTTCTTAGCTTAAGCTTATTGCCTAAGTGTTTGTTGAAATTATCTTCCATTAAGACCCCTCTTAATTAAATTTTAAAGCCTCATTCAACAGAATATTTAAATCCCCTGCAACAGAAAAATTTTTATATTTCATTAGGTTTTTAGTTAATTTTAAAACCTGTCAAGCATAAGTTTCTAATAAAAACATATATTAAGCTTGATTTATTATATAAATGATTAGTCTAGTATTTATGTTTTTTATAAAATTTGACTTAAAAATAGCTTAGTTCTCTCATTTTTAGGATTAGCAAAAAACTCCTTAGTATCGGCCTTTTCTACTATCTTTCCTTCATCCATAAATATCATACTGTCTGCCACCTCCTTAGCAAATCCCATTTCATGTGTAACAACAATCATTGTCATACCTTGATTTGCTAAATTTACCATTACATCTAGAACCTCTTTAATCATTTCAGGGTCTAATGCTGATGTTGGCTCATCAAATAACATAATTTTTGGCTCCATGCATAAAGCTCTTGCAATTGCAACACGTTGCTGTTGACCACCAGATAGTTGACCTGGAAATTTTTGAGCTTGGTCTAATATTTGCACTCTTTCTAAATGTTTTAATGCTAATTCTTCAGCTTCTTTCTTAGGTAATTTTTTAACCCAAATAGGTGCAAGAGTACAATTGTCTAGAATAGATAAATGTGGAAATAAATTAAATTGTTGAAAAACCATACCAACTTCAGCTCTTACTTGTTCAATATTTTTAGTATCTTCTGAAATTTCAGTACCATCAATAATGATGTTACCCTCTTGATGTTCTTCTAGTCGGTTTATACATCTAATTAAGGTGGATTTTCCAGATCCAGATGGTCCACAAACAACAATTTTCTCTTTTGGCATTACCTCAAGATTAATTCCACTTAGAACTTGAAAATCACCAAACCACTTGTTCACATCTTTGATTTGTATAATTGCTTCAGACATTTGCTACCTATCAGTTTTATATTTGAGTTCTAAATTATAGCTATATTTACTCATAGCATAACAAATAATCCAGAAAATTATCGCTGCAAAAACATAGCCCTCCATTGCGTAACCTAACCATTTTGGATTTGTTTTAGCCATTTGCAACATTCCAGCAAGTTCTGCTAAACCTACTACAAAAATCAAAGGTGTGTCTTTCACTAATGCTAAAAATGTATTTGCCATTCCTGGTATAACTAATTTCAGTGCTTGTGGTAATATTACAAAAATATGCATTTTCCAATAACCCATACCTAAAGACTTTGCTGCATCGTATTGACCTCTAGGAAGAGCTTGTAGACCACCTCTAATAACTTCTGCAACATAAGCTGCCTCAAATAAAGAAATAGCAATAATCACCCTTACAAGTTTATCCATGAAAAAATCTTCAGGCAAAAACATTGGAAACATTACAGATGACATAAATAAAACTGTAATTAAAGGCACACCTCTCCAAAATTCTATAAAACCAACCGATACATATTTTACTATTGGTAACTCAGTTCGTCTTCCTAAAGCAAGAGCCATTCCCAAAGGAAAGCAAAAAATTAAACTAAAAAAAGAAACAATAAAAGTTAAAGATAAACCACCCCAAGCGCCTGTTTCAACCCATTCTAAACCAAATTCACCACCAGATATTAAATAATAAATTAATATAAAGGCAATGATTGGATATATTACAACGTAATATAATGTTAAAAGGTTTCTATACTTTTGTGGAGTAACAAAACCAACAAAAGCCAAAACGACTAAAAAAATAAATGCTAAGTTTACTCTCCAAATATGTTCGTTGGGATACATCCCATACATAAACCTTTTGAACCAAACTTTTATATAAGTCCAACAAGCACCTGATCCTGTACATGCATCTTTTGAATCACCTGAAATATTTGCATCCAAAATCATCCAACTGATTACAGGAGGTATTGCTTTAATAATTAAAAAAATGATTAGTAAAGTTAAAGCAGCATTAAAATTATTTGTATTAATATTTTTATTTAACCTATCTAGGTTTTTTATTCCTGAAAATTCAATCCTCATTAAATGAAAACCAAACATTCCTAATAAAAAAGGTAAAACTATACTTATAATTGATGGTAAAAAAGAAGTAATGTTTAACTTTAAAAATGAATTGAGAAATACATCCAAAATAGAAATTCCAACTAAAAAAGATCCTAAATACAAATTGCTTTGTAAATTGTCTTTTGAGGGTCTTAATAAATTTAATGTACTCATTATTTTTCTACAATTGCAATTTTAGCGTTATACCAATTCATGAAAAATGATATTGATAAACTTAAAGTTAAATATGTAAGCATTGTTATTGAGACAATCTCAATTGCTTTTCCAGTTTGCATTAGAGCTGTTCCTGCAAAAACTAAAACTAAATCAGGATACGCGATAGCAGCAGCTAAGGATGAATTTTTTGTTAAATTCAAATACTGATTTGTTGTTGGAGGAATTATTATTCTCAGTGCTTGAGGCATAATAATTAAATTTAAAACTTGCTTTCTATTTAAACCGATAGATGATGCGGCTTCTCTTTGTCCTTTTCCAACACCCTGAATACCCGCTCTTACACATTCAGCAACAAATGTTGCTGTATAAAGTGATAAAGCTATTACTAATGACAATAATTCTGGGGGTATACTTAAACCACCTTCAAACTTAAATGAAGTTTTTGCTAATTGTTTAAGCTCTGGTGTTTCATAACCAACATTAACACCACCAAATAAAAATGTTAGAAGTGGTAATACAAAAAGAATAGCTATTGAAATATTTAATACTGGTAAATGTTTACCAACATTTTCTCTGAGTTTTTTAGCTTGAATTCTTACAAATATAATTGCAATTATTGCAGCAATAACTGAATAAATAAAAATATCTAAATTTTCCCAAATTAAAGATGGTGTATAAAAACCTTTTATTGTTAAGTATGAGACACCAAAAATAGCTTCTGCATCTTGAGGTAATGGTAATGCTCTAAGAGCAGCATAGTACCAAAAGAAAATTTGTAAAAGAAGTGGAATGTTTCTAAAAAATTCGACATACCAGGCAGCTGTAGTTCTAATTAAATAATTGGGAGAAAGTCTCGCTATGCCAACTATAACACCGAGTATTGTACATAAGATTATTCCTAAAATAGATACTAATAAAGTATTTAAAAGACCTACTAAGTATGCTCTTGCATAACTATCTGATCCACTATACTCAATTAATGAAAATTGAACATCAAATGAAGACTCTTGGGATAAAAATCCATATCCAAAATCTATCCCTCTGTTTTCCATGTTTAATTGTGCATTCATGGTAAAAAAACCAAAGATTAAAATAACAACGAGTAATGTTATTGCTTGAGGAAGAATTTTTTTAAGCTTCATTAGGAGGAATATATTTAATATTAAAAAAAGGGCTAGATAAATCTAGCCCTTTTAAAATTGTTTTAATTTACAATTATCTTGCAGGCGGTACGTATAAAATTCCACCTTTAGTCCATAACTCATTTGGACCTCTGTCTGGTAGGATTCCAGTGTCAGCTATATTTCTTTTATAACTCTCACCATAATTACCTACTTGTGTGATAATTCTATAGTTCCAATCATTATCTAGACCAAATGCTGCACCCATCTCACCTTCAGCACCAACCAATCTTTTAATTGCTGGGTTATCTGAAGTTTTCATCATGTCTGCATTTGAGGAAGTAATTCCATACTCCTCAGCTTCGATCATAGTATTCAAAGACCATCTTACGATATCTTCCCATACTGAGTCACCTTGTCTTACAACAGGGCCTAATGGCTCTTTTGAAATAGTTTCAGGTAACACAATGTGCTCATCTGGATTAGACATTTTAGTTCTTTGTGCAGCTAAACCTGATTTGTCAGTAGTGTAAGTATCACATCTACCAGCATCATAAGCAGCTACGACTTCGTCAGCTTTTTCAAAAGCAACTGGCTCATAAGAAATTCCTCTAGAGTTAAAGAAGTCTCTCATGTTTAACTCAGTTGTTGTACCAATGTTAGTACAAGCTGAGATACCATTTTTGAATTGGCTCGTTGAAGTAATACCAGAACTTTTTCTAACCATGAAACCTTGACCATCATAGAAGTTCACACCTACGAACGTAAGTCCAATATCTGCATCTCTAGAAAGAGTCCAAGTTGTGTTTCTTGACAAGATATCAATCTCACCAGAGGTTAAAGCTGTAAACCTTTCTTTAGCACTTAATGGTGTAAACTTTACTTTGCTTGCATCACCTAGTACCGCAGCAGCTACTGCTCTACATACATCAACATCTATACCAGTCCAATTTCCTGCAGCATCAGCGTTAGAAAATCCTGGAAGACCTTGAGATACTCCACATCTTACAAAACCCTTTTTTTGAGTATTTTTAAGTGTCTTAGATTTTTTAGCAGCCATAGTTTCTGTTGTAAAAGTAAACAACACAGCAACCATTGCTACTAAAGAAGTTAATTGTTTTAAGTATTTAAACATTATTCTTCCTTTTGTTTTTATTTGTTAACAAATAATTCAAAATTACTTTTGAATATTCATAATTTAAGCATGATAAATATTTACCATCAAGATAAATTTCTGGATAATTATGACCTAAAATGAACAAGATGGCGCGCCCTGGAGGATTCGAACCTCCGACCCTCGGTTTAGAAAACCGATGCTCTATCCAGCTGAGCTAAGGGCGCACAATTATTATGATACTGTTATAATACTAAATTAATATTTAAAAAGGAATTTTTTAGCTATCAATAACAAGGATAAAAATTCAACTCTACCTATAATCATAAAAATAATAAGAAAGTATTTAGTAAAAAAATGCAAATTTTGAAAATCAAAATCACTAATTCCGTAAGCAGATGAATTCACTGTATTCATTAAGGTTAATACTGCCAATTTAAACGAATTTTCAAATTCAATATTACTCAATGATAACAAAATTGTTAATGAAAAAAGAGAAATAACGAATATTAAAACAGTTAGGAAATATTTATTTATATCAGCTGTATCAAAATTTATTTTAGAAAAAATGAGTTTATTCATAAACACTTTGTTAGGTTTACTGAAAG
>CACEOF010000009.1 GCA_902561095.1 uncultured Pelagibacteraceae bacterium | reverse complement strand
ATTAGGGATCTAATTATTGAGGGATTAAGTTTAGCAAGAACTCAAAAAGAGGAATTTTCGTCAATTTTAAATTCTAATGATGGAGATATAAATGCTCTTTTTAAAACACTTAAAGAATTTTCCCAAAATTAATACAATTTGGTGGGCCCGCCAGGACTCGAACCTTGGACCAATACATTATGAGAGACCTGAAAGGACTTAAATTAATATTATAACAATTGGTTTATTGTACTTTATTGTCATCCTGTACACAATTTGGAATACAATGAAAAAGTTAAATTAGGAAAATTTAAGTGTACTTTTTTATAATTTTTTATCATTCAGCTTAATCATAGCTTTTCCAGGGGAAAAAGTATAATCATTGTCATCCATTAATGTTCCACTTCCATCATAAAGTTTCCAATTAAATTTTACTTTATCTTTCTGCTTCTTTCCTAATTTTAAAATAGTCAATTCTATTTTTCTTGGCTTGCCACCAGAAGAACCTTTAAATGATCTAGTCTCACCTTTTTTCCAGATCCCTAAAGGAAATTTACATCCATTTTCTATTATTCTTCCTCCGCGTCTACTATCCCAAACTCTACCTATACACTGTCCATCATTAGTGACTGTAAATAACTGTGTTTTTAATCCGCTTTGACCTTTTCTTGTTCTTTTATAAACCTTTATTGTTTTTCCAGTTTGAGGATTTTTCCAATCCTCAGGTCCAACAATTTTTTTTCTTTTCTTTTCTCCAAATACCAAATTAGCACTTGTAAATTTAATTTCTGTATCTTTTCTTATTTCACCGCCAGTAAAAAGCTCTAAAGGAATAAATCTTTCACCAGCTGATACTGGAATAATCCACAACAACCCAGAACTACGATCCCTAAAAATTTTTTCATTAGTTTATATATTCTTTAATTATAGATCCAATTGTTGGCATAGACCTTAATCCATGACCTCCATCAATAATATGCAGCTTAACTTGTAGTTTTTTCTTTTTAAGTAAATCATAATAATATTTTGAAACTCCTGGAGCTGTATTTTTATCATCTTTTCCAACAATTAATATATTAAGAGATTTTAAATCTATATCTTTATAATTGAAACTTGGTGAGTTTTTTTTTAATTCTTTCAATTGAGATTTGGTTTCCCATTTTTTACCGTTGCTTAGTTTTTTTCTAATTTCCCAGTCACACGGGCAAGAGATCAAAATATTTATATCAACTAATCCGGGTACTTTTCCATGAATAGTACCTCCCTGATAAGCTCCTCCAGAATGACCAATTAAAATTAGTTTTTTTGGTTTATAATATTTTTTAAGATTTTGTAATGCAGGTGCTAGTATTTGAAAATTTTTCCAATCATAATTTACTACTGTACTCTTTATAGCGTTACGAGGTCCTGATGAATATCTATCCTCTTCACTACTACCTCTTTCTCTAATAAAGTAACCAGGTCTTGCAAAAAGAAAAATGTTGTTATTCTCGTTTATTAATTCTTTTGCAAATCTAATTTGACTTTTTTTGGGTATTCCTGGTCTTGGAGAATTAGGACTACCATCACCATGAAGAAATACTATTAAGTTTTTTTTACCCTTTTCAATCTTTCCTAAATTTAAAATTGCTATACATTTGTTTTTACCTGCTGATATATATTTTATGAAATCCTCTTTTTCACAAGCGTTAGAGTTTCCACTCAACAGCAAACCTAGAACCACGATCCCTAAAAGTTTTTTCATTAAATAACCTCTCCATTTTCATTTAAATGTGGAAAGTCGTTAGTATAACGGCTGATTTTATCTTTATACTTTTTTAAATCAACACCTCTATAACATTTAATAAAATTGTAACAAAACCTAAGTGAATAGACCAGTACATTGCTAGAAACGTTTGGACTCAATTTGGTATACAATGAAAATATTTTTAGAGGGTTTTTTGCTAAAATTTTGAGAAACTTAAATTTCTAAACGTTGATTTTACTTAATTTGGTGGGCCCGCCAGGACTCGAACCTGGGACCAATACATTATGAGTGTACTGCTCTAACCAACTGAGCTACAGGCCCAAAACAAAATGTTAATTACATTATTTCAATAA
Organism: uncultured Pelagibacteraceae bacterium; assembly: GCA_902561095.1. Taxonomy (GTDB): domain Bacteria; phylum Pseudomonadota; class Alphaproteobacteria; order Pelagibacterales; family Pelagibacteraceae; genus Pelagibacter. The sequence continues at coordinate 21,692 of CACEOF010000009.1, read as the reverse complement.
AGTTATCAATTAAAGATAATTTTGTAATGGTGGGCCGTGTTGGTTACGCTCCAACTACCCCTGCAATGTCAATGCAGTACTCTACTATTGAGCTAACGGCCCAGTCTTAACTTTCCAAGAAACTCTTCAGCTGTTTTGATCTACTAGGATGCTTTAATTTTCTGAGAGCTTTAGCTTCAATTTGTCTAATTCTCTCTCTTGTCACTGAAAACTGCAAACCAACTTCTTCTAGAGTATGGTCAGTATTCATACCAACTCCAAATCTCATTCTTAAAACCCTTTCCTCTCTTGGCGTCAGAGTAGATAAAATTTTTGTTGTTGCCTCTCCAAGATTTGACTTGATAGCTTGTTCAAGTGGGGCCAGTGCTTTTGTGTCCTCAATAAAATCTCCTAAACTACTATCTTCCTCGTCACCAACTGGTTTTTCTAGTGAAACAGGTTCTTTTGAAATTTTCAAAACCTTTCTCACTTTATCTAATGGCATTCTAAGTTTCTTGGCAAGCTCCTCTGGTGTAGCTTCTCTTCCAAATTCACTCAAAATTAATCTTTGAGTTCTTACAATCTTATTAATTGTTTCAATCATGTGTACAGGAATACGAATTGTTCTAGCCTGATCAGCAATTGATCTGGTAATCGCTTGTCTAATCCACCAGGTAGCATAAGTTGAAAACTTATATCCTCTTCTGTATTCAAACTTGTCCACAGCTTTCATTAAGCCAATATTACCCTCTTGAATTAAATCTAAGAATTGTAGACCTCTATTTGTATACTTTTTTGCAATTGAAATAACCAATCTTAAATTAGCTTCAACCATCTCTTTTTTTGCAATACGTGACTCTTTTTCTCCCTTTTGCACCCTACTTACAAGTTTTTTAAAATCTGTTACTGAAATTCCAAGCTTTTCACTAATTTCAATTAATCTCTCTCTAATATTTTTGAATTCATCTTTGTTCTTAATAAAAAATTGTTTCCAAGTATTGTTAGTATCCAAAAATTTTTTTAGATTAGGATTAATTTCATTTCCAATATAGAACTTAATAAATTCATTTCTTGGAATTTTGTCGTTTATAGCAAGTCTTAGTAGATTTCCCTCTAAAGATATAATTTTCTTATTTTCTATATAGTGTTTTTGGACTAACTCCTCTAAAACTGACGGAGATAATTGAAGAGATTTAATATTTTCTAAAATATCATTTACAATTTTTTCATAACCTTTGATCTTTGATGGTGAAAAATTTTCTGAATTTAATACGCATTCTAATTTTTCTTTTTGGTATTTAATTAATTTTGTATATTCTTTAGTAAGAGTATTTACAGTCTTTAAAACTTTAGGTTTGATTTCACTCTCCATAGCGGCAAGAGTAGGATTAAAATCATCTTCCTCATCTGAAGAACCTTCTTCCTTATCAGTCTCACCAGCATTTTTTTGTTTTGCACTTGGACCAGTTGATTCATCTTCCATATAATTGGTATCTATATCAATAATTTCCCTAACTAATATTTCATCTTTATTTAATTTTTCATTCCATTCAAAAAATTGTTGAGCAGTGATTGGACTTTGAGAGAGTGCAATCAACATCACATCTTTTCCAGCCTCAATTCTTTTTGCGATTGCAATTTCACCTTCTCTAGAGAGCAGTTCTACTCCACCCATCTCACGTAAATACATTCTAATGGGATCATCACTTTTCTCTATTGTTTTACCGTCTTCCTTATTTGAATTTTCTTTTTTTCTTAATATTTTAAAATCGGATTTTTTTTCTACTAAAGATACTTTTTCATCTAATATGTGTATGAATGCTTGAGCCAAGTTATCATCAGAAAGATTTCTTTTTCCAAGAGACTTGCTCAACTCCTCATAGGTGATAAAACCTCTGTGGATACCTCGACCCATTAGTCTAGCGAATGATTTTGTTATAATTCTTTCCACAGCAATAAAAGTTAGGAAGTCTTATATAATGTCAAATCTACAAAAATCCATGAATAAATTTGCTTGATTAATTGAGATTCTGCTTTTTTTTTAGCTCTTTTAGCTCATTAAATGTAGTCTCACTCATGTCGACTGAAAACTTCGATTCTAATTCTTGAATTCTAAACTCTAGATCGTAGTTCATCAAATCTCTTGAAATATCCTCTAACAACTCAATAGTTTTTTGATTATTAATAGCTTGATTTTTAAGAATATGTTTGATGGGTGCAAATTTATTTATTTTTTCTAACAATTGATTGTCTAACTTTAAATCTTCAGTTGTAATTTGCTCTCCAGATTTAAGTTTCTCGATTATTAATTCAAATATTTTTTTGTTAACTTCAGTAAATAACTTAATATTTTCAATTAAATGTATGTTTGCTTGTAACAAATTCAAATTATTCATTATTAGATATAATAAAGAAAACTCTTTGAGCTCTACACCAGTCAATGATTGGCTTTCGTTAATATACTTTTTAGTTTTTTCCAACGATTTCGTTCTTTTAACCAAAAACTTTTTCTTATTTTGATTAGAGTAAGGTGTTAATTCAGTAATCCTCTCTAAAAAATACTCTAGCACATATTTTTTTATAAAATCATCCTTGATTGTACTCGCAATACTTCTCAATTTTTTTTCAAAAATTGCTAATGAAGAAGGATTATTTTCTGTTTGTTTTTTATAATGACTAAAAATAAATTGATGGATAGAAAGTTTACTTTGTTTAGTAAAATCAATGAAATTTTCTTTGCCATTTTTTTTAACATAACTGTCAGGGTCTTCCTTGTCTGGTAAAAATAAAAATGAAATATTTTTTTCTGGTTTTAATTCTTTAATAGAGTTTTCCGCTGCTCTTAATGCAGCTTTATAACCACTTTCATCACCATCGAAGCAGATAATAATATCATCAAAAAATTGGTTAAGAGTTAAAATTTGTTTATCAGTCAAAGAAGTTCCAAGATTAGCAACTGCATTATCAATCCCATTTTTACTTAAACCGACAACATCCATGTAGCCCTCAACTAAATAGACATGATCTATTTTATTAGAAAGTTTTCGAGCTAAATCCAAATTATATAAATTAGACCCTTTTTTAAAAAAATTTGTTTCAGGGGAATTTATATATTTAGCCAAATAATCCACCTTTTCTATTATTCTCCCCCCTAAAGCTATTGGTTGACCTGAGATATTATTGATTGGAAAAATTAATCGTCCTCTAAATCTTTCAACATATACTTTCTTTTTTTCATCTAAGTAAAATAAACCGGTGTCAACTAAAGTCTGCTCACTATAATTATCTTTTAATTTCTCAAAGAAATTTGGATTTTTTTCTATGTATCCAATTTTAAATTTTTTAACTTCATCTTTGGTTAAAGATCTATTTTTTAAATAAACTCTTGCAATTGAATAATCCTCATTTTTTAATAGTTCACTGTGATAAAAATGTACGTACTGATTAAAGATTGATTGGTATTCTTTCCATTTTTTTTCTCTTTCCTCATCCTGTTTTGAAAACATATAGGGCTGCATTCCAGCTAATTGAGCCAAATGCTTTACTGCCTCTCCAAATTTAAGATTCTGAATTTTCATAACAAAATCAAAAATATTTCCGTGCTCTGAAGTTGCAAAACAATGATAAAATTCTTTTTCATCGTTTACGGTAAATGAAGGTGTTTTTTCATTTTTAAATGGAGACAAGCCAACAAACTCCTTTCCCCTTTTTTTTAAGGAAACTGTTTTTGAGACAACTGTTGATACTTTCAACCTTGTCTTAATTTCATCAAGGTATTCTTTTGGATATTTCATTGTTTATTTAATAGATCTTTGATCGTCGAGCCTGCTTTTGCAAAATCAATTTCATCCGAATGGTTTTTCTTTAGCTCACCCATTACTTTACCCATATCTTTTATTGAATTAGCACCTAGTCTAGCAATTAAATCTGCACAGATTTTTTTGGTTTCCTCTTCTCCAAGTTGCTTTGGTAAAAATCCAGTTAAAATATTATATTCATTTTGCTCAACCTCTAACAAATCTTCTCGATTATTTTTTTTATAGATATCAATCGATTCGGCCCGTTGTTTAACCATTTTTTTTAAAAGTTTCTTAATGTCCTCATCGTCAGTATCTTTTTTATTAGGTCCAGATCGGTTAACTATGTCTAAATCCTTAATGGATGACAATATTAACCTATAGGTTGATATCTTATTTTTATCTTTCGATTTAAGAGCAGTTTTGTATTCGTTTTCGATAGTATCTTTTAAGGACATATTTTTTTAATCTACTTCAAAGAAATAATTCTTCAAAAGAAAAATTGTTTTTTTACAATTTTATAATACATCTGTGTTGCGATAATAGTGCAATTATTGTATTAACCTTTAACTTATGAGTTGTAATTGATCAAAAAAGCAAAAAAAACAAACTCAAAAAATTCACAAATTAATACAGGCGTTTTAGTTCTTGAAAATAAGAAAGTTTTTAAAGGGATTGGGATTGGCTATCAAGGAGAAGCAACTGGAGAAGTTTGCTTTAATACCTCATTAACTGGTTACCAAGAAATTATTTCAGATCCCTCTTATGCAGGTCAGATTATAAATTTTACATTCCCACATATTGGAAATGTCGGAACCAATAAAGAGGATGTGGAGTCTGATAAAATCTGGACAAGAGGAGTAATCTTTAATTCAGAAATAACCTCTCCTTCAAATTATAGAGCATTTCTACATTTAGATACCTGGCTTAAAAAAAATAAAATTGTAGGGATTACAGGGCTAGACACTAGAGGTTTAACAAACTTTATTAGGGATAAGGGGGCACCTAAAGGAACAATTGCTTACTCCAAAAATGGAAAGTTTAATATTAGCAAATTAACAAGATCAACAATTAAATGGAGTGGTTTAAAAAACCTTGATCTTGCAGAAATTGTTACAACTCCAAAGAACTATATTTGGAAAGGACTTCAAACTTGGAAAAAAGAAATAGGGTTTAAAAAGAATACAAAAAACTTTTTTCATGTAGTTGCAATTGATTATGGAATAAAAAAAAACATTTTAAGATATTTTTCAGACTTTAAATGTAAGGTATCAGTTGTTTCGTGCAAAACTTCTGCGGAAAAAATACTAGATCTTAAGCCAAATGGAATATTTTTGTCCAATGGTCCTGGCGATCCAGCGGCGACAGGAAAATATGCAATAAAAATACTAAATAAACTAATCAAAAAAAATTTACCTATATTTGGGATTTGTTTAGGTCATCAAATTTTAGCTTTAGCTCTGGGCGGTAAAACAAAAAAAATGAAGTTGGGCCATAGAGGGGCTAATCATCCAGTTAAAAATTTAATCCACGATAAAGTTGAAATCACCAGTCAAAATCATGGTTTTGTGGTAGTTGAAGAAACTTTACCTAAAAAAATTAAAGTCACTCATAAATCTCTTTTTGATAATACGATTGAGGGAATAAGACTTAAAAACAAACCAATATTTTCAGTACAATATCATCCAGAGTCTAACCCTGGACCACAGGATAGCGTCTACCTATTTCAAGAATTTATTAACAATATGAGAAAAAATGCCAAAAAGAAAAGATATTAAAAAAATATTAGTTGTGGGAGCTGGACCAATTATTATTGGTCAAGCGTGTGAGTTTGATTACTCGGGAACACAAGCTTGTAAAGCGTTAAAAGATGAAGGTTTTAAGGTAATATTAATTAACTCAAATCCTGCAACCATTATGACTGACCCAGATGTTGCGGACAAAACTTATATAGAACCTATAACATTAGAAGTTTTAGAAAAAATACTTATTAAAGAAAAGCCTGATGCAATTCTTCCTACAATGGGTGGTCAAACTGCGCTTAATCTTGCAATGGAAGCTAAAAAAAAAGGAGTTTTAAAAAAATATAAAATCGAACTTATAGGTGCAAATTCTAAAGCAATAGCTAATGCTGAGGATAGAAAAAAATTTAGAAAAAATATGATCGATATTGGTTTAGATTTACCTAAATCTGAGATTGTTAATAATTTAAACCAAGCATCAAAAGTTTTAAAAAAAATTGGTCTTCCTGCAATAATAAGACCTGCATTTACACTGGGAGGTCTTGGAGGCGGTATAGCTAAAAATAAAAAAGATTACCTAAAAATAATTAAAACCGGACTTCACGAGTCTCCAGTTAGCCAAGTACTGGTAGAAGAATGTTTAGAAGGCTGGAAAGAATTTGAGATGGAAGTTGTAAGAGATAAGAAAGATAACTGTATCATTATTTGTTCCATTGAAAATGTAGATCCAATGGGAATTCATACAGGAGACTCCGTAACTGTTGCCCCAGCACTGACTCTTACAGATAAAGAATATCAAGTGATGAGAAATGCCTCCATTGCTTGCTTAAGAAAAATTGGAGTGGAAACAGGTGGATCCAATGTACAATTTGCAATCAATCCAAAAAATGGACGAATGGTTGTAATAGAAATGAACCCAAGAGTTTCAAGATCGTCAGCACTTGCATCAAAAGCAACCGGTTTTCCAATTGCAAAAATTGCTGCAAAACTTGCTGTTGGTTACACGTTGGATGAATTAAAAAACGAAATTACAAAAGTTACCCCAGCATCCTTTGAGCCTAGCATTGATTATGTAGTAACAAAAATTCCAAGATTTACTTTTGAAAAATTTTCAACTTCTCCAGCAATATTAGATACTTCAATGAAATCAGTCGGAGAAGCAATGGCAATTGGAAGAAATTTTAAAGAGTCGCTTCAAAAAGCATTGGTTTCTCTTGAAACAGGTTTTTCAGGATTAGATAGAGTGCTTGATCTAAATAAAAAACAAATTGAAAAAAAACTTAAAGAAAATATTCCAAATAAACTTCTTTTGGTTGCGGAAGCAATACGAAAAAAAATTAATTTAAAAAGAATATTCATATTATCTAAAATTGATCCTTGGTTTTTAGAACAGATTAAAGAAATTGTAGATACTGAGATTATGATTAAAAAGAAGGGATTACCAAAGAATTTTGCTGAGTTTAATAAAGTAAAATCAATTGGCTTTTCCGATAAAAAGCTCTCTGAATTGACCAAAACTACTGAGGATATCGTTAGAAGAAAAAGAACAGCACTTAAAATTTTACCAGTTTTCAAAAAAGTTGATACTTGTGCAGGTGAATTTAAATCGTTTACACCTTACATGTATTCAACATATCAAAGAAATTTCTCAATTAATTCAGAGTGTGAGGCAGATCCATCCTCAAAGAAAAAAATTATAATTTTAGGAGGCGGTCCTAACAGAATAGGACAAGGTATAGAATTTGACTATTGTTGCTGCCAGGCAAGTTTTTCATTAAAGGAAGCTGGTTTTGAAACAATCATGATTAATTGTAATCCTGAAACTGTCTCAACTGATTATGACACAAGTGATAGACTTTATTTTGAACCCTTAAAAGAAGAATATGTTTTTAATATTATTAAAAAAGAACAAAAAAAAGGTAATCTTGTCGGAATAATTGCACAGTTTGGTGGTCAAACACCAATAAAACTTGCAAAATTCTTACACGATCACAAACTTCCAATTCTAGGAACACAGTACACTTCTATAGATTTAGCTGAGGACAGAGATCGATTTAGAAATTTGTTAGATAAACTTAAATTAAAACAAGCTGAAAGTGGAATAGCAAAAACATTTAAACAAGCAATACAAATTTCTGAAAAAATTGGGTTACCTTTAATGGTGAGACCTTCTTATGTGTTAGGTGGAAGAGCAATGGAAATTGTTCATGAAAAAAGCCAGCTTAAAAATTTTGTAGAAGAGGCTTTTAAGGCTGCAGAGGAAAATCCAATTTTAATTGATAAATTTATTGATCATGCAATGGAAGTTGATATTGATGCCATCTCAGATGGAAAACAAGTTCATGTTGCTGGGATAATGCAGCATATTGAGGAAGCTGGTATTCACTCTGGGGACTCCGCATGTAGTTTGCCCCCTATATCTATAAAACCGTTTTTGATAAAAGAAATTGAAAACCAAACTAAGAAATTGGCATTAGCTCTAAAAGTTAAAGGTTTCATGAATATTCAATACGCAATTAAAAAAGATGAAATTTACGTAATTGAGGTTAATCCTAGAGCAAGTAGAACTGTACCATTTGTATCTAAAGCAAAAGGATTACCCTTCGCAAAAATTGCATCACGTGTGATGGCTGGTGAAAAATTATCTAAATTTAATTTAAAAGATAAGTCTAAAGGAATGTATGCAGTTAAAGAAGCTGTGTTCCCTTTTAATAAATTTCCAAACAGTGATCTGCTTTTAGGTCCAGAGATGAAATCAACCGGTGAAGTAATGGGATTTGATAAAAACTTTGGAATGGCTTTTGCTAAAAGCCAAATAGCCTCTGCTAACTCTTTACCTAAAGATGGATTGGCATTTATTTCCTTAAAAGATAGTCATAAAGATGAAGGAATAGGTTTAGCGAGAGAATTGATTAAATTAAAGTTTACACTTTGTGCAACTCGAGGAACAGCAGAATACATCAGAAAACATGGGATGAAATGCAGAATTATAAACAAAGTCAGCAGTGGCTCCCCTCATATAGTAGATATATTAGATTCTAAAAAAATTGGTCTTGTTATTAATACTGGTGGTGGAAATAGCGAACACAGATTAAATGATGCAATAGCCCTTAGAAGAGGAACGCTTAAAAACAAAGTTCCTTATTGTACTAATATGTCAACAGCGTTGGCATGTTTAGAGGCAATCAAATCACTTAAAACAAAAAAATTAGAGGTCACTTCTCTACAGGATATATAAATTTTATACATCGACAATTAATGTGTCTTTGGATCCTCCACCCTGAGAACTATTTACAATTGTACTCCCTTTTCTGAGTGCAACTCTTGTTAATCCACCTGTGCTCACATAAGTAGTTTTTCCACTTAGAACAAACGGTCTTAAATCAAGATGTCTAGGCTCAATATCGTTTTCGGTAATTGTTGGTGCTGTTGAGAGAGTTTCAAGTGGTTGCGCAATATATTCTCTCGGGTTTTTTTTAATTTTGGCAATTACTTCATCTCTTTCTTTTTTATCTGCTTTAGGGCCTATCATTATTCCATAACCACCTGAGGCATTAGCAGGTTTAACAACTAACTTAGAGATATTTTCAATTACATAGTTTCTTTCATTTTTATTATGACAAAGGTATGTTTCTACCTGGTTCAAGATTGGCTGTTCGCCAAGGTAATAAACAATCATTTTATTAACATAAGAGTAAACTACTTTGTCATCAGCTACTCCAGTGCCTATAGCGTTAATTATACCAACATTTCCTTTGCGCCAACTCTTAAATAATCCTGGTACTCCTATCAGTGAACCTTTGAAAAATACTTTTGGATCTAAAAAATTATCATCAAGACGTCTATATATGCAGTCAACCTTAAGGGGGCCTTTGACAGTTTTCATGTAAACAATATCATTCTCAACAAATAAATCTTTTCCTTCTACTAATGCAATTCCCATTTGATCAGCCAAGAAAGAGTGCTCAAAATAAGCTGAGTTATAAATACCAGGTGTTAAAACTACCATATGAGGGTTTGAAGTTTTTTTTGGGATACATTCAACCATACAATTAAATAATTTGTTTGTGTATTGATGAATTGATGCAACTTTATATCTTGTAAATAATTCTGGAAACACATCTCTCATTACCATCCTGTTTTCTAGCATGTAAGATACACCTGACGGCACTCTTAGATTATCCTCTAAAACTAAATAGTCACCATTTGTATTTCTTATTAAATCAACCCCAGAGATATTTGACCAAGCTTTGTATTTAGGAGAAAAATTCTCACATTCTTTTACATAAAAGGGGGAATTAAAAATAATTTCTTTTGGTACAACTTTATCTTTGAATATTTTTTTTTGATTATAAACATCGTCAATAAATAAATTTAAAGCTTTTACTCGCTGCTTTAATCCTTTTGAAACTTTGTTCCATTGTGTTTTAGGAATTATTCTTGGAATTATATCAAGTGGCCATTTCTTTTCCTCTGCTCTATTGTTTGCAGCGTAAACTCTAAAGTTAATACCTCTTGCACTAATCGTACTTTGACAATTTTTTTCAATTTCTTGAAGCTTTTTTTTGCCATATCTCTCTAATATAGATGAAATTATTGTTGCATGCTTTCGAAGTTTGTTATCTTTGGTGAAATAACCATCGTAAGCATGACTTGAATTGTAGTTTTTCCAAAGCTTTGCGACCATAACCTCATAGTCTTTAATACTTGAATAAAATTAGCAAATGCATATTGGATATATCTGTTATGCTTTTAATTGATTATGAAAAAATGTTATAATTAACTAATTATTTAGGTGAGATGACTTACTGCATTGGTATTAAAACAAATGATGGTCTTGTTTTTGCTTCAGATTCAAGAACAAATGCTGGTTTAGATAACGTAAATATTTATTCTAAAATGATGACTCACGATGTGGGTGATCGAACCATTGTAATTGTAACATCAGGAAATTTAGGAACATCTCAAGCAGTTTTTAAATCAATTGAAAAAGATCTAAAAAGTTCATCGGGTATAATGAATTTGAATACTTGTACTGATTTTGAGCAAATAGCATCATATGTTGGTTCACTAAATATTGAACACTCAGCGCCTCAAGGAATAAATACTGATAACGTTTTGTTAGGTTCTACTTTTATTGTTGGAGGACAGATAAAAGGTCAGCAACATGAATTATATTTAGTTTATCCTCAAGGTAATTATATAAGACCAGCAGATAGTAAACCATACCTTGTAATTGGAGAGGTAAAATATGGGAAACCAATTCTTGATAGAGTTATAAAACCAACTGTTTCAATTGGTGATGCATCACGTTGTGCTCTTATTTCAATGGACTCTACTTTAAAAAGTGATCTTACTGTTGGACCCCCAATTGATTTTGCGGTTCTTAAAAAAGATGCTGATAATCTATCTACTCTTGAGTGTTTAAATGTTACAGACGATAATTATTCAAAGGTTTGTAATCAATGGTCAGAGGGAATTTTTAAAGTTTTTGACTCTTTTCCAAGATTTGATTGGGAAAAGTAAAATTATTCAACTTTCCAATCAGTTTCAAAAGTCACATAGTTTACTTGCAAACATCGTCTCTCTTTTAAAATTTTCTTTTTTTCCATTCCATGCCAGGTGTTTGGACCACTAGTAAAAAGATACCCATAATTATTTCTATAAGGTAAAGTTTTAACTTTCTCTAACTTTTCGTTATAAAAATCTGTACCTAGATCCTCGGACTCATTAGTATTGTTTACAAATATCAATCCTGACATTAATTTTTCTTTAATGTCACAATGAGGTTTTAACCAAAATCCCTCTCTGTCACAAATAACTTCAACTCTTACATATGAATTTGATAAGTCTCTACCAATCATTTCAGAAATTGTTTTATATGTTTCTTTAGATTGCAATTCATTAATAAATTTGACTAGATGTGGAAACTGCGTGGAATTTTCCTTTGATACAAAACATCTAAATTTTATTGCTTTACCTCCTGAGGCAATACCCTCTCGAAATTCCGCTCCACCACCATCAATTGCTCTTGTCCCATCATATGACAAATTAAGTTTGGTTAAATCTGGAATATCTGCTTTAATTATTTCCTCAATTGAACCTTCGCTTAGCGCATCACTATATTCCCAATGATCGAAAGGAATTTCGTGTTTTGTTGAATTGTTTTTTATAGAATTTAAAAATGACATTAAGATTGAATTTTTTCTCTTATAAGATCTGCTACTCTATTAGTTTCATTTAGCTTTTCATAGTTCCAATTTTCAACTTCTTCTCCCAAGTTTCTTGTTATATTTAACTCCCTAAATAAATTTCGAAATCTTTGAAATCTTTTATCATTTTTTTTTGGTAAAATATTTGCAATATATATAGGCTTACCAGTCAAAGCAGCTTCAGAAATCATTGAGCTTGAATCGCAAGTGACCACTATATTTTCTGATATTGCAAGTGCTGACAAGTATGCTTTTTTATCTACATCCATTATTATAGTGTGATTTTCACCAAAAAATTCCTTAGCGTAATGAATTATACTTAATGGTGTTCTCATTGAAGGAATAACCACAAGTTGGAAATCGTGTTTTTTTAATAATTTATAAAACATTGAAAAAATATGTTTCATATTTTTTGTTGAATAATCATAATATTTTGTAGGTCCTCCCAAAATTAAGGCCCATACTTTTCTGTTATCTTTTTTAATAAAAGAGTTTAAATATTCTTTATTTTCTGAAATCTCTTCCTCTGTTAAGTAATGAATTGCTCCTTTTGTGCTTATAACATTATCTCCTTTTATTGCATCGTGTTCTGGCGCAACAATAAAATCAAAATGCTTAAAGTCGACTTTTGGATCTTGAATATGAATATTAAAAATTTTTTTATTAGAAATACTTTTTAAGTGAATTGAAGGAATTACACTTTTTCTTCCACACGAAATTATTAAATCAAAATCTGTTTGATCTATTTTTTTATAAACGGTTTGTGAAATTGGAGAGAATCTTGGTGGAATAATTTTCCAAATATTGTTTGTTTCAACCTTGCAGTGAATAAAATCTGTTTTAAGTGCTTTAGCCAAACCTTCCACTTGGCTGATCATTCCGTGCATACCTTGTGTTAATAATAAACCTTTTAATTTAGACATTTATCACTATATAGCTTTCATATGAGTCAAAATCCAACTAAACACACAAAAGTGTTAATAATTGGATCCGGTCCTGCTGGATACACTGCTGCAGTTTATGCTGCTCGCGCAATGTTAAATCCTATTCTAGTTTATGGAGCTGAACCTGGTGGACAATTAACAACTACAACTGATGTTGAGAATTATCCAGGATTTGCAGATGTAATTCAAGGTCCTTGGTTAATGGATCAAATGAAAGATCAAGCTAAAGCAGTTGGTACGGAAATGATTGAAGATCACATTGCGTCTGTAAATTTGAAATCAGAACCTTTTGAAGCAGTTGGAGACAGTGGACAAAAATATACTGCCGACAGCATAATTATTTCAACAGGTGCTCAAGCAAGATGGTTAAATATTAAATCAGAACAAGAATTTAGAGGCTTTGGAGTTTCGGCTTGTGCAACATGTGATGGTTTCTTTTTCAAAGATAAAGAAGTTGCTGTAGTTGGGGGAGGTAATGCTGCTGTAGAGGAAGCAATGTTCCTAACAAAATTTGCATCTAAAGTTAAATTGATCCACAGACGTGATAGTTTGCGAGCTGAAAAAATGCTTCAGAAAAAATTGATGGAAAATAAAAAAATAGAAATTATTTGGGACTCCGTTGTAGAAGATGTAATTGGTGATAAAGAGCCCAAAAATGTAAAAGGAATAAAAATTAAAAATGTTAAAACTAACAATGTTAAAGAACTAAAACTTGATGGAGTGTTTATTGCTATTGGTCATGACCCAGCTACCTCTTTGTTCAAAGAACAATTAGATATGGATAACGAAGGTTATTTAATTACAAAACCAGACTCAACTGAGACTAATGTACCAGGTGTTTATGCTGCTGGAGATGTTAAAGACAAAACATTTAGGCAAGCAGTTACAGCAGCTGGAATGGGATGTATGGCAGCTTTAGAAGCTGAAAAACATCTTTCACATAATTAAATGTCAGAAAAAGTATTACTCACTGGAATTAGTGGGTTTGTTGCAAAACATGTTGCTATTGAATTACTAAATTCAGGTTACGAAGTTTTAGGTACTGTTAGGAATTCAAATTCAATTGAACAAACAAAAAAAACATTAGAAGAAAATAATGTAGCAATTAATAATTTATCTTTTGTAGAATTAGATTTATTAAAAAATGAAGGCTGGAATGAAGCTGCAGAAGGTTGCAAATATATAATTCATGTAGCCTCTCCTTTCCCTCTAAAAGTTTCAAATGACAGAGAGTCGCTTACTCCAGCTGCAAAAGATGGAACTTTAAGAGTTTTAAATGCTGGAATAAATGCAGGAGTTGAACATTTTGTTAAAACTTCTTCCATAGTATGCATGTTCAGAAAACCAAACAGGTCAAACCCTTATACATTTGGTGAAAATGACTGGACTGATTTAGACTGGAATAAAACCACTGATTATTTTGTATCCAAAACAAGAGCTGAAAAAGCAGCGTGGGATCTTATGGAAAGCAAAGGTCTTAAAAATAGTCTTACGTGCATCAATCCTGGCTTTGTTTTAGGAGATTTTTTGAATGAAAAAAATTGTACTTCAATGGAATATATCAGGCAGTTGCTTCAAGGAAAATTTCCAGCCGCACCAAAGTTTTCAGTAATGATATCTCACGTAAAAGATATTGCAAAAGCACATGTTCTATCTTTAAAAAATAAAAGTGCTGGTGGTAGAAGGTTGATTGTTGGATCTGAAGTAAGAAGTATTCTTGAATTATCACAAATAATGGCAAAAAATATTCCAAGCCATGCAAAAAAACTTCCCAAAAGAGAATTACCAAATTTTATGGTTAAACTTCTAAGTTATATAGATACAAGTGCCAAAAATATGGTTCCTGATCTTGGGCTAAAAATGCAAACAGACCAAAGATACGCAGAAGAGATACTACAAATGAAATTTATAGCATCTGAAATTGCAGTTGTTGATGCAGCAAAATCAGTAATAAGACTAAATTTAGCTTGAAGTTAATTCAACTATTTCATCAGATTCAAAAATAATTTTTTCTAAATTTTGATTAGCAATTTTTATCATAGCTTTTGCAACCTTTTCTGAATTGATCGGTCTCATTTTTTTAAGTGGTCCAAGTAATAAAGGTGACAATAATCTAAAAATCAGAATACCAATTTTTTCACCTGCTCTATTCTCTTTTCTATCTCCCATTAAAAAAGAAGGTCTTAATATTCCTAAATTAGAGAAGTTTAATTTTTTTAATTCTTCTTCAACTAAACCTTTGAACTTTACGTAATCTCCTGAACTTTTTGGATTTGCATATATTGAAGAGATAAAAATAAATGAATTTACTGAATTGATTTTTGCAATTTCTGCTATTTTTTTTGGTATTTCAAGCTCTATTTTTTGGTAATCATTTTTATCAGGAGAGTTTTGTTTTGTAGTTCCAATACAAAAGAAACAATCATCTCCTTTGACATCTTCTGTATGATTTTCTAAATCATTAAAATCAATTTTAATAATTTCAATTTTAGGTTCATTAATAACTATTTCTGAGCGTACAAATAACTTTATTTTATTGTAATAATCATTTTTTATTAATTGTGAAATAAGATGCCCACCAATTAGACCTGTTGAACCAAAGACCAGAGCCGTTTTCATCAACTTAAGGTTTTACAAAAAGAAGATATTTTTTCTAATGCTTTCTTGAGATTATCCATTGAAGTTGCATAAGAAATTCTGAAAAATCCCTCAAGCCCAAACGCAGAACCTTGAACAACAGCGATACCACTATTCTCTAAAAGAGATTGAACAAAATCTGTGTCCGACTTAATTTCTTTTCCATTTGTATCTTTTTTTCCGATTAAACCTTTGCAACTAGGGAAGACATAAAAAGCACCATCAGGATTTAAGCAATCAATTCCATCAATATCATTTAAGGCTTTAACGACAAAATCTCTTCTTTCTTGAAATGAATCTGCTCTTTTTTTAATAAAATCTTGTGTTCCACTTAATGCCTCTACTGATGCGGCTTGACTAATTGATGAAGGATTAGTCGTTGATTGTGACTGGATTTTTGCAATGGCTTTAATAATTTCTTTTGGACCTGCCGCATAGCCTATTCTCCAGCCAGTCATTGAATAAGCTTTGCTTACACCATTCATAGTAAGCACTCTTTCTTTTAAACTTTCGATTTGAGCAATAGTAAAAAATTTAAATCCTTCATAAGTTACATGTTCATAGATATCATCACTTAAAATATATACGTGAGGATGATTTTCCAAAACTTTTGCAATTTCTCTTATATCTTTTTCCTTATAACATGCTCCAGTTGGATTAGACGGAGAGTTAAGAATAATCCATTTTGTTTTTGGAGTTATAAATTTTTCTAAATCTGATGGGTTTATTTTAAAGCCTTGTTTTTCATTACACTCCATCACAACTGGCTTACCCCCTGCTAATAAAACAATATCTGGGTAAGAAACCCAATAAGGAGCTGGAACGATAACTTCGTCACCTTCATTTAATGAAGCCATCATGGCATTATAAATGACATGTTTTCCACCTGCCCCAACAGTAATTTGGTCTGTTGTATAATCTAAGTTATTTTCTTTTTTAAATTTTTCAACTATTGCTTTTTTTAGTGCTGGAGTTCCATCAACAGCAGTGTATTTGGTATCTCCATCATTTATTGCTTTAATAGCTGCCTGCTTAATATTTTCTGGTGTATCAAAATCTGGTTCACCTGCACCTAAACCAATAACATCTTTTCCTGCTGCCTTTAATTCTCTTGCTTTTTGGGTTACAGCAATTGTAGGTGAAGGTTTAATTTTCTTTAGACTGTTTGATATTATGCTCATTGAAATAAAAATAAATTCTAATACCTTGTTTAATATATGGAAAATACATATCAAGATTTAATTACAGATATCCAAAGCAAAAATCCTCAAATAAGTGGAAAACTTGAAGGAGGAAAAAAATTTAAAATTAAATCAGATTTTAAACCTGCAGGTGACCAACCTGAGGCAATAAAAAAATTAGTCAACGGTGCAAACAAAGACCAATTTAATCAAGTTTTACTTGGTGTTACAGGCTCAGGTAAAACTTTCACAATGGCAAAAGTTATTGAGGCAACTAATAGGCCAGCTCTAATTCTTGCACCAAATAAAACACTTGCAGCTCAACTTTACGGGGAAATGAAAACTTTTTTTCCAGATAACGCAGTTGAATATTTTGTCTCTTATTATGACTATTACACTCCAGAAGCATATGTTCCAAGATCAGACACATACATAGAAAAAGAGGCTTCAATTAACGAACAAATAGATCGTATGAGGCACTCAGCAACTAGGTCTCTACTTGAGAGAGATGATGTACTTATAGTTGCAAGTGTTTCATGTATTTATGGACTCGGTTCTGTTGAAGCCTACAGTAAGATGACTTTAACACTCCAAAAGAATAATGATTACAACCGTGAAGAATTAATAAAATCTTTAGTAGCTTTACAATATAAACGAAACGATCAAAATTTTTACAGAGGTACTTTTAGAGCTCGAGGAGAATATTTAGAAATATTTCCATCTCATCTTGAAGACAGAGCCTGGAGATTAAGTCTGTTTGGAGATAAGCTTGAACAGATTGAAGAATTTGATCCTTTAACTGGAGATCAAATAAGAGATCTTAGTTTGGTAAAAGTATATGCAAATAGTCATTACATCACTCCAAAACCAACAATAGAACAAGCAGTTATAAACATAAAAAAAGAATTAGAAATTACTTTAAAAAAACATAGAGCAGATAATAAATTGCTAGAAGCTCAAAGATTGGAGGAAAGAACTAAATTTGATCTTGAGATGATTGAGGCAACAGGTTCTTGTGCTGGAATTGAAAATTATTCAAGATTTTTATCTGGAAGAAAACCAGGTGAACCACCCCCTACTCTTTTTGAATATTTTCCTGATAATACTCTCATTTTTGTCGATGAGTGTCACGTAACTGTTCCACAACTTAATGGAATGTATAAAGGTGACAGATCTAGAAAAAGTACCTTAGCAGAATATGGATTTAGACTTCCATCCTGCATGGATAATCGTCCCTTAAAATTTGAAGAATGGGATCTTATGAGAACTCAAACAGTATTTGTATCAGCTACCCCTGGTCCATGGGAATTAGAACAAACTAAAGGTAAATTTATAGATCAAGTTATTAGACCAACAGGTTTAATTGATCCACCAGTAGAAATTAGACCTGCTAAAAATCAAGTCGATGATTTAATGCATGAGTGCAAAAGAGTTATTGAAAATAATCACCGAGTACTCGTTACGACCTTAACCAAAAAAATGGCAGAGGATTTAACTGAATACCTTCATGAAAATGGGATTAAAGTCAGATATCTTCACTCTGACATTGATACTTTAGAGAGAATTGAAATTATGCGGGATCTTAGGATGGGAGTTTTTGATGTTCTTGTTGGAATTAACCTTTTAAGAGAGGGTTTAGATATCCCTGAGTGTGCACTAGTTGGTATTTTAGATGCTGATAAAGAAGGATTTCTTAGATCAGAAACTTCTTTAATTCAAACAATTGGACGAGCTGCAAGAAATGTTGATGGTAAGGTGATTTTATACGCTGATAAAGAAACAAAAAGTATAAAAAAAGCAATTACAGAAACTGACAGAAGAAGACAAATCCAATTAAATTATAACAAGAAACATAAAATTGATGCTAAGTCGGTGAAAAAAGAAATTAGCGATATATTAGAAAGTGTTTATGAAAAAGATTATGTTAAAATCAGTGATGGCTCAAATATTGGTGGCAATTTAAAGAAACACTTAAAAGGTTTAGATAAGAAAATGAAAGAGTCTGCTGCCAACCTTGAGTTTGAGGAGGCTGCTAAGATTAGAGATGAAATTAGAAAATTAGAAAGCACTGAACTTGAAATTACACTTAACCCAAAAATTAGACAATATGACGTAAAAAATAAGCTTTACCCAAAAGGCAGATCGACAATGGGTATGCCAGGAACTAAAGTCACAAAAAAAAGAGATAAAAAATGGAAGCACGGAAAATAATTATTACTGGTGGGGCAACCAGAATTGGTGCTGCAATTGCAAAAAAATTATCTGGCGCAAATAAAGAAATATTAATTCATTTCAATAAATCAAAGTTAAAGGCTAAAAAACTCAAAAAAGAATTAGAGATAAATGGTACTAAAGTTTATCTTGCGAAAGGTGACTTAAGCAAAGAAAATGATGTAAGTAAAATTATTAAATATGCTAAATCAAAATTAAAATTTTTTGATTGTTTAATAAACAACGCTTCCTTATTTGAAAACGATAAGCTTGAAAGTTTTACAACTGACAGTTGGAGTAAACACTTAAGAACGAATTTAAGAACTCCAGCCTTATTATCAAAGGAATTTGCTAAAAATATTAAAGGTAAAAACAATAATATAATTAACATAATTGATCAGAGAGTTTTTAAACTAACTCCTTACTTCTTTTCATACACAATAAGTAAAACCGGTCTTTATACTCTTACAAAAACAAGTGCTATGAGTTTGGCACCTAATATAAGGGTTAACGGTATAGCACCAGGTCCAACAATCAAAAATCAAAGACAATCTGAAAAACATTTTAAAAAACAGTATTTAGCAACACCTTTAAAAAGACAAGTTGATGTAGAACAAATATGCAATGCTGTTGACTTTTTTATCAAAAATATATCTATTACAGGTCAGGTTTTAGCAATCGATAGTGGACAAAATTTAAACTGGCAAACACCAGATATTATGGGAGGAAAAGAATGAGAAAATTTTTAGTAATTATTATGCTTAGTTTAATATTGAGTGATAGTGCCTATGCAAACTCAAAGGAAGTTATAAAAACAGATGGTTTTGTAATACCAACAAATAAATGGAAAGATAAAATTAAAATTAATGAAAATTTTCAAGTAAATAATCCTAAAGATAAAATAATCATAATTTACAACCATGGTTCTGATGGAAACGATGTTAAATTAAAACATTGCTTCTGGAGATCGGAGCTTAGAAATTGGGCTCAGTTAGCTGGTGATAAAATAGATGGTAAAGAAATCATGGTTTATATTCACTGCCAAGGTCAACTCGAAGGTGATTTAGGTGCTAAGTTAGGAAAAGCAGGAATGTGGATGAAAAAATGGGAAGGACCTTATCCAGGGACTTCAAAAATGGATCGAAGAGTTGAGGGTAATTTAGAAATGATTAAAAAATTTGTTAAAATGGGAGTACCAAAGAAACAAATTTTTATGTCAGGTCACTCTTGTGGAGGATGGGCAACATTAAGGCTAACAGCAAAATACATGGAAGAAGTAGGTGGAGGGATATCATTAATGCCTGCGTGTTTTTGGAATTTATCAAAAAAATATAAAGTAAAAAAAGTTGGCTATGAGAAAGCTATGGAAAAATTTCATAAAAAATATCCTGGTATGGCTCAATGGAGACAAGATCAAATTGACATAATTAAAAAGGGAAATGCACCCGTTTTAATTTTTACACATCCTATGGATGCATTTGAAGGATTAACATCTGATTGGATGGATGATGTTCCTAACTTTAAGAGAATTGTAATTTCTGAAAAGAAAACAATTAATGGAAAAAAATGTAAATATGCAGGATCAGATTGGGAAGAGCCAGTAAAAAATTTTCATATAATAGATTTTGCTGATTGTTTCATGCATTATCACCCACTAATCAAAGAGTATATCGCATCAAGACTTTAGAAGATGAAAAAGAGCAGTTTAAATATAGTTAAAATTGATAATACCAAAACCTTATTTAATTACGAGAAAAAGGTTTTAATCAAAGAATTAATTCTAGATCTGAAGCTAGGTTATTTCGATTTTGAAAAAGAGAAATCGCAAAAAGTTAAATTTAATTTGGATGTGAATTATGAGGATAAAAAACCATCGAATGACAAAGATATTAAATCAATTGTAAACTACGCAAAAATTGTAAGGTTGATTAAAAAACTTGTTAAAAATAAACATTATAATTTTCTTGAAACATTAGCAGAGGATGTATTCGATGAATTATTCAAAGATAAGAGAATTGACAAGATAAGTCTTCAAATTGAGAAATTAGAAATCATGAAAGATTGCTCTTCTGTTGGTATTCAAATTTCAAAAAAAAGAAGCCATGATAAGCTCTGATCTAGGTAAAGAAGTAATTAAAAAAGAACTCCCTTTAGTTCCTAAGCTACCAGGTGTTTATAGAATGCTGAATTCTAAAGACGAAATTCTTTATGTCGGAAAAGCAAAAAATTTACCTAATAGATTAAAAAGTTATGTTTCTGAGAAAAATCACATAATCAGAACTGAAAGAATGTTATCTCAGACAAGAAAATTAGAGATAACAACGACTTCTAACGAGAGCGAAGCATTACTTCTTGAAGCAAATTTAATTAAAAAATTTAAACCAAAATTTAATATTCTTCTTAGAGACGATAAATCGTTCCCTTTCATTTTTATTGGCAACCTAGATCAATGGCCTCAGATAAAAAGACATAGGGGGAAAAAAACTAAAGAGGGCTTTTATTTTGGTCCGTTTGCATCAGCCGGATCTGCTAATTGGACAATCAAAATGATACAAAAAATTTTTCATTTAAGAGTTTGTGATGACACGGTATTTAGAAACAGAGAAAGACCTTGTATTTTATATCAGATCAAACGTTGTTCAGGTCCGTGTGTTGGTTATGTCACCAAGGATGACTATCAACAAACTGTTGATGATGCCATTGAATTTGTCTCTGGAAAATCGAGAAGGATTCAAAAAAATCTTTCTAATCAAATGGAAAAAGCAAGTGAGGAACTTGATTTTGAAAAAGCAGTAATTCTAAGAGACAGAATAAAAGCATTAAATATTATTCAGTCATCTCAAAGAATAAATGAGGCAAACCTAGTCGAGGCAGATGTAATTGCAGGATATAAAGAGTCAGGTAAAGCTTGTATTCAAGTTTTTTTTTATAGATCAAAACAAAATTGGGGAAATCAAGCTTTTTTTCCAAAACACGATCCAGATGAAAA
>CACEOF010000008.1 GCA_902561095.1 uncultured Pelagibacteraceae bacterium | reverse complement strand
TAACAACAATTTTTTTTTCGGCTTTTTTGAATTTTTTAGGTTTTTTAAGAGGAGTAATAATATTTTTTGATATTTTTTTAATTATCTCTTCTGATGATAAATTAGGTTTTTTAAGAGGAATAATTTGCAATGTCTCTGCGTAAAGGTTAGTTATTTTAAGAGAAATAAATACGACCATCCCAAGAATAACTAATATTTTTTTGCACATAATCTTTTAGTATATGAATCTGTAAACTATGTTATAAGTATTTATGTTTAAAGGATCAAATGTTGCCTTAATCACTCCATTCAAAAATAATGGTCTCGATGAGGAAGCATATATTAAACTAATTCATTTTCATATTGATAATGGTACGTCTGGACTGGTCCCTGCAGGTACTACTGGAGAATCTCCAACTCTCAGCCATACTGAACATGAGCGTGTAATTGATTTATGTATTAAAGAGAGCAATGGAAAAATACCAGTTATAGCTGGTACTGGATCTAATTCTACTGAGGAGGCTATTTCTTTAACTTCACATGCTGAAAAGGTAGGTGCAAATGGAGCTTTAATAGTAACACCATATTACAACAAACCTACTCAAGAGGGTCTATATCAACATTATAAAGCTATTAATGACAGATGTGGGATTCCTATTATAATTTACAATATACCAGGTAGGTCAGTAATTGATATGTCAGTTGATACAATGGCAAGACTATATGAATTAAAGAATATTGTTGGTGTAAAAGATGCCACTGGTGACTTAGACAGAGTTGATCAACAGTTAAAGAAAATGGGTGAAGAATTTATTCAATTAACAGGTAATGACGATAACGCATTTGAATTTAACAAAAGAGGAGGTGTTGGAACTATTAGTGTAACTGCAAATATAGCTCCACAGCTTTGCTCAGAATTTCAAAAAAATTCGACATCTAAAAATGAAAAGAGTCTTGCTAGAGCAAAAGAATTAGATGACATTTTGCAACCAGTACATACTGCAATGTTTATAGAGAGCAACCCTAGTCCAGTAAAATATGCTGCCAAACTTATGGATTTGTGTGACGATGAAGTTAGATTACCATTGGTTAAAGTTACAGAAGAGACTAAAATATTTGTAAAAAAAGCCTTAGAGTCTGCAAAGCTTATTTAATGAACAAAAAAACCAATTATGGTTTAAAGATTATTTGTTTGAACAGAAAAGCAAGTTTTAATTATTTTTTTGAAGATCTTTTAGAGGCAGGAATTGTTTTAAAAGGTTCTGAAATTAAGTCAATCAGAGAAGGTAAAGTTAATATAGCAGATGCATACGCAGTTGAAAAAAAAGGTGAAATAGTTCTTATGAATTCTCATATTTCTTCATATAAACAGGCAAGCTATTCAAATCACAATCCAATAGATGAAAGAAAACTTTTGTTAAACAAAAAAGAGATAAACAAACTTATTGGAAAGATGCAAAGAGATGGTTTTACCATTGTACCAACAAAAATGTATTTTAAAAAAGGTAAAGCTAAAATTGAATTAGCAGTTGCTAAAGGAAAAAAACAATATGATAAAAGAGCTACCAAAAAAAACCGAGATTGGAACCGTGAAAAATCAAGATATATCAGAAAATCAAGCTAAAATTGTTTATTTAGGTATTGGATCAAATCTTGGTGTCAGAAGGGAAAATATTGAAAAAGCAAAATTTCAATTAAAAGAAAATAACTTAAGAATAATTTCAGTTTCAAAATATTACGAAACTCCATCATGGCCCAACGCCAATTATCCAAAATATTTAAATATAATATTGAAGATTAAATGTCATCAAGATCCACTTGATTTACTCAATATTTGCAAAAAAATTGAGATTAATTTAGGTAGAAAAAATGCAAAAAAAAACTCTCCTCGTATATGCGATATCGATATCATTGATTTTCATGGAATGAAATTGAGTATCAAAAGAAAGCTTAATTTACCTCATAAAAGAATGCATAAAAGAAATTTTGTTTTAATCCCCTTGTTTGATATTGATAAAGACTGGAAACATCCATCTAAAAAATTAGATATTAAGACCTTTATTTCAATGCTTCCTGTGGGCGATATTACATCTATTAAACAAGTTTAATTTAATGATATACTCAAGAATGTTGAATTCTAATGAACTTATAAATAAAGTAAAAGTTTATAACAAATTTCTTAATCATGAGAGATTAGATAAAGCATATAATTTTGCTATTAAGGCACATCAAAATCAAAAAAGGGCATCAGGTGACCCTTATTCTGTTCATCCAATTGAGGTTGCCAATATTCTTACTGAATTAAAATTAGACAGTGCAACTATTACTACTGGATTATTACATGACACAATTGAAGATACTGTTGCTACATATGAGACAATTAAAAACGAATTTGGACCCGAAGTAGCCGATTTAGTAGATGGGGTTACTAAGATTTCTGTTTTTGAAAACACTGCAAGTTTTAATTCAAAAGCAGAAAACTTTAGAAAATTAATTTTAGCAACTTCCAAAGATATCAGAGTTTTATTAGTTAAGATTGCTGATCGACTTCACAATATGAGAACGATCAAAGCAATAACTAAGGAGGATAAAAGAAAAAGGATTGCCCAAGAAACAATGGAAATATATGCTCCACTTGCAGATAGAATGGGAATGCATAGAATCCGTGACGAGCTTGAAGATTTATCTTTTGAAATTTTAAATAATGATGCAAGAAAGCTAATTAAAAAAAGATTAGATGAGATTAAACTAGATAAGAAAAATTTATTTGAGGAGCTTTCTTTTGAGTTAAGTTCTATTTTGAATGAAAATCATATTAATGCAGAAATTTATGGTAGAGAAAAAACTCCTTTTTCAATCTGGAGAAAAGTTCAAAAAAAAAGAGTTTCATTAGAACAAGTTACTGACATTATTGGATTTAGAGTAATTTTAAAAAATATTGATGATTGTTATAAAACATTGGGAATATTTCACAAAAAATGGAATTGTATACCTGGAAAGTTTAAAGATTACATTTCATCTCCGAAAATTAATGGTTATGAGTCTATTCATACTTCAGTAATTGGTTCAAATAAGAAGCCAATTGAAATACAAATAAGAACAAGTGAAATGCATGAATTTGCCGAAAGAGGAATAGCATCCCATTGGAAATATAAATCTTCAGAAAAATTTAATTCATTAAGTTGGAAAGAATATGATTGGTTAAAAGACTTAGTTGAAATTATAGAAAAAAATGAAAATCCAGAACACTCATACGAATATACTAAGCTTCAGATGTTTCAGGAAAACGTTTTTTGTTTTACACCTAAAGGTTCAGTAATCAAATTACCCAAAGAAGCTACTGCTATTGATTTTGCTTACGCTGTACATACAAAAATCGGTAATTCTGCTACAGGATGTGAAATAAATGGAAACAAAAATGACTTACAAACAATTCTCCATAATGGTGATCGTGTAAATATCATTACTTCAAAAAACAATTCTCCATCATTACACTGGATACCGACCACTAAAACTGGAAAAGCGAGAGCCGCTATTAGACGTTATTGGCATGATAAAGGTGAGCAAAAAGAGGAAAAAATTAAAAGATATAACACAACACTATGGATTTCATTACCTGATAAGCCGGGTCAACTTGGAGACATCAGTTCATTAATTGGAAGTCATAAATTAAATATCTCTAGTTTAGAGATGGTAGGTAAAAACCCAAACTATATTAACTTTAAATTTAAATTAATTATAAGAAACTTAAAAAATTTCACAAATTTTATTGCAGTGCTAAAGCAAAAGAGTATAAAATTTAAGATAATTAGACACGAAGAAAAAAGAAATGCTTTCACACAAAAAATCCTTAAATATTTTAAAAAAAACTAATGCATTATTGGAAGGTCACTTCATTTTATCATCAGGTTTACATTCATCAAAATATATTCAATGCGCAAAACTTCTAAGTTTCCCGAACTTAGCTGAAAATATTTGCAAATCTCTAGCAAATCAAATCAAAAAAAAGTATAAAAAAATAGATTTAATCCTTTCTCCAGCGATGGGTGGAATCATTATTGGTTACGAAATAGGCAGACTTCTTAAAAAAGAAACAATTTTTTGTGAGAGGGTTAAAGGAAAATTTACACTAAGAAGAGGTTTTAATATCAAGAAAGGTGCTAGAGTTCTAATTATTGAAGATGTTATTACTACAGGAAAATCAAGTTTAGAATGCGTTAAGCTAATAAAAAAAGCAAATGCTAAATTATTAGGATTTGCATCTATCATAGATAGATCTTCCAAAAATTCTTTAAAAATAAAAACTAAAGTTGTTTCTCATTTGAAAATAGATGTTCCTGTATACAGCCCCAAAAAATTACCTGAAACACTTAAATCTGTACCTATAACAACACCAGGAAGTAGATTCATTAAGTGAAAAGATTAGGTGTAAATATTGATCACGTTGCAACATTAAGAAATGCAAGAGGTGAAAAACATCCAGACCCAATCAGTGCTGCATTACAAGTAGTCAAGTGTGGAGCAGACTCTGTAACTATACATTTAAGAGAAGATAGAAGACATATAAATGATAAAGATGCAAAAAGGATATGTAATTTGAAAAACGTATTGGTTAATCTTGAAGTTTCAATGAATGAAAGTATTATTTCAAATGCCCTAAGAATTAGACCAAATTATATCTGTATAGTACCAGAAAATAGAAAAGAAATTACAACTGAGGGAGGTTTAAATTTAAAAAAAAATTTCAATAAATTAAAAAAAATAATTTATAAATTTAAAAAAGCTAAAATTAGAACTAGTTTATTTATTAATCCTTCTGTAAATGATGTTAAACTTTCAAAACTGCTTGAAGTAGATTGTGTTGAGATCCATACTGGAAAATTATCAAATAATGTTAAGTCAAACCAAAAACCTAACAAAGAACTTCAAAGAATTAAAAATAGTTCTAAGCTTGCAAATTCTTTAGGTATAGAGGTTCACGCGGGTCATGGTTTGGATTATAAAACCACTAAATTACTCTCAAAAATAAAAGAAATTCATGAATATAATATTGGTCATTTCATAATAGGGGAGTCAGTATTTCATGGTTTGTATAAAGTGATTAAAAATTTTAAAAAATTATTGAAATAATATGAAAATTCTTGGGATTGGAGTCGACATCATTGATAACAAGAGAATCAAGGAATCCATTAAGAACAATAAATTTAAAAGACGAATTTATAGTAGTAACGAAATTAAATTATCAAAAAAAACCAAAAATAAAGTCGCTTTTTTTTCGAAGAGATTTGCAGCCAAAGAAGCTTTTTCTAAAGCATTAGGTAGTGGATTTTCTTCTAATTTAAACTTTAAAGACATTGAAATCGCAAATGATAAAAAAGGTATGCCTAGATATGTTGATAATAAAAAAATTATAAAAATTGTGCAAAAAAAATATAAAATTAAAAAGTTTAATTCTTTTCTGTCGATTTCAGATGAAAAAGATTATTCAACAGCCTTTGCAATTATTCAATCCATATGAAGCTAGATAAAAATTTTTTTTCTGAAAATATAAAAACTTTATTTTATGCTTTACTGATTGCTATAGTTATAAGATCTCTTTTAATTCAACCATTTTATATTCCTTCATCATCAATGGAGCCAACATTACTCGTAGGCGACAGATTGTTTGTTACAAAATATTCCTATGGGTATAGTAAGCATTCTTTTCCTTTTAGTCCTCCTATACTCAACAAAAGGGTAATGTTCAATAGTCCAGAACGTGGAGATGTAGTTGTTTTCAAAACTCCAGCAGATAATAGAACAGATTATATAAAAAGACTTATTGGTCTACCAGGTGATAAGATTCAATTTATAGCTTCCAATCTTTATTTAAATAACAGTGAAATATTAAAGTCTAAAACTCTTAGTAAAAGTAACATTTATTGTGGAAGTGAAATTATTGATGTTTTTAAATTTGAAGAAAAATTACCGAATGGAAAAAAATTTCACACTGTCTACTTAAAAGAATACACTTACCAGAATTCAGATATCTTTACTGTCCCTGATAACCATTATTTTTTTTTAGGTGATAATAGAGATTGTTCTAAAGACAGCAGATATTTAACAAGCGTTGGTTATGTTCATAAAGACAATTTAGTTGGTAAAGCTCAATTTATTTTTTTTTCATCAGATAGAAAGATGGGTAGTATTTTTGAATTTTGGAAATGGCATAAATCAATTAGATTTAGTAGAACATTTAATAAAATTAATTAATGAAAATAAACTATCAAAAATTAGAAAAAAAATTAAACATAAAATTTAAAAACAACAATTTGTTAGTTCAATCATTAACCCACAAAAGTTTTAACCCAAATGAAAATAATGAAAAGATTGAATTTTTAGGAGATAGAATACTTGGCCTGGTTATTGCTCAAAAACTTTTAAAAATCTACCCTAATGAAAAAGAGGGTATACTCGATAAAAAATTTGCATCGTTAGTAAATAAAAAAACATGTTTAGAGGTTGCAAAAGCAATAGAATTAGAAAAATATATAAAAACCTTCAACCCTAAAAATAAAATTATCAGAATTGAAGACAAAATTATTTCAGATAGTTGTGAGGCATTAATGGGAGCTATTTATTTAGATAAAGGATTAAATATAGCTGAAAAAATTATATTAAAACTTTGGGGTAGTCATATTGAAAAAAGTGTTGTTACTCAAATTGATGCAAAAACAAAACTCCAAGAACTAGCTTTAAAAAAATTTAAAAAATTACCAATCTATAAAATTATTTCTAATACAGGTCCACGGCATAAACCTATTTTTAAAGTGGGTGTTAAGCTTCCTAATACGAAATTTTTCATATCATCAGGTAAATCAAAAAAAGATGCAGAGCAAAATGCTGCAATCATATGTCTAAAAAATATAAATTGAAAAAAATATGAATTGGATTGATAAAGGTTTTTTAGTCAGCAAAAGTAGGTATAGTGAAAACTCTATTATTGCTGAATTATATACTTTGGATAGAGGTAAAGTTTCAGGCATTATATTTGGAGGAACATCTAAAAAAATTAAAAATTATCTTCAAGTGGGCAATAAACTTCATGTTAATTATAATTCAAAAAACGATAATAGAATGGGTTATTTTAAAATTGAAATTTTAAATGCTTACAGTCCATTTTATTTTGATCATAAGCAAAAGCTTTCTTGTATTACATCAGCAATGAACTTAATAAAAATATTAACAGCCGAAGCACAGGCAAATAAAAAAGTTTACTCTCTTATTGAAGACCTCTTTAGTTTATTAAATGAACAAAACTGGTTAAAAAAATATATTTTCTGGGAATTAGAGTTACTAAAATTACTAGGTTACGATCTTGAGCTAGAAAATTTGGTAGAGAAAAATTTAGAGGATAACAAAACTGTATATTTTGCTACTTCTTATACTGAAAAGAAATATGTCCCTAACTTTCTTATCGAGAAAGATTTAGAGGTAACAGATATTAATATCTTATTAAGTGGGTTGAAACTGGTTGGAGATTATTTGGATAAAACAATCTTGAAGCCAAATAATTTAAACTATCCTAATAGTAGAGTAATTTTTTTAAATTCATTGAAATAATTATTTTAAAATTTTGTCTATTCTATCAGCGTAATAAGAAACAATAGCATTTGCTCCTGCACGTTTAAAAGAAACTAAACTTTCATAAACTGCATTTTTTTGTATTAGTTTTTTATTAATAGCAGTCTCTAAAAGACTATATTCACCAGAAACTTGGTATGCAAAAACTGGAATTTTAAATTTTTCTTTTATTGATTTAATTATGTCTAAATATGGCATCCCTGGTTTAACCATAATCATATCAGCACCTTCCTTTATATCCAAAGCAACTTCTCGTATAGCCTCGTCACTATTTCTAAAGTCCATTTGATAAGTTTTTTTATCTCCTTTAAGTGAGCTTTTAGAACCAACGGCATCTCTAAAAGGTCCATAAAAACTAGAGGCATACTTTGCAGCATAGGATAAAATTTGTGTATTTTTAAAATTAGAATTATCAAGTGCTTTTCTTATTTTTCCTATTCGTCCATCCATCATGTCTGAAGGTGCAAGAACATCACATCCCATTTCAGCATGTAATAAAGATTGATTTATTAGCACTTCAATCGTTTCATCGTTAATTATTTGATTAAACTTTATTAATCCATCATGACCATGTGATGTATAAGGATCTAGCGCAACATCACACATAATTCCAATTTGATTTTTATATCTTTTTTTAATTTCTAATATGGCCCTGCAAACTAAATTATTTTCATTTAATGACTCAGTTCCTAAATCATTTTTTAAAGAATTTTTCGTTTTAGGAAAAAGAGCTACCATTGGAATACCTTTTTTAATTGCTTTATCCACTATTTGAGAAACTCTATTTATTGTGTATCTAAAAACACCTGGCATTGTAGATATTGATTCTTTTTTATTTGATCCATCTATTAAGAAAATAGGTAATATAAAATCATTTGGACTGAGTGTGTTTTCTTGAACCAACTTTCTAGTCCATGATTCCTTTCTATTTCTTCTTAATCTTAGATTTGGATATTTTCCTGTAATCATGTTCAAATATACTTTATTAATGCGACAAAAGTATTATACAAATATATAAAATTATAAGTACAACACATTTTCGATGACTATAGATAACACAAAAATTGTAGACCTGAATATAAAAAAAGAGGAAAGAATTTTAGATTTCAGTGATTTTCAAAAACAGAACATAAAATTTGATATAGATAAGTTGCAAGAAGCATACAATCAAATTATAAATATTAAAAAATTTGATGATGGTGGAGGCGTAACTCACTTTGGAGCCATTTCACTAACTCAAATACCTGGAGATCCAGACTCAACAAAAGGTAGCAAGGCTAGGGGAGTTTATTGGACTAAACCTGACAAAACTGGAAAAGAAGTTTCAAGAGATATAAAAATTGATGAATCACAATATTCAGAATTTATTAAAGATTATGAAAATACGTATTTTAAGGAAGTGTATGATGTACTTTCTTCAAAATATAAATTGGGAAGAATAAGAATTCTTTTGAAAGAACCAAGATCTACTTTGAGTTGGCATAGAGATCCTGAACCAAGACTTCACATACCAATTATTACTAACCCAGGTTGTTTAATGGTAATAGATAATGTTGCAAAACATTTGCCCGCAGACGGATCTGTATGGGTTACAAATAATACTAAATATCACAATGCATTTAATGGAGGTGAGGAAAATAGAATTCACCTTGTAGCTTGCGTTCTTGATTATAAATTTAATTAATTTGAAAAAAATATATATTTCCTCTGATCACGCTGGCTTTAAATTAAAGGAAATCATTAAAAAACACCTTCTTAAAAAAAAAATGAATTATTTTGATTTAGGACCTACCTCTAATAACAGAGTAGATTACCCTGATTACGCTCATAAGGTTGCTAGAAAAGTAAAAATTAGTAAAAATAATGTTGGAATTCTAGTCTGTGGATCTGGAACGGGGATGAATATTGCTGCAAATAAACACAAAAATATTCGAGCCGCTCAATGTTTTAATTTAAAATCAACAAAATTATCAAGATTGCATAATGATGCAAATATCATTACATTAGGATCAAAGTTGTTAACTAAAAAAAATGCTTTAAATTATATTAGCGTTTTTTTAGATACTAAATTTGAAGGTGGAAGACATACAAAAAGAATAAAAAAAATATAATGTCTAGTGAAAAAAATTATATAAACGATAGCTATAAAAGTTTTTTTGAAGATAGTTTATCTTCAAAAGACCCAGAACTTTACAAGGCAATTCAAGATGAACTTTTGAGACAGCAACAACATATTGAATTGATTGCATCAGAAAATATAGTTTCTCAAGCTGTTTTGGAAGCTCAAGGTTCAGTGCTAACTAATAAATACGCCGAAGGTTACCCTGGTAAAAGATATTATAACGGATGTGAACATGTTGATGTTGCTGAAAATTTAGCAATAGAAAGATTAAAAAAACTTTTCAATTGTAAATTTGCTAATGCGCAGCCACACTCAGGAGCACAAGCTAATGGTGCTGTATTTTTGGCATTATTAAAACCTGGTGATACTTTTATGGGTATGAGTTTAAATTCAGGAGGTCATATTACTCATGGTTTAAAAATTTCAATGTCAGGAAAATGGTTTAATCCCATAGGTTATGACGTTGATAAAAAATCTGAACTTATAGATTATGACAACGTTGAAAAACTTGCCTTAGAACATAAACCAAAATTGATAATTGCAGGTGGAAGTGCATATTCCAGAGTTATAGATTTTAAAAGATTTAGAGAAATTGCAGACAAAGTTGGAGCATATCTAATGGTTGATATGGCACATTTTTCAGGTTTGGTTGCTGGAAAAGGATATCCAAACCCATGTGACTATGCTCATGTAGTTACATCTACTACGCATAAAGTTTTTAGAAGTGCAAGAGGTGGAATAATTTTAACTAATCACGAAGAATTATCAAAAAAATTTAACACAGCAGTTTTTCCTGGCTATCAAGGTGGACCATTAATGCATGTCATTGCAGCTAAAGCAGCTGGTTTTTTAGAAGCTCTTCAGCCTGATTTTCAAGACTATATTAAATCTGTTTTAGCAAATGCAAAAATTTTAGCAGAAACTTTAAAAAATAATGGTTTTAAAATTTATTCTGATGGTACTGATACGCATCTTATGTTGGTTGACTTACGTCCTTACAATGTAAAAGGTAACTTAGCTGCGGAAAGTTTATCAAGGGCTAATATTACGTGTAATAAAAATGGTATTCCTTTTGATACAGAAAAGCCAATGGTAACATCTGGTATAAGACTAGGAACACAAGCTGTTACAACACGTGGTTTTGGTTTAAATGAATGTAAGAAAGTAGGTGAATTAATTACAAAAACTCTTAAAGGATTATCAGAAAACCCAGATGACAACAGTAAAGTAGAAGATGAAGTTAGAAATGAAGTTATTGCTTTAACTTCTTCATTTCCAATATATAAGAATCTCTAATTAATGATTTGCCCCTGTGAAAAAAAAGGTGAAACCTCTGTTGTTGACTCACGTCCTACCGAAGATGGTACTGCAATAAGAAGAAGAAGAATGTGTGTTTGTGGTGAAAGATTTACCACATTTGAAAGAATTCAATTTAGAGAGCTGATGGTAGTTAAAAAGAACGGAAGAAAATCTCCATTTGATAGAGATAAACTTTCTAAATCAATATATATTGCCCTCAAAAAAAGACCTATAGATACTGGTACTGCTGAAAAATTTATCAGTAAAGTTTCAAGAGCTTTAGAAGAACTTGGTCAAAGTGAAATTTCAACGAGTACAATTGGCACGATGGTAATGGAGGGTTTAAAAGAATTAGATCCTGTTGCTTATGTCCGTTTTGCATCTGTTTATCGTAACTTCAGAGAAGAACAAGACTTTGTTCAATTCGTGGACAAGATAGATGTCTTCAAAAAAAAATAAATTTACAAAAAAAGATAAACTATTCATGGAGATTGCCTTGGACTTGGCAAGATCACGACAGGGATTAACTGGAAATAATCCATCTGTTGGTTGTGTAATAGTTAAAAATGATAATATTATTTCAATTGGTCAAACTTCTTATGATGGGAGACCCCATGCCGAATTTAATGCAATTAAAAATTGTAATACGAAACTTAATGGTTCAAAGATGTATGTCACATTGGAACCGTGTAGCCACCAAGGTGTGACTCCACCATGTACGAATGAAATAATTAAATCAAAAATATCTGAAGTTGTTTACGCTGTTGAAGATACTGATAAAAGAGTAAGAAAAAAAAGTTTTAAAATTTTAAAATCTCATAAAATTAATGTTTCGATAGGCCTTTTAAAAGATAAAGTTAAAAAATTTTATATTCCATATTTTTTTAATAGAAAAAATAAAAAGCCCTTTGTTACTGGCAAGATAGCTATTTCAAAAAACAAACTAATTTATAGTAAATTTAAAACAAAAATAACTAATCAGTATTCTGATAAGTTTACTCATTTATTAAGATATAAAAATGACTCAATAATGACATCAAGCAAAACTGTAAATATTGATAACCCTAAATTAAATTGCAGAATAAAAGGTTTTGAAAAATTTTCACCAGTAAGAATTATTTTAGACACCAACCTAAGCTTAAACAAAAATACTTATATTTTTAAGTCAGCTAATAAAAAAAATACTATCGTTTTTTATAATAAAGCAAATAAGTCAAGAATTTCTATGTTTAAAAAAAAGAAAATAGGACTTATTAAAGCAAAATTAAATAATAGTAAGCAACTAAATTTAAGACTAATTATGAAAAAACTCTATTCTTTAGGATTTAGAAATACTTTAGTGGAAGCAGGCGACCTTCTTACAACAAACTTATTAAAGAATAAAATATTTAACAAATTTTATTTATTCAAAAGTCAAAAAAAACTGCCAACAAATTCAGATTTTGTTAAATTTAATGGATTAAATGTCTTAAATAAAAAATATCCATTTAGACAAAATCTTAATTCTCCCTATGGAAAAGATACAATAACTCATTATAACAAGTAATATGTTTAACGGAATTATTTATAATCAAGGGTCTATTTCTAAAATAGTTAAAAGAGATAAGGGGCTTAATATTTTTGTAAAAAGTAACCTTAAAGTTTCAAGTAGAGATATGGGTTTATCTGTAGCTTGTGATGGTGTGTGCTTGACATTAATTTCTTTTAAAAAAAAAAATATGGAATTTTATCTTTCAAATGAAACAGTCAAACGATCAAAGTTTAAATTTTTAAAACCTAGAGATATTATAAACCTAGAATTACCCTTAAAATATGGTACTAAAATTTCAGGACATATATGTCAAGGACATGTGGACACTGTTGGTAAAGTATTGAGGATCTCTAAGGTTGATAAATCATATGTTTTTGAATTCGAAATCCCTAAAAAGGAAAGAAAACATTTAATAGAAAAAGCATCTATTAGTGTAAATGGTATATCTCTTACTATTTCAAAAGTTACAAAAAAAGGATTTCAAATTTGGATTATTCCTCATACGTATAAAGAAACAAATTTATCTAGTTTAAAGAAATCGAGCTTAGTTAATATTGAGATAGATATCCTATCTAAATACGTTAGAAATTATTTTAATGAAAAAAAATAATTTTGCTAAAATTGAACAAATAATCAATATAGCCAAAAAAGGTGGCATGTTCATTCTTGTAGATGATGAAAAAAGAGAGAATGAAGGTGATTTAGTCATTTCTACTACTGACACTAATGCAAAAAATATAAATTTTATGGCTAGGTATGGCCGTGGATTAATTTGTCTTGCTTTAGATAGTGTTCAGGCAAAAAAATTAAATTTGAGTTTAATGTCGCCTATCAATAAATCTAGAAACAAAACTGCATTTACTATTTCTATAGAAGCAAAAAAAGGAATAACAACAGGTATTTCTGCAAAAGATAGATCTAGAACAATAAAAATTGCTTCAAAAAAAAATGCAAATAAAAATGATATTGTTTCCCCTGGTCACATTTTTCCAATCATAGCTAAAGATGGTGGTGTATTAGTTAGGGCAGGACATACAGAGGCATCAGTAGATATATCTAGATTAGCTAAAAAAAATAATTCAGCTGTTATATGCGAAATTATGAATGAAGATGGTACAATGGCGAAAGGTGACAATCTTTTTAATTTTGCAAAAAAACATAAACTTAAAATTGGAAAAATTGAAGATCTAATTGCTTACAGACTAAAAAAAGAAAAATTAATACGCTTAAAAAAACAAAGTAATATTGAAGTAAAAAATCAAAAATACAAAATAAGAATATATGAAAATTTACTAGATGGTGCAGAGCATTTTGCATTAATAAAAGGAAATATAAAAAAAAGTGTTACGCCTAGAGTTAGAGTAATCTCGTCAAATGTAGTTCAAAATTATTTAATCAGTCAACAATTGCCGAATTCGTTTAATAAAACTTTAAATTATTTCAAAAAATATCCTTGTTGTGTTTTAGTTTTTATCAAAGATTCTAATCTTCGATCTGTTACACAAACACTAAAAGATTATAAAAATAAAGAATTTTATAAAACAGGTAATGAAAATCTTATAAGAAATTATGGAATAGGTGCTCAAATAATTAAAGATTTAAAAATTAAAAATATGATATTGATTACTAAGTCACCGAAAAAGGTTATTGGTTTAGAGGGATATGATATAAAGATTACTAAACAGGAATTGATTTAATGAAAAAAAAATATTTAATAGTTATTGCAGATTATTATAAAGATATATCAAAAGGTTTACTGAGCAGTGCGTTAAGTTTAATTCCAAAATCAAATATAATTAAAATTATAACTGTCCCAGGTGTATTTGAAATACCAGTTACAATTTCAAAAAATATTAAAAAGTATGATGCATTTTTAGCACTTGGATGTGTCATCAAAGGACAAACTCCTCATTTTGATTTTATTTCTCAAGCATCAACCAATGCAATAATGGGCATATCTGTAAATAATAAAAAGCCTATCGGTAACGGTATTATTACATGCCTTAATATGAAACAAGCTAAAGCAAGAAAACGAAAAGGTGCTGAAGCTGCTAAAGCTGTAATTTCTATTTTGTCTCAAAAATGAGAACTCACTTTAATCCGAAAAATAATCCAAGAGTTATAATTATTCAAAAATTATATGGTAAGTTTTATAATGAAGATGATAATTTAGATTTCCCAAAACACCGATTCAAAAAATTTATTAAAGATATAGTGACAGGGACCATAGAAAGAAATGACCTTATATTAGACGAATTAAATACAAAACTAGGCGATGATTTTGTATTTGAAAATCTTGATAAAGTTTTTCAAACTATTCTTAAAGCAGCAACTTATGAATTTATGTACAAACCTCAACTTTCACTAAATATAATTATCAAGGAATATTTAAATTCATCTAATTTTTTTTTAGAAAATTCTCAGACAAAATATCTAAACGCCTTACTAGATAATGTTGGAAAAAAATTGAGATCTAAAAATGCATGAATTTGAATTAATTAAAAATTATTTTTCAAAGATCCCAAAAAAAAATAAATCTGCTCTTAATTTAAATGATGATGTTTTTTTTGATAAGAAAAAGGGGATAGCTATTTCTGTTGATTCATATAATTTAGGTTATCATTTTATTGATTTTAAATACCCTGATTTAGTTATTAAAAAAATTTTGAGATCTTCTATCTCAGATCTAGTTTGTAAAGGAGTGATACCAAAATTTTATTTTATAGCTGGGTCAGGTAATACTAAAACTTTTTCAAAAAAAAACTTATCTTTAATTTCAAAATCTTTAAAAGAGGAACAAAAAAAATATAATATTTCATTATGTGGAGGTGATACCACATTTTCTAATAAACTTAGCTTCACTATTACATCGCTAGGTTATTCAAAAAAAATTATTTATAGAAATAAGGCTTTAGTAAATGACGACATTTATGTAACAGGTAATTTGGGTGATAGCTTTATGGGCTTACAAATTTTAAAAAAAAAAGTTAAAGTATCTAAACTAAAAAAATATTTTGCTCAAAAATATTATCTGCCTGATATACAAATAAAGTTGACTAAAAAGTTATTAAACTTTGCAAATTCCTCTATTGATTTGTCTGATGGTCTGATTGATGATTTACGTAAAATGATAAATAATCAAAATTTATCATTTACCTTGTATGAAAATAAAATACCAATTTCAAAGAATTTGTTAAAAATAATAAAAATGAAGTCCATGAAAAAAATTCAATTGGTATCTAATGGTGATGATTATCAAATTTTATTTACTGCAACCAAGGCTAAATCTAGAATCATAGCCCAAACGTCTAAAAATCTTGGCATTAAAATTTCTAAAATAGGTAAAATTTGTTCTAATAAAAAAAGATCAGTAATTATTGATAAAAAAGGCAAGGAAATAGTACCTAAAAACAAAGGTTATGTTCATCAATTCTAAAAGTTAATTATTGTCTTTTTTAGCTTTTTTTGTATTGTGCGCACTTAAAATTTAACAACCAACAACATTAAGGTTTTCATGAGCTCAACAGTCGAAACAATTTTATTATATACAATAGCAGCAGGCCTCCTATCCATTGTCTATGGATTTCTTACTGGAAAAAACATTCTTAATTCAAACGCAGGTAATAAAAAAATGCAAGAAATTGCATCTGCTATTCAAATTGGTGCTAAAGCATATTTAGCAAGACAATATAAAACTATAGCAATTGTTGGTGTTGTTGTTTTAGTAATTGTTAGTATAGCTTTTAGTCCCTTAGTTGGAGTAGGTTATTTAATTGGTGCTGCATTATCAGGTATTGCCGGTTATGTTGGAATGTTGGTCTCTGTTGAAGCTAACGTAAGAACAGCAGAGGCTTCAAGAAAAGGTTTAGCCCAAGGCCTTTCCGTTGCTTTTAAATCAGGTGCTGTAACTGGTATGCTAGTTGCTGGTTTAGCGTTGTTGTCAATAGCTGTTTATTACTATCTCTTATTAAAATTAAATGTTGATGAAAGAGAAATTGTTAATGCTCTTGTTGCATTAGGTTTTGGAGCCTCTTTAATTTCAATTTTTGCTAGATTAGGTGGAGGAATTTTTACAAAGGGTGCTGATGTAGGTGCGGATTTAGTTGGAAAGGTTGAAGCAGGAATACCAGAAGATGATCCAAGAAATCCAGCCGTTATTGCTGACAATGTTGGAGATAACGTAGGAGATTGTGCAGGTATGGCAGCTGATCTTTTCGAAACATATGCTGTGACTATAGTTGCAACTATGGTTTTATCCTCAATTTTCTTTGTAGGTGATTTAAATATGATGATTTACCCATTAAGTATTGGTGCTGCGTGTTTGCTAACTTCAATACTTGGTACTTTTTTTGTAAAACTAGGAAACACTAAAAATGTTATGAACGCCTTGTATAAAGGTTTTATAGTGTCTGCCATAGCATCACTAGTTATTTTATGGCCTGTAACAGATCATGTAATAGGTTTTAGTAATGAATATACAGTAAGTGGTAAAACTTTTAATGGTATGAACCTATACTATTGTGGAGTTATTGGTTTAGTAATTACGGGATTGTTAATTTGGATAACTGAATACTATACAGGTACAAATTACAGACCTGTAAAATCTGTTGCTTTATCCTCAACAACTGGACATGGAACAAACGTTATTCAGGGATTAGCCGTATCAATGGAGGCTACTGCAATTCCAGCTTTAATTATTGTTGCAGGTATTTTAATTACTAATTCAATTGCGGGTCTTTTTGGTATTGCTATAGCAGTAACTACAATGCTTGCGTTAGCAGGAATGGTTGTTGCATTAGATGCTTACGGTCCCGTTACTGATAATGCTGGTGGTATCGCGGAGATGTCTAATTTAGATAAAAAAGTAAGAAAAACTACTGACGCATTAGATGCTGTTGGTAATACAACTAAAGCTGTAACAAAAGGTTATGCTATTGGATCAGCAGGATTAGGAGCTCTAGTTTTATTTGCTGCTTACACCGAAGATATCAAACATTTTTCAAAAGAAGTTGGATCTTCATTAGAGGGTATTGTTGTAACTTTTGATTTATCCAATCCTTATGTTGTTGTTGGTTTGTTAATCGGTGGAATGTTACCTTATTTGTTTGGTTCAATGGGAATGCAAGCTGTTGGTAGGGCTGGTGGAGCCGTAGTTGTTGAAGTAAGAAGACAATTTAAAAAGTACCCAGGTATAATGAAAAGAAAGCAAAAACCCGATTATGCAAAATTAGTAGATTTGTTGACTGTAGCAGCCATTAAGGAAATGATTATTCCATCTTTGTTACCAGTACTTTCGCCAGTTGTATTATATTTTATAATTTTGGCTATTGGTGGTCAAGTTGCTGCGCTTGCAGCTGTGGGTGCAATGTTGTTAGGAGTTATTATTACAGGTTTATTTGTTGCAGTTTCAATGACTGCAGGTGGTGGCGCTTGGGATAACGCTAAAAAATATATAGAAGATGGTAATCACGGTGGCAAAGGTTCGGAAGCTCACAAAGCTGCTGTAACTGGTGATACTGTTGGCGATCCTTACAAAGATACAGCAGGACCAGCTGTTAATCCAATGATTAAGATTACTAATATAGTAGCTTTATTATTGTTAGCAGTTATCGCTGGCTAATTTCTTTACGTTTCTTGGCCCTCTGTCCAAGAGGGTCATTCATTTTCTGTCTCATACTTGACATAAAGTCATAAATAAATGAATTTCTTTTAAATTTATCTCCAGTAATATTTTTGGAAATTTTTAAATTTTCCATATCATTTAAATTATAAAATTTTTTCTTTTTTAATATTCCATAATCATCAATCTCAAGCACCAATATATCATTTTTATAAATTTTCATTCTTCCTAACTTTTTTAGCTTTGATTGTGTCTGTCTTCTTTCAATATAAATCCAAACATCATTATCAAATTTACTTTTAGTTGATGGATTTCCTAATATTTTTTTAATATCATTTATGTTTGATTTATTTAAAGTTAAAGAAGCTTGTTTTTTTTGTAAAAAAGGTACACCATGATGTTTAACAA
Organism: uncultured Pelagibacteraceae bacterium; assembly: GCA_902561095.1. GTDB lineage: Bacteria > Pseudomonadota > Alphaproteobacteria > Pelagibacterales > Pelagibacteraceae > Pelagibacter. Next base: position 6,483 of record CACEOF010000008.1, on the reverse strand, counting down.
CAGGTTTGAATGAACAATTTGTAACTATTAATGAAAAAAAAATTATATATAATGTTTTATACATGAAACAAAAGTACTTATATCTTTATAATAATTTAATAAATTACACTAGAAATAAAAATTTATACAAAAATTTAAATAGAGAAGATAATTTTTCTGACAGATTAACCCTATTTTTACTTCATTTTTCTTTTTTTCTCAAAAATTACAAAAATGACGATAACAAGAGTGTATTACAGGAAATTTATGATTTTAATTTTCGTCAACTCGAATTGAGTATCAGAGAAATTGGTTATGGTGATCAATCTATTAATAAAAAAATGAAAGATTATATAAATTTATTCCATTCAATGGTTTCTGAAATCCATTTCTGGGAAGATTTATCAAAAAATGAAAAATTAAAAAAAATTTCAATTTTTTTGAGTGATTTTGGAAATATTGAATTTTTACTTGATTATTTTGAGAATTTTAATGATGATTTATCAAAAAAAACTTTGAATTCTTACTTAAAAAGTGTAAGTAACCCATAATTATGGCTGTTCCAAAACGAAAACAAACACCTTCGAGAACTGGGATGAGAAGGGCTCAAACCATGAAATATTCAACAAAAAATATAGTTGAAGATAAAAAATCTGGTGAATATAGGCTATCCCATCATCTTGATTTAAAAACTGGTATGTATAAGGGAAGACAAGTTTTAGATCCAAAAGAATAATATAATATCAAATATAATGTTAGACTTAATTAAAATTGCAGTTGATGCAATGGGAGGTGACGGTTCACCAAAAAAAATTATCGATGGCATTATTCTTAACAACAAATCAAATAAAAATATTTTCTATAAAATTTTTGGAAATGAAAATCAAATTCTTGAACTCATAAAAGATAAGATTGATAACAAATTTTACGAAATTATTCATACTGATAAAGTAATAAAAAGTACTGATAGCCCTTTGGAGGGAGCAAAAAGAGGCAAAGAAACCAGCATGTGGCTTGCTATCCAGAGTGTTAAAGAAAAAAAAGCAGATATAGTTATATCAGCTGGAAATACCGGAGCTTTATTAGTGGTCGCTAAACTTAATTTGAATATGATTGAAAATATTGACAAACCAGCTTTGTCTGCCCTTTGGCCAAACAAGAAAGGTATGAGTGTAGTATTGGATTTAGGTGCAAATATTGAATGTAGTTCAAAAAATTTGATTGATTTTTCGATAATGGGTGCATCTTTATATACGTCATTATATCCTGATGATAAACCTAATGTAGCATTATTAAATATTGGATCTGAAGAATTAAAAGGAAATGATACTATAAAAGAAACTTTTCAAATCTTAAACGAAAAAAATTCAATTAATTATAATTTTGCAGGCTATATAGAGGGGAATCATCTAATGGATGGTGAAGTTAATGTAATTGTTTCTGACGGCTTTACTGGAAATGTAGCGTTAAAAACAGCTGAAGGCACTGCCAATTTTATCACGAGTGAATTAAAAAAAACAATGACTCAAAATATCATAGGAAAAGTCTCCTCATTATTAAATATATCAAATTTAAGGAAATTTAAGAAAAGACTAGACCCAAGACTATATAATGGCGCAATTTTTATTGGTCTCGACTCACCAGTCGTAAAAAGTCATGGTGGAACTGATTATATTGGTTTTTCAAACTCACTGGATGTTTGTTATAGAATTGTAAAAGGTAATTTGATAGAAAAGATAAAACATAATATTTAAAATGAGAATAAACCTAACTAAAAAAGATTTAGTTAATTTGGTTTATATGCAGCTTGGTTTTTCCAAGCAAATCTCAGAAAATTTAATAGACGATTTTTTATCAACAATAGTTCTAAATATTAAGTCTGAAAAAAAATTAAAATTGTCAAAATTTGGCACATTTTCTATTAGGCAAAAAAAATCAAGAATAGGAAGAAATCCTAAAACTAAAGAAAAAAAAATAATATCGAGTAGAGAAGTTGTTTTGTTTAAGCCATCAAAAGAATTTAAAGAATTTATTAATATTAAAGAAAATGGATAAGTCTGATAATGCTTACAAAACAATTGGTGAAGTTGCAAAAATTTTAAAACTCCAAGTTAATAAAAAGGGCAATCTACCAACACATATAATTAGATTTTGGGAAACACAGTTTAAGCAAATTAAACCTAAAATATTAAACTCAAACAGAAGATATTATGATGAAAAAACAATTAATCTACTAAAAAAAGTTAAATTCCTTTTAAAAGTACAAGGTATGACGATTAATGGAGTGAAAAAGATACTAAATAATGAAGTTTCTTTAGAGCTTGACGAAATTGCAGATAAATCTATAAAAGCTGAAAATTTAAAAAATAAATTAGTTAGAATTTCTAAAATTTTAAAAAAATTAAAATAATATGGCAAAAAAAACACATGTTAAAGTAAGACTTGTTCCTGAAGCTAAGCCTGATAGTTCTTTTTTTTATTATGTAAAAAAACCTGCTGGAGGTGAAAAAGCTAAAGTAAAACTTTCAGCTAAAAAATATAATCCAGACACAAGAAAACATGAAATGTTTGTTGAAAAGAAGTTACCTCCACACAGTAAATGATTATTTCTTTTTAAAGTTTCTTTTTTCGTATTCAATATAAGCCCAAATCATATTCTTCCATATTCTATTTGTTATTTTTGGATCAATTTTATTTTTAATAGATTTTTTTTTTATATTTCTTAAAATAATATTTATTCTTTTGTGATCAATAATTTGGTTTTTTTTATCTTTTAACTCAAGAACCTTTTTAACAAGATCTGTTCTTTTTTTTATAATTTTGATGAGATAATTATCAAGTTTATCTAAATCGGTTCTAATTTTGCTTAATTTTTTTCTTTTTAAAGGCGACATTTATATATTTGGTTTCTTAAAAAAATATTATATTTAAACGACTATGTACACTGTTAATGCAAAAATTAATAATCAATTGGCTTTATGGTTAATTACAATGTTTATCATCATTTCTATTATGATTGTAGTTGGAGGTTTAACTAGACTAACTGACTCTGGCCTTTCAATAACAGAATGGCAATTATTTTCTGGATTGTTTCCTCCTCTTAACCAGAACGATTGGATATTATACTTTAATTTATATAAAGAAATTCCTGAGTTTAAATTACAGAATTTCAACATGACCTTAGATGAATTTAAAGTTATTTTCTGGTGGGAGTGGTCTCATAGATTTTTAGGTAGAGTAATAGGGTTATGTTTTTTGATACCTCTTATATATTTTTCCTTTAAAATAAAAATCTCAAAATTACTAGATTTATACTTCGTTTTTTTTCTTATTTGTTTCCAAGGCTTAATTGGTTGGTATATGGTTAGTAGTGGTTTAGTTGACAGGGTAGATGTTAGTCATTTTAGATTGTCTTTTCATTTATTAATCGCTTTTTTGATTTTATCATTAATTTTTTGGAATTACCTAAAGTATCAAAATTATAAACAAGTTGAATATGGAATAAATTCAATTATTCCATTTATATTTTTAGTTTTATTATTAACACAGATTGTAATAGGTGCATTTGTATCAGGTATGGATGCTGGAAAAATTTATAATTCTTGGCCCTTGATGGGAAACACTTATTTTCCAAATGATAATAATTTTGAAAATTTATTTAAATTATCTGCTTTTAGTGATCCATCGTTAGTTCAATTTATTCACAGAAATCTAGCATATGGAATTGGGTTATTTTATTTGATGATTTTTTTTAAAGTATATAAAAATAAAATTACTAAACTATATCGACCAGTTAATATTTTAGGATTATTTATAATCTTACAGATTATTTTAGGAATTTTTACAATTATACTTGGTGCACAAATTTATATTGCTGCTATACACCAAGTAAGTTCTATTTTTTTAGTAACTTCTTCTATTTATTTTTTCTTTATAAATACCAAAACTAACTAACTGCTTTAAGCTTACCTTTTGAGGATTTATTTAAAGCTTGATCTAAATCTTCAATTATATCATCAATATGCTCGATACCTATACATAGTCTAACATAACTTTGTGTTACACCAGATGCAATAAGCTCTTTTTCATTTAATTGACTGTGTGTTGTACTTGCTGGGTGGATAGCTAAACTTCTAGCATCTCCAATGTTTGCAACATGATAAAACATTTTTAAGGATTCAATAAATTTTTTACCAGCTTCAATTCCACCTTTTAGCTCAATACCAATCATTGGCCCATTTCCACCTTTTAGGTATTGTTTAGCTCTATCTGATATATGTTTATCATGTTCAGTCGAGTAAATTACTTTAGTTACTTCTTTATGTTTTTTTAAAAAACTAACAGCCTTTTGTGCATTTTCACAATGCTGTTTCATTCTTAAAGCAACTGTTTCAAGACCTTGTATAATTGCAAAAGCATTATCTGGCGCGCATGCAGATCCAAGATCTCTTAATAAACAGACTCTAGCACGCACTGCAAAAGGAACATTGGCACCAGTCATCTCAGGCACTGCCTTTCCCCATATAACATTATTATAACTAGCATCTGGTTCGTTAAATAACGGCTGTCTTTTAGGATCAGCTGTCCAATCAAAATTTCCACTATCAACAATACTCCCTGCAATAGCAGTACCATGTCCACCAATATATTTTGTTAAGGAGTGAATAACTACAGCAGCTCCATGTTCAATAGGCTTACAAATAACTGGAGCGGCAGTATTGTCCATTATAAGAGGTATATTATATCTTCTTCCAATATCTGAAACTTCTTTAATAGGGAAAACTCTTAAATATGGATTAGGTAGAGTTTCTCCATAAAAAGCACGCGTATTATCATCAATTAGTTTTTCAAAATTTTTAGGATCATTAGGATCTGCATACCTTATTTCTATTCCAAGTTTACTAAGTGTATTGTTAAATAATGATACGGTTCCTCCATATAAATCAGTTGAACTGATGATATTATCACCAGCTTGAGCAACATTTAATACAGCAAAAGATGAGGCTGTTTGACCTGATGAGACAGTTACACATGATAAACCACCCTCAAGAGCAGCAACTCTTTTCTCTAATACGTCATTTGTAGGATTCATTATTCTGGTATAGATGTTTCCAAACTCTTTTAGTGAAAACAAATTAGCTGCATGCTCTGTACTGTTAAACTCATATGATGTAGTTCTATATATAGGTACAGCAACAGCATTTGTTGCAGGATCACTTCTGTAATCACCACCATGTACTGCGATGGTCTCAGGGTTATTTCTTTTAGTACTCATAATATACTCCTTTTTTAGTGCTTTAACTTAATGTAAGGCGCACAATATAGTTCAAATGCCTACCGATAATTTGTGAAAATTCCATTTTAGCAGTTTAAAGCCCGCAATAGGATCAAATCGGCATTATCTTTTTATCAAATTAAGACCTATTTTCAAGGTAAATATAAAATTGACTTTGATTTTAATAATAGTATTAATCCTCGCACAATGACGAAATTCCTTAAAAAAGACCAAATAACATCATCTTGGTATGAAATTGATGCAACTAATGCAGTTGTTGGTAGATTAGCAACAGTCGTTTCAAATATTATAAGAGGAAAAAATAAAACTACATATACTCCACATATGGATGACGGTGATTTTGTTGTTGTTAAAAATATTGAACAAGTAAAATTCACAGGTAAAAAGTTTCAAGACAAGAAGTACTACAGACATACAGGTCACCCTGGTGGTATTAAGATTGCTACACCTGAAAAATTACATGAAAAAAAACCAGGTGAAACTTTAAAACTTGCAGTTAAAAGAATGTTACCTGGAGGTGTTTTGGGTCGAAAACAATTAACTAAATTAAAAATTTATGCAGGTAATGATCACCCACATTCTGCACAAAACCCTACAGTGATCGAATTAAATAAATTGAATAGTAAAAATTTAGCTAGAAATTAATATGGAAAATACTCAAACATCTTCCAAATCCCAAAAACTTAAACTAGATTTCAAAAATGGTAAATATGCAACTGGTAGAAGAAAAACTTCTATTGCAAAAGTTTGGTTAAAAAAAGGATCTGGTAAAATATATGTAAATGGAAAATTATTTAGTGATTATTTTGCAGACGAAACACACAAAATGCAAATTACAAGACCTTTTGAGATTATAAAACAGTCTACAGATTATGATGTTAGGTGTAATGTTAAAGGTGGCGGACCGACTGGTCAAGCTGGTGCAATGGTTCATGGTATATCCAAAGCATTAGTTTTATTTGATGAAAATTTAAAAAGCACATTAAAAACAGAAAAATTAACCACCAGAGACTCACGAGCAGTTGAGAGGAAAAAACCTGGTAGAAGAAAAGCAAGAAGAAGCTTTCAATTCTCTAAAAGATAATTTTTTTTTAATATATAACTGTTATAATATAAAATGCCTAAGCTTAATGCGTTAGTCGCTGGATCAACTGGATATATTGGTACTCAATTAATTAAAATATTAATTAAGCACAAATATATAAACA
>CACEOF010000007.1 GCA_902561095.1 uncultured Pelagibacteraceae bacterium | reverse complement strand
AGAGGCGTTGTTAAATTTACCATTCTTAATTAATTTAATTATTTGATGATCTGAAACTATATGTATTTTTATTCCTTTTTCTGGCTTTGAAATTTTAATAAGATTATTACAAAAAAAACCTGTAATTTTAGTGGTGAGTCGACCTGGTTCAGAATAAAACGAAGTAATTTTTCTCAATTTATTTCTTGATTTATATCCCGTTTCTTCAATTAATTCTTTTTTAGCAGATATTAAGGCTGTTTCATGTTTTTCAATGATACCAGATGGAAACTCAAAATTAATTTGATTTATAGGAACTTTTTTTTGTGAAACTAAAATATACTTGTTTTTAATTTTGGGTATTACAATTGAAAGGTTTGAAGTTTTTAAAAAATGATAAAATTCATTTTTTTTAAATTTTTTATTAATTAATTTAATATTGTTTGTTAGTCTTAAATTTTTCAATATTTTTCTAAGAATAATTTTTTTGCAATAAAAACAGCAATTAACATACCAATTAATTCTGCAAATATATAAAAAGGAGTGTTTAAATAGCTTATACCAGTAAATGATTCTGTGAATGTTCTTGCTATTGCTACAGCAGGATTTGCAAAAGATGTTGATGAAGTAAACCAATAACCAGCTGTAATATATAAGCCAACTGATGCAGCTACAGTAATTTTACCTGACTTCATAGATCCAAAAATTATGATTATTAGCCCTAATGTTGCGATAATTTCAGATACAAAAATATAAACACCATCTCTTGATTTTGTAGATAGTTCAAAAATTTGATGTTCAAAAAAGAAATTAGCTAGACCAACACCAATTAAACAACCTAAGACCTGAGCAAAAATATAGAAGGGAAGAAGTTTTTTTTTAAGTTTACCTGTAATTGTCATTGCAATGCTCACAAATGGATTGAAATGAGCCCCAGATACATCTGCAAAAACGGTTATTAACACAAATAAACCCGCTCCAGTAGCGAGCGTGTTGGCAATTAGCATTACAGCTGTATCATTAGTTAAATTTTCAGCCATCAAACCAGAGCCGACAATAATCATAACAAGAAAACAACTACCAATAAGCTCTGCTAAAAAATAACGATTTTTATTTTTCACTTTTTACCCATGAATTAATTTTTTTATTTATTTCATTAAAAGTTTTTCGAATGATGATTTGTTTTTCTTCATCATTAAGATTTTTTAATTTTGAAACTGGATCATCAATATCCCAATGAATTATCTGGTTTTGTTTGGGCCAAATAGGACAAATTTCATTATTTGCGTTATTACAAACCGTAATCACATGATCCATTTTAATTTTATTATTTATATAAATTTCAAAATTCTCTGATTTATAATCATTAAGGTCATAATTTTTATTTTTTTCTAAGAATTTTTTGACATCTTCATTTATTTTACCTGAAGGTTTGCTACCTGCACTATAAGCTTTATATTTATCATTATATTCGTTATTTATTATACATTCCGCTATTATACTTCTAGCTGAGTTGCCTGTACAAACGAACAAAATATTTTTCATTAGAAAATAATTTTATAAATTCCAATTACAAACAATGGTATTTGTAATCCAAAGTTGGTTAAAATAGCTTTATCTTTTGATATAAATCCTGCGATAGTCCAACCGACAACTCCTAAACCGTGGAAGTAAATATTGATAGGGTAGATATTTAAATTAGTTAACAATATTCCTGTTAAAACAAGAGCTGTACTAATCCATTTTAGATATTTTTTTATAAACATAATTATCCTTTCTTAATGTTTATGACTTTTATGTTAAAGATTTGTTAAAATTACTCTTTTAAATGAAATTTACTATGTACTTATGTATAAAATAGCCAACTACCAACAATAATAAGCCAGAGACGTAAATTATTGCAAAATTCATATTTAGAGATTTTGCAAAAAAGAACGGTAAGAAAAATAAATAGCTAGCAGGCACTGCTATAAAAATACTTTTTGTAAACATGATTGTCTTCTCTGTATCATTGTGCTCATAGTACGAGAATAGGATTGCAATCAAGGATACCAAAGGTAAGGCTATAATAAATCCAGCTAGTTTTGGATTTTGACCAGCTAACCAGCTTGCAAAAGCAATTATAATACCTGCACCAACAACTTTTAATAAAAAAAATAACATTAATAATCCTTACTCCAATTAATATAGAAATATGAAATAATATTAGCAACCTTTAAATGGATCTGTCATATTTTTAATCAAAGTAAAAATAAAGATATATGATATTTGCAATTTTAAATTACTTTTTTAATGCATCTTCAAGATAATCTAATCGATCTTGACCCCAAAAAATCTCATTATTTAAGACATATGAAGGAGAGCCAAATACATCGTTATCAACCGCATCTTTTGAATTCTTTTGATACTCCAAGTTTACATCATCGGTTAAAGCTAAATTCTTCGTCTCTTCAAAATTTAAATTTAATTTTTCACAAATTTCCTGAAGTATAGTGTGATCTGAAATATCTTTATCCATCGACCACAAATATTTTAAACATTCATTTCCAAAATGAAGTTTATTTCCCATTTTATTTGAGGCTATTAAAAATTTTGCTGCTAAATGTGGATCTTTTGGTGGAAAAAACTTTGGCTGTTTATTAATTGGTAGACCTAGTTTGTTTGAAATTCTTGTCAGCTCCACAAGTCTATATTTTTGTCTAGCAGGGTGTCTTTTGGGAACTGGCAATCCTCCAGTATTTGGAAAAATTTCTCCAACTAAATCAAGTGGTTTTTCTATAACTTCTAAATTATATTTACTTACTATTTTTGTAAACCTATCAGCTCCAAGATAGGCAAAGGGAGACAAGATACTAAAATAATATTCAATTTTCATTTATCTAGAGCTACTTTTTTTTGCAAGCCGAAAAATACTAAATTATATTTATCGTATTGCTTTAATTAATATTCCTAAAGTGTTTAATATAAAAATATGAAGTAGTATTAGCAACCTTTAAATGATGCTGACATATTTTTAATCAAAGAAAAATATAAATCTTTACCTGGATTTAATGTTGCTCCTAATGGATCAACTACGCCAGTTTTTATATTCATATCTTTTGCTACAGCTTTAATTATATCAGGATTAAATTGTGGTTCTGAAAATACACATGCAACTTTATCGTGTTCGATTACTTCTCTAATTTCCGCTAATTGCTCAGCTCCAGGCATTACATCTGTATTAACTGTAAAAGCACCCAATATATTTACACTAAATCTCTTTTCAAAGTATTGATAAGCATCATGAAAAACAATTGAAGCAACACTATTACTTAATTCAGATGAAACGTCTTTAGTAAGTTTATCAATTTCTTTATAACCTTTGCTTAAATTATCTCTATAAATTTTCTCATTTTTAGGATCATTTTCAATTAAGTGCTTAGACATTTCAAACAAAATTACCTTTGCATTAATAGGATCTAGCCAAATGTGTGGATCAAATTCACCATGTGCATGTCCTTCATGATCGTCATGTCCATCATGATCATCATGACCATCTTTTTTAGCATGTGAGTCGTGGTCGTGATCATCGTGATCTTCTTTTTTACCGTGATCGTCATGTCCATGATCGTCGTGATCATCCTTTTTAGCATGTGAGTCGTGGTCGTGATCATCATGATCGTCTTTTTTACCATGATCGTCATGTCCATGATCATCGTGATCATCAAATATATTTCTTTCTCTAAACTTTAAAATTTGAAGCCCCTTAACTTGCATTAATTCAATTTTTTCAGCTTTCTTAGCAATTGATCCTAATGGTTTTTCTAGGAAATTTTCTAAATCTTCTCCAACCCAAAAAATTAAATCAGCATTTTGTAACATCTTTGCATGAGATGGCTTCATAGCAAATCCGTGTGGGGAAGCATATCCATCTACAATCAAATCAGGTTTAGCCACTCCGTTCATAAGGTAACTAGCTAACGAATGTATTGGTTTAATTGAGGCAACTACTTTAATATCAGCATTGGCTGGTAGAAAAAAAGTAAATAAAGATAAAATTGATATGATTATTGGAAGTTTTTTTAGGTTTTTCATAAATATAGTATTAATTGATTGTTATAATATAACACTATGTAATAATATAACATTTACAAGTCAAGGGTTAAATGAATTCTAATAATAATATATTAGTTAAATTAAATAATGCTGGTTTTCGCCAAAGCGAAAAATGGTTAGTGGAAGGTATTTCTCTTACGATTGAAAAGGGTAAAATCGTAACCCTCATTGGTCCAAATGGTTCTGGTAAAAGTACCACTGCTAAAATTGCTTTAGGAATTTATAAAAATATTGAGGGGAGTGTTGAAAAATATACAACCAAAGTTGGTTATGTTCCTCAAAAAATTTCAATTGATTGGACTTTACCCATAAGAGTTTATGATTTTATGCTTTTAACAGAAACTATAGAAGATAGTGCTATTGACGAAGCATTATCATTAACAGGGGTAATTCATCTTAAAAATAAAAATTTAGGTAGTTTATCTGGTGGAGAATTTCAAAGAGTTTTAATTGCAAGAGCAATTTCTAAAAAACCAGAGTTATTAGTGTTAGATGAACCAGTACAGGGAGTTGATTATACAGGTGAGATTGCTTTGTACGAATTAATTAAAAAAATATCTGATACTTTAAATTGTGGGATATTATTAATCTCTCATGATCTGCATATGGTGATGACTGCAACAGATCACGTAATTTGTTTAAATGGTCATGTTTGTTGTTCAGGCTCACCTTTAGATGTAGCAAAAAATAACGAATATAAAGCTTTGTTTGGTGAAAAAGCTTCTCAAATTTTAACAACATACGAACATAAACACGATCATGTTCATTCTGATAAAGGAGAAATAAAGAAAAATTAAATGTTTGATGATTTTTTTATAAGAGCACTATTTGCAGGTATTGGAATTGCATTTGTAACTGGTCCACTTGGATGTTTTGTTGTGTGGAGAAGATTGTCTTATTTTGGAGATACCCTTGCTCATTCAGCTTTGCTTGGTGTTACAATGGCTTACACGCTTGATTTAAACATTGCAATTTCAGTGTTTTTAATTTCATCAATAATTGCTTTATTATTAATCCAGCTTCAGAAAAGAACTAACTTACCAGGTGATGCATTGTTGGGGCTTTTAGCACATTCGTCATTAGCAGTTGGATTAGTAGTTATTGGTTTCTTAACATTTATAAGGTTTGATATTATGGGCTTATTATTCGGTGATATATTAGCTGTTACTACAGATGATTTATTTGTAATTTGGATTGGGGGAGCTTTAATTTTAATAGTACTTAAATTAATTTGGAAACCTTTACTTGCATCAACTGTAAATTATGAATTAGCTGAGGCAGAGGGATTAAACCCCGATAGAGCAAAAGCTATTTTTACAATATTAATGGCAGCGGTCATTGCTATTTCTATCAAAATGGTCGGATTATTATTGATTACAGGAATGTTAATTATCCCTGCTGCAATGGCTAGAAATATCTCTGATAGTCCTCAGAAAATGGTTCTATTCTCGATAATTGGTGGCTTATTATCAGTTATCTTAGGACTATACTCTTCATTAGAATTTAATACATCTTCTGGACCCTCAATTATTGCAGCGGCGTTGATATTGTTCATATTATCTTTGTTTAAAATTAAACAATCAATTAAATTAAAAAACTAAGTGGAAATTTAAAAATGGAAAAACAACACAATCTTTCAAAAAACCAAAAAATTATTTTTGATTTGATCGATAAATCTCCTGAGCCATTAAAAGCATATTCAATTCTTTTTAATGTACAGAAAAAAGGTATCAATGCACCTCTACAAGTTTATAGAGCATTAGATAAATTAGTTGAAATAGGTAAAATCCACAAAATTGAAAGTAGAAACGCCTTTATTGCATGTCAGAATTCTAGTTGCCAAATTTCTAAGGCTACAGCATTTTCAATATGTGAAAGTTGTGAAAAAGTTTCTGAAATAAGTAATACTAAACTGTCAAAATATTTATCAAACTTTGCTGATCAAGCGGGGATGAAATACAGCAAATATAATTTAGAATTTTTTGGTTTATGTAAGAAATGTAAATCAAAATAATGAACACTGTTTCATTAACCCTAAACGAAATTAATAATTTAGCAAAAAAAACTCTTTTAGCAAATGGATGTGATGATGATACTGCATCAATCCTTTCAGAATTAATTACAAATGCAGAAAGAGATGGTTCACTTTCTCATGGTCTATTTAGATTACCAGCCTATGTTTCAGGATTAAAAAGTGGCAAAATAAATGGTAAAGGAAAACCTGAGATTAAAAAAATTTCACCATCTGTAATTAAAGTTGCAGGAAATAATTGTTTAGCTCCTGTGGTATTAAATAAAAGTTTACCAGAATTAAGTAAAGCTGCTAAAGAAAATGGTGTTGCTGTCTTAGCAATAAATAATTCACATCATATGGCTGCTATGTGGCCTGAAACCGAAAAATTAGCTGAAGATGGTTTAGTAGCTTTTGCATGTACTTCATATAAGCCTGCTGTTGCACCTGCTGGTGCAATTAAACCTTTTTTTGGAACAAATCCAATTTCATTTGCATGGCCCAGACCTGGAAAGACACCTGTAGTTTATGATATGGCAACCGCTTCAATGGCTATGGGGGAAGTACAAGTTGCTAAAAGAGAAGGGCACAAAGTTCCACTAGGAACAGGACTTACAAAGGATGGTAAAGAAACTACTGATCCAGGACAAATAGCTGATGGTGGCGTGCTGCTTCCTTTCGGTGGCTATAAAGGTTCTGCAATTGCTATGATGGTAGAATTATTAGCTGGTGCATTAGTTGGTGATAATTTTAGTTTTGAAACAGCTGCCAAAGATAACAATGATGGTGGTCCACCGAGTGGTGGTGAATTTATTTTAGCAATTAGTCCAGATAAAACATCAGGAACCGATTGGCAAAAACACGCAGATGAATTTTTTGATAAAATGAAGTCTATGGGAGAAGTAAGACTTCCAGGTGAAAGACGACATAAAAACAGATTAGACAAAGGCCCAAGAAATATTAACGAGGAATTGGTTAATAAAATTAAATCTTTAAGCTAAGTTAATCTCAATTGGAGTGTGATCCGAAGGTTTTTCTCTTCCACGAGGATCTTTATTTATATTGATACCTTTAATATTATCAATTATTGAGCTTGATGCTAAAAAGTGATCAATTCTCATTCCATTATTTTTTTGCCATGCACCCCTCATATAATCCCAAAAGGTATAGCCTTCTTTATCTTCATTAAAATATCGGTAAACATCACTAAATCCAAGATTTAACATTTCTCTAAATTTTTTTCTTATTTCAAGTCGATACAAAGCATCATCTTCAAAACTTTTCACATTATAAACATCCTCTGCAGCAGGAATAACATTAAAATCACCAGCAAGAATTATGTTAGAATTTTTCTTTGATAAGGATTTTAATTGTTTGATTAATTGATCCATCCAATTTTTTTTATAATCATATTTTTCTGTATCGACCGGATTTCCATTTGGAGTATAAATATTTATTAATTGAATAGTTTTTTTCTTATATTCAACTTCAGCAGAAATAATTCTAGATTGCTTTAATTTATCCTTAATTAAATCTGTTTTAATATTAGTTAGTTTTTTTTTTGAAATAATTGCTACACCATTATAGCTTTTTTGACCAAACACATGACTTTCATAATCCATTGAGGAAAAGTCGTCATAAGGGAAATTAATATCCTCAGTTTTTATCTCCTGCATCATTAAAATATCTGGTTTATATTTTAGTAGATAGCTTTTGATATTTTCTATTCTTGCTCTAACAGAATTAACATTCCACGATGAAATGAGCATTAAAGAGAGAATGAAACTCCACACCCACAAGAAGATTTTGTTTGAGGGTTGGAAATTTTAAAAGACTCACCAATTAATTCAGATACATAATCAACTTCAGATCCTTTTAATAAGTCAGCAGATGCCTTATCAATTAAAATATTTTGATAATTAAGATCATCAGCTTGCTTTGATTTGTCAAAAGTAAATTCATATTGAAAACCAGAACAACCACCACCTTTAATAGCGATTCTAAAAAAAGAACCTTCGTCTTTTTTTGACAATAAATTTTCTATTTGTTTTAACGCTTTATCCGTAAATTTAATTTCTTTAATCATGACTGAACACTGATATTACTAATATAATACTTAATTATTTAAATTAAAGGATGAAAAAAGACACTTTGTTGGGCGTATTTAAAAGTAAAGGTCGACTTAATAAAGAAGTTAGCTCTAAGTATCGATCACCTTTTCAAAGAGACAGAGACAGAATTATCCATAGTGCTTCGTTTAGAAGACTAAAGCACAAGACGCAAGTTTTCGTAAATACTGAAGGTGATCATTTTAGAACTAGAATAACTCACTCAATTGAAGTTGCCCAAATAGCAAGGTCGATTTCAAAATATTTAGATCTTAATGAGGATTTGGCAGAAACTCTAAGCCTTGCTCATGACTTAGGCCATACACCGTTTGGACATGCTGGGGAGGATGCATTGCATGAATGTATGGATAATCGTGGTGGTTTTGATCATAATTTACAAACCTTAAGAATTGTTATGTTTTTAGAAAATAAATATTTAAAATTTAAAGGATTAAATCTTACTATTGAAACCTTAGAGGGACTTTTAAAACATAATGGACCAATTAATGAATTGACCACAATAAATAAACTTATTGGATCAAAAGTTTTTAAAAATAAAATTAAATTTAATACTTTTCCGTCATTAGAAGCACAAATTTCAGCTATTTCAGACGATATAGCTTATAATAATCATGACATTCAAGATGGAATTAAAGCAAATCTTTTTAAATTAGAAGAGCTATGTGAGATTAATTTTCTTAAAAATATTTACGTAAATTATAAAAAAAAGATAAATAAAAAAAATTATAAAATAGCAATTAATCAAATAGTAAGAGACTCAATTGATCTAATGATAAAAGACCTAATCACTAATACACAAAAAAATTTAAAGAGATTAAAAATAAAATCTCTTAAAGATATTGCAAAATCAAAAGAATTAATAGTTTGTTTCTCTAAAAATATTCAAAGCTCAGAGAAAGAAATTAAATCATTTTTAAGATCTAACATGTATGATAATAAATCTGTTTTAAGAAAAAACCAAAGAGGTAAAAAAATTATAAAAAAATTATTCAATATAATTCAATCTTCACCTAGAAAGTTTCTTACAAAAGAACAATTGACTAACGATAAATATAGAGCTATCTCAGACTTTATTTCTGGTATGACTGATCGTTATGCTATCAACCTTTATAATGCAAATAAATGAATATCTTTGATACATATCTAGAAAAAATTAAATCAATACTTAGTGAGCTTCAAAAAGATAATAAAATAATTGTCCCTGATAATTTTAATGGAGTAAATGCTGAAATACCTCCACCAAAATTTAATTGTGACATCTCAACTAATGTTGCAATGGTTTTATCTAAAATTAATAATAAATCACCCATTGAACTAGCAGAACAACTTGCACCTATAATAAAAGACAAAGATAAATTAATTGAAACAATAACCATTGCAAAGCCTGGTTTTATTAACATAAAGTTTAAGAAATCTTTCTGGGCAAATTTTACTAAAGAAATCAGTGAAAATTCTGAAACTTTTGGAATAAATCAAAAAGAAAAAAAGAATAATTATCTTGTGGAATTTGTGTCTGCGAACCCAACAGGACCATTACATGTTGGTCATTGTCGAGGTGCAATACTTGGTGATGTAATTTCAAATATATTAACTTTCAACAATCACAAAGTTACTAAAGAATACTATGTAAATGACTATGGTAATCAAATTATTAATTTTACAAAATCAGTATATTTTCGAATACGTGAAATAACTCATGAAGAAGCTTTTCCATCCGATAATGATGATTTATACCCTGGCGATTATTTAATAGATTTTGCAAAAAATATATCCTCTAACTCTAATTTAAATTTTGATAATTATGATGAAATTAGTGAGAAATTAACTGAATTATCAATTGAACAAGCATTAATGCTAATTAAAAAAAATCTTAATAGTCTTGGCATAAATCATGACAATTTTGTAAGTGAAAAAAAAATTGTTTTAGACAAAGAAGTTGAAAATGTAGTTCAATTTTTAGAAAAAAATAAGTTTGTTTATAAAGGTAAAATTAAAGCACCAGAAGGTGAGGACAATAATAATTGGGTAGAACGTGAGCAATTACTATTTAAATCCACAGATTTTGGTGATGATAAAGATCGTGCTCTCCAGAAATCAGATGGATCATGGACATATTTTGCAAGCGATGTTGCTTATCATAAAAACAAAGTTGATAGAAAATTTGATTATTTGATTAATATACTAGGCGCAGATCATGCTGGATACATAAAAAGAATTTCATCATCAGTCGAAGCCCTTTCAGGAGAGAAAGATAAATTAATTTGTAAAATAAGTCAGTTAGTAAAACTTATAAAAGACAATAAACCTTTTAAAATGTCTAAAAGAAAGGGAGACTATATTACTGTTGATGATCTTATAGAAGAAGTTGGCAAAGACGCTACTCGATTTATTATGCTGAACAGAAGCAGTGATGCAGAACTCGATTTTGATTTTGATGCAGTAAAAGAAAAGTCAAAAGATAATCCATTATATTATGTACAATATTGTTATGCACGAATTTCATCTGTTTTTAGACACATTAATAAAGATTTAAATAAAAAAATTGAAACTAATAATTTTAATTTTGAATATTCTGAAGATGAAATAAAAATTTTAAAAAAATTATCTGAATGGCCAAAATGTATTGATATATCAAGTGCAAAACTTGAACCACATAGAATTCCTGTCTATCTATATGAGCTAGCCTCAGAATTTCACTCATATTGGAATCTTGGAAAACAACAACCAGATAAACGTTTTATAAATGAGCAAAAAGAGGTTCCTTTAGACAAATTAGTATTTTTAAAAGTTATTTCTAATGTAATAAAATCTGGAATGGATATTGTTGGTGTAGATACTCCGTCTAAAATGTAATGTTAAAAGAAATCAAATATTTAATTTTTATAATAGTTATCTCAGTATTTATTTTTTTTACTGGCAGATACTATTTTTCTGATGAAAATTTAAAAAATTCTTATCGTTCTTTTAAAAATAATGACGAGAAGATAAAAATGTATTCTGAGAACTTACCTGTATTAAAAAATGATACCCAAGACATTATTGAGTATGTAAAACAAACAAATAAAGATAAGAAAAAAAAGTTTAATTTCTGGAAACTTTTAGAAAATGATAAGTAAAAGAAAAGCATTTATTACCGGTATTAAATCACTGAAATTAACAACTAGTGAAGTAAAATTTTTGAAAAAACAAAAACCTTGGGGAATAATATTATTTTCAAGAAATATTAAATCTATAAACCAGACTAAATTATTAACTCATAGCATCAGAAAACTATTCAAAGATCCCCATTATCCTATTTTGATTGATCAAGAGGGAGGCAGAGTGAACAGGCTAAAAAATATTATAACTTTTGATAATTTGACAGGTGAATATTTTGGAAAATTATATGTCCAAGATAAAAGAAAATTTAATATTATTTATAAATTATTTATTGATAAGTCTTCATTTCTTCTAAAACAAATAGGTGTAAATATTAATACCCTCCCTGTACTGGATCTTAGAATTAAAGGTGCGAGTAATGTTATTGGAGACAGATCTTTCTCAGAAAATAAGAAAATTGTTTCAAAGGTAGGTGATATTTGTATTGATTTATTTAACCAAAACTCAATAGGTACTGTAATCAAGCACATCCCAGGTCATGGACTTGCAAAGGTAGACAGTCATAAATTTACACCAATTGTAAATAAGAGCATTAATTACCTTATTAAAAATGATTTCTTTCCTTTTAAAAATAAAGATAGTTTATTCGCCATGACTGCCCATATTATTTATAAAAAAATTGACCCATTTAACACTGCAACGCATTCCAAAAAAATAATAAATATTATTCGTAAAAAAATAGGGTTTAAAAATATTTTGATTTCTGATGACTTATCGATGCAGAGCTTAAAATATGACTTAATTACTAATACAATTAAAAGTTTTGAAGCAGGATGCAACCTAGCCTTACATTGTAATGGCAATTTCAAAGAAATGAAGGTTGTTGCTGAAAATTCACCACTAGTAAATAATTTTATTATCAAAAAAACATCTCTATTTTATAAGAATTTAAGATAGTATCTTGTTATGTCTGTGTCTGATTCTGCATTGTTTAATGTCGAAATAAATAATTATAACGGTCCTTTAGATGTCCTTTTAAATTTAGCTAAAGCTCAAAAAGTTGATCTTGAAGAAATTTCAATAACGAAGCTAGCAGATCAATTTCATGAATACATTACAAGAGAAAAAGACTTAAATTTAGAAATAGCTTCTGAATATTTATTAATGGCAACATGGCTTGCTTATTTAAAGTCTAAGTTATTATTACCGGGAACCCCTGAGGAAGAATTTAAAGTTCAAGAGGTGGCAGAAAAATTAAAGTTACAACTAAAAAAATTAGAACTCATTCGTTTACTTTCAGAACAAATGCTTAAGAGAAAAAGGCTAGGTCGTGAAATAAGAGCAAGAGGAATGAAGGGAAATATCAGATCTATTTACAGCACTGAATATAATTTAAGTTTATTTGAACTTTTAAAAACCTATTCAATGATTATTATGACTAAAGATTTTCAAAGAATGAACATTCCAAAATTACCAGTATTTACTACTGAAGATGGAATTAAAACTATTAAAGATTTTTTTGGAAAACTAGCTAATTGGAAAAAACTTGATGAATTAATCCCTGCAAATTTTAAATCTGGTTCAAGATACAAGAAAACTGGTAAAGCAGGAATTTTTGCTGGGTCCCTCGAGCTTGCTAAAGAAGGTGATCTTTCTATCAAGCAGGAAAAATTATTTGATGATATTTATGTAAAGGAAATAAGTGATTAAAAAACAAAAAATTAATAAAGACAATGTAGTCAAGTTTCCCTCGAAATTAAATGAAATCGAGAAAGAAATAGAGGGAGTAATTTTTGCTGCTGCTGAACCACTTGATATCGATACTATTGAAAGCAAACTTTCAAAAAAATTAAATGTTTCAAAATCATTAGAAAAATTACAAGAAGAATACTCAAATCGAGGAATAAATTTAGTATGCATTAAAGATAAGTGGTCTTTTAGAACATCTCCAAAACTAGCAAAAATTATGTCTCAAGAAAAAACTGTTGAAAAAAAATTATCCAGAGCCGCAGTCGAAACTTTAGCCATAATTGTTTATCACCAACCAGTAACAAGGGCTGAAATTGAGGAGATAAGAGGTGTAGCTTTTGGAACAAATACACTTGATATTTTAATGGAGCTAAATTGGGTTAAACCTGGGGGAAGAAAAGATGTACCTGGTAGACCTATTCAATATGTAACTACAGATGATTTTTTAAGTCATTTTAATATACAAAAACTATCAGATCTTCCAAATATCGATGAATTAGGTGCAGCAGGTATGATTGATAGCTCTAGCGTTGATAGCGCTATTTTTGGAACAGGTAAGTTTTATAAAGAAAAGCAGGAAGAAAAAAAAGAAGATATTTATTCTAATATTGATGAGATGCTAAATAGTACTCTTGATAGTGAAGAGAAAGAGTAACAAAAAAGTAACTTTTAAATTTATAATAAAAAGGTTATAAGTTTCTATGAGCATAGGAATTTGGCAAATAGCAGTTGTTGTAATATTGGTAGTCTTATTATTTGGACGAGGTAAAATCTCTAGCTTGATGGGAGATGTTGCCAAAGGTATTAAAAGCTTTAAAAAGGGTATGGCGTCAGATGTAACTGACGATACGGAGCCAAAAAATATTTCTGACGAAAATAAAGACTCTAATAACAAAGAATAACTCACATGCCTACTATTGGTTGGTTTGAGATATTGATAGTTGTTGCTATCGCTATAGTTGTTCTTGGTCCCAAAGATTTTCCAGTTATGTTAAAAAAAGCAGGTTCATGGATTGGTACTGCAAAAAGATATGTTAGCAATATTCAAAACGAGGTTTCTAATTTAGAAATTGATGATGAAAAAATTAATGACGAAGTAAAAAAAGAAACAAAAAAAGATGAATAATGACGAAAAAGATAGTGGCTTTGTTAGTCATTTAACTGAATTAAGAAAAAGACTTATACATAGTTTTATTTTTTTATTTATATTTTTTATTTTCTGCTATTTTTTTGCTGAATATATTTATGGTTTTCTTGTAGACCCATTTGCACAAGCTGTAAAAGATGACGGTTCAGATAGAAGATTAATCTTTACAGCACTTCAAGAGACCTTTTTAACTTATTTAAAAGTATCTTTCTTTACAGCATTTTTTGTAACCTGCCCGTTTATATTAATGCAAATATGGAAGTTTATTGCACCGGGCTTGTATAAGCATGAAAAAATTGCAATTTTACCTTATTTAATACTTACCCCTATACTTTTTTTTCTTGGAGGTATGTTAGTTTACTATTTGATCATGCCGTTAGCAATTAAGTTCTTTTTATCCTTTGAGAGCACTGGTTTATCAACAAGCTTGCCAATACAATTGGAAGCAAAAGTAAATGAGTATTTGTCTTTAGTCATGAAATTAATTTTTGCTTTTGGAATTAGTTTTCAATTACCTGTTGTGTTAAGTCTTTTAGCAAGAATAGGTGTTGTAGATAGCCAGTTTTTAAAAGATAGAAGAAAGTATGTTGTGGTAATAATTTTTGCTGCTGCTGCCTTGTTAACACCTCCAGATCCAATTACACAAATAGGATTAGCAATACCATTGTTAATTTTATATGAATTATCAATATTTTCAGTAAAATTTATAGAAAATAAAAATTTAGAAAAAACTGATGCATAATTTAAAGGAAATTAGAAAAGATTTCCCTGGTTTTGAAAAAGCTCTAGAAAAAAGATCTGTTAAAATTGATTTTACAAAATTACAAAAATTAGATGAAGAAAATAGAAATTTGATTCAAAAAAAAGAAGCTATTGAAAAAGAAAAAAAAAATATTTCGAAATCTAAAGACGAAACTTTATTTAAAAAATCTAAAGAGCTTACATCAGAATTAGATAAAATAATCGATTTACAAAATAAAATAAAAATAGAGTTAGACAGTTTATTATCTAATATACCCAATATTCCTCACGTTGATGTTCCTAGTGGTAAAGATGAAAATGATAACATAGAGGTATTAAAATCAGGAAATATACGCAAATTTGATTTTAAACCTAAATCTCACTTTGAGCTTGGTGAAAACCTTGGAATGTTAGATTTTGATCTAGCTACTAAAACAACTGGATCTAGATTTGTTTTTGTAAAAAATCATTTAGCTTTATTAGAACGAGCCTTATCTAACTTTATGTTGGATACGCATATAAATAAAAATGGATATCAAGAAATATCACCACCTTTAATTGCGTCTGATAATACAATGTATGGAACTGGACAGTTACCTAAATTTGAAAATGACCAGTTTGAAATAAAATTTGACAAAGGCTCTGATAGAAAATTTTTAATACCTACAGCAGAAGTAATTTTAACTAACATAGTGAAAGACAAAATAGTCGATCTAAATCATCTACCAATGAGATTTGTAGCATCAACACCTTGCTTTAGAAAAGAAGCAGGTAGCTATGGTAAAGATACAAAAGGTATGATTAGACAACACCAGTTTTATAAAGTTGAACTGGTAAGTATTGTTGAAAAAGAAAATTGTTCTAAGGAGTTAGAAAGAATGACGAATTGTGCAACAGATATTCTTGACAAATTGGACCTACCTTACAGAAAAGTTATTTTATGTTCTGGAGATATGGGTTTCAGTGCTGAGAAAACTTATGACATTGAAGTTTGGTTGCCATCAGAAAACAAGTATCGTGAAATTTCATCATGTTCATCCTGTTCAACATTCCAGGCTCAAAGAATGAAAACTAGATATAAAAACAAAAATAAAGAAACTGTATTTGTTGGTACTTTAAATGGAAGTGGGCTTGCAATTGGTAGGACTTTGATAGCTGTATTAGAAAATTATCAGCAAAAAGATGGATCAATTGTTGTTCCTAAAGTTCTGAGAGAATATATGAATAATTTAGAATTAATTTCACAGAAATAAAGTTGTTTTAGAGATATAGATAGTATAAATATTCACAAAACTTAAAAGGAGAATTATGGAAGGTTCAGGAATAGGACAATTTATACCGTTAATTTTAATTTTTGTTATTTTTTATTTTTTCTTAATTAGACCTCAACAAAAAAAAGTAAAAGAGCACAAAGCTATGGTTGAAAACCTTAAAAGAGGTGACAAAGTCATTACTTCAGGGGGTATCACTGGTACTGTTGAAAGATTAATTGATAATGACAAAGTAGAAGTGGAAATAGCTGAAAACATTAAAGTTGAAGTTGTAAAAGCTACTGGTATTCAAAGTCTTCAAACTACTCAAGAAATTAAAAAATAAATAAATTTAGATAAGTGTTATATTTTTCTAAGTTACGAATAATTTTTATTACAATTTTTTCTTTTTTGTTTATTTTAATTGCTTCCTCTAACTTATTTAAATTTGATGATAGTTTTTTTAACAAAAAAATTAATTTAGGTCTTGATCTACAAGGTGGTTCCTATTTACTGCTAGAGATAGACAATGAGCCTGTAATTGAGCAAAAGTTACAAAACCTAACAACTACTTTTAGAAATTTTTTTAAAGATAAAGATATTAAATTAAATAATATTAAAATAGATAACCAAAATATTTTTTTTAATGTAAATGAGGAAAATAAACAAAAAGTTATAGATATCTTTAAAGATGAAAATAGCGAAATTAATCCTTATTATCCCAGATTTAAATCACATCAGTTAGAAATTGAGGACTTGGGTTTTAATTTAAAAATTAATTTTTCACGCCAGGGCTTAATAAAACTAAAAACCTCGTCACAAGATCAAGCAATTGAGATAGTAAGAAGAAGAGTTGACGAAGTAGGTACTAATGAACCAAATATTTTAAAAAGGGGCAATAGTAGAATTTTGGTAGAACTTCCCGGTTTAGATGATCCAACCAGAATTAAATCTCTTCTAGGCAAAACTGCAAACTTGACATTTAGATTTGTAACTCAGAACGATGAAGATAGATTTGGTGTAGAGAAATTAGAGTATGAGGACGGAACCCCGCCCGTAAATGTGAGCAAGAGAATTATAATTAGTGGAGAAAACCTTTTAGATGCACAACCTAAAATGGATACACAAAATAATCAAACAATTGTCTCTTTCACTTTAGACAGAGTAGGAGCTAAAAGATTTGGAAAAGCAACCTCAACAGGTATAGGTAAACAACTAGCTATAGTTTTAGACGGAAAAATAATAAGTGCCCCAGTAGTAAGAGACACTATAGCAAGTGGAGCAGGGCAAATTAGTGGTGGGTTTACTTTTCAATCAGCAACTGATCTAGCTTTATTACTTAGATCTGGTGCACTACCAGCCCCTTTAGAAATTATTGAAGAGAGAACAGTTGGTCCAGATCTTGGTCAAGATTCTATAAATGCTGGGATGATCGCATTATCGATTGGTTTTCTATTAGTTATTGTTTTCATGTTTGTTAAGTATAGATTTTTTGGTTTAATAACGAACTTTACACTAATAATTAATTTATTTATTCTTTTAGGTGTTCTTACTTTATTCGAAGCAACCTTAACTTTACCTGGTATTGCAGGAATAATTTTGACTGTTGGTATGGCTGTTGATGCAAATGTTTTGATTTTTGAGAGGATTAAAGAAGAACTTAAAGACGAGAAGAACAATATCTTAGCTTTTGATGGTGGTTATACTAAATCTAGAACTGCAATAATTGACGCTAATATTACAACTTTATTAGCTGCTGTAATTTTGTTTTTTATGGGATCAGGACCTGTTAAAGGCTTTGCTGTAACCTTAGGAGTTGGGATATTTACAACTTTGTTTTCAGTTTATTTCATTGCCAGATTATTCACTAGTCTTTATGTAACTAAAAACAAGAATAATGGGAAACTAATTTAATGATTGCATTTAACAAATACTATAATCATTTTAATGTCTTATCTAGCGCCTTAATTGTAATTTCACTACTTTTACTAATTTTTAAGGGTCTTAATTTTGGTATAGATTTTAAAGGTGGAACGTTAATCGAGTTAAGATCTACTGATACAAAAATAAACGTTAGCTCACTTCGTGATAAATTTAGTCAAATGAAATTGGGTGATGTATCAGTTAAAAAATTTGGATCTGATAATGATTTTTTAATTAAATTTGAAAATAAAGATAATAAGAAAAATATAATTGAGGAGATAAAGATAAATCTTGATAAGTCATTTGGTAATAACTATGATTTTAGAAGAGTTGAAAATGTAGGACCAAAAGTAAGTGCTGAATTATTAAAATCTGGTGTGATAGCAATTTCTTTATCACTTGCAATAATGCTGATTTATATATGGGTTAGGTTTGAATGGCAGTTTAGTCTTGGTGCTATCTTAGCACTATTTCATGACGTTATTGTTACGCTTGGTGTCTTTTCACTATTTAGTTTAGAGATTAACCTATCAATTATTGCTGCGGTATTAACTATTGTAGGTTATTCAATGAATGACACTGTTGTAATATTTGATCGTGTGAGAGAAAATTTAAGAAAATATTCAGATATAAAAATTTTTGAATTAACCAATATTTCAATTAACGAAACTTTATCTAGAACAATTATTACTTCAGCAACAACTTTACTTGCATTACTTGCAATATATTTTTTTGGCGGAGAAATTTTAAAAGGATTTTCACTAGCAATGATTTTAGGAGTTGTTTTTGGAACTTATTCATCAATTTATATAGCTAATACTGTATTGGTAAGACTAAGAGTTTCTCAAAAAACTGTCTTAAGAGAAGACGATAGTAACTAAATTAATAAATATTCTGAGCAGCTACCATTGTTAGTAACATTGGTAGAGAAAGAAGAGTATTTGTTCTAGAGAACAACATTGCTGTTTTAGCAGATTTTGCTTTAGTTTCTGGATCAGTTTCAACAATACCTAATGCTCTTTTTTGATTTGGCCATATTACAAACCAAACGTTAAACGCCATTATAAGACCTAACCACATTCCTATTCCTATTGCAGTGTGTTTTGGAATTCCGGATCCAATACTAAAAGTCATTGCATCATGCAGATAACCATTTAACCAAGCAAGAATTAAACCGGATAAAACAGTAAACGCTGCAGCCCATCTAAAATAAAATAAAGCTGCTGGAGCAATCACTTTTCCAATGGCAGGCTTTTGCTCATCTGGAATTTTAGCCATGTTTGGGATTTGAACAAAATTAAAATACCAAAGTAATCCAATCCACATTATAGCAACAACTACATGTATAAATCTAAATAACCAACTCCAAAACAAAGTATCAAAGGCAATGCCTTCATTATGAAAAAACATTCCAACAAACAAGATTATAGCTATAGCTAATGATGCATGAACGGTTTTTGATAATGAAGATAATAAATTACTCATGATTCTTAATTTTATACACTAAATTTTGGTAATTTTTAAGTTTTTATATTTAATTTAGTAAAGGCTTTAAAAATTGACCAGTATAACTCTCTTTGATTTTTGACACTTCTTCAGGTTTACCCTCTGCGATAATTTTACCACCCTTTACGCCACCCTCAGGACCCATATCAACAATGTAGTCAGCAGTTTTTATAACATCTAAATTATGCTCAATTACAACAACTGTGTTCCCAAGTTTTACAAATGTGTGCAGAATTTCTAAAAGTTTTTTAATATCGTGTTGATGTAGACCAGTTGTTGGTTCATCTAAAATATACATTGTTCGTCCTGTAGATCTTTTTGACAATTCTTTCGCGAGCTTAATTCGTTGTGCTTCCCCACCTGAAAGAGTTGTTGCTTGCTGACCAATCTTAATATAGCCCAATCCAACTTTTTTTAATGTTAGTAATTTTGTTTTAATATTTGATATATTTTCAAAATATTCACAACCTTCATCAACAGACATATCCAAAACATCTGCAATACTTTTACCTTTAAATTTAATTTCTAAAGTTTCTCTATTGTATCTCGTGCCTTTGCACTCATCGCATTGAATATAAACATCTGGTAAGAAATGCATTTCATACGTAATTACACCATCACCTTCACAAGCCTCGCATCTACCACCTTTAACATTAAATGAAAAACGTCCTGGTTTATAACCTCTTGTTTTAGACTCTGGTAAACTTGTAAACCAATCTCTTATTGGACCAAAAGCACCAGTATATGTAGCAGGATTAGATCTTGGTGTTCTTCCTATGGGTGATTGATCTATGTCAATAATTTTATCAATTAATTCAACACCCTTGTAACCTTTAAAAGCCTTTGGAGCCTTTTTAGCTTTATTATTAAGTGTCAAATTCAAAGCATGAAATAGTGTTTGTAATATTAGTGTAGATTTTCCACTACCCGATACCCCAGTAACACAAGTGAAAGTTCCTGTTGGAATTTTAAGATTTACATTATTTAAATTATTTCCTGTTGCACCGTTGATTTCAACAAACCTTCCATTTTTCGCTAATCGTCTTGTATTTGGGATATCTATTTTTTTTTTATTAGCAAGATATTGTCCAGTAATACTATTTTTATCTTTTTTAATCTCATCATAAGTGCCTTGTGAGGATATTTGACCACCATTAGTACCTGCTTCTGGACCAAGGTCTATAATATGATCTGCATTCTCCATAGTTTCAGTATCATGCTCAACTACTATTACAGTATTACCAAGATCTCTTAACCTCTTAAGTGCATTAATAAGTTTAACATTATCTTTTTGATGCAAACCAATTGATGGTTCGTCCAACACGTAAAGAACACCAGTTAAACCAGAACCTATTTGAGAGGCCAATCTTATTCTTTGAGCCTCACCACCAGATAACGTTCCAGACTCTCTAGATAGAGTTAAATAATCCAAGCCTACGTTTAACAAAAAATTTAATCTTTCATTTATCTCCTTTAAAACATGTTCTGCAATTTTAAATTGTCTTTTGTCAATATGATTTACTAAGTTTTTAAACCATTCTGCAGCATCATATATAGATTTCTTCGTTACTTCACTAATATTTAGATTGTTAATTTTTACACATAATGCTTCTTCTTTTAAACGATCACCATTACAGGCTTCGCAAGCTGTATCAGATTGATATTCTGCTATCGCTTCTCTTTTCCATTCACTATCAGACTCTAAAAATCTTCTTTCAAGGTTATTAATAACACCCTCAAAAGTTTTCTTATAAGAATATTTTTCATAACCATCATCATAATTAAATTTAATTTCATCTTCATCTGATCCATAAAGAATAATATCCTTTATTTTTTTTGGAAGTTTTTTCCATTTTTCATCTAATGAAAAGCTATAATGTTTAGCTAGTGATGACAGTGTTTGAGCATAATATAAGGTAGTAGATCTTGACCAAGGCTCAATAGCACCATCAGCTAGACTTTTTCTTTCATCTGGTACAACAAGATTTGGATCTACATTTAGTTTCATACCAATACCTTCACACTCTTCACAGGCTCCATAAGGACTATTAAATGAAAATAATCTTGGTTCTATTTCTTCAATTGTAAATCCGCTTTCTGGACAAGCAAACTTGGTTGAGTAAATTAATTTTTCAACTTTTCTATGTTTTTGAGGCAATGTCTCGTCCTCATATTCCACAAAGACCAATCCATTTGCCAAATTAACAGCTGTTTCAATACTTTCAGCCAGTCTATTTCCTAGCTTTGAATTTAAAACAATTCTATCAACTAAAACAGAAATATCGTGTTTAAGTTTTTTGTCTAAATTGGGAGACTTTTCAATATCATATAAAACATTATCAATCTTGATTTTTCGAAAACCTCTTCGTTTATAACTTAAGATATCTTTTCTATATTCGCCTTTACGACCTCTTACTACAGGTGCATATATGTAAATAGTTGACTTTTTTGGCAGTTTTTTAATTAAATCTACAATTTGAGTAATAGTTTGTGAAGTAATTGGTTTACCGGTAAATGGTGAATAGGGGATACCAGCTCTTGCATATAGTACTCTCATATAGTCGTAAATTTCTGTAACTGTTGCAACTGTCGATCTAGGGTTCTTTGAAGTATTTTTTTGTTCTATAGCAATCGCTGGACTTAATCCTTCGATAAGATCAACATTTGGTTTTTTCATTTTATCCAGAAACTGCCTTGCATATGCAGATAAACTTTCAACATATCTTCGTTGTCCCTCGGCATAAATAGTATCGAACGCTAAAGATGATTTTCCAGAACCAGATAGACCTGTAATTACCACAAATTTATCTTTCGGAATCTCAACAGAAATATTCTTCAAATTATGTTCTTTAGCACCCTTAATAACTATCTTTTTCATCATAATTTTTGTTGCTTTGAATTAATAAAATTAATATTCAGAAGAATTGTGGTATAAATCTAATTAATTAAATAAACAAATATAAAAATATTATGGCTGGAAGTTTAAATAAAGTGTTATTAATTGGTCGTTTGGGCGCAGATCCAGAAATCAAACAAATGGTAAATGGCAAGAGTGTTGCTAGATTAAGCCTTGCAACAAGTCAATCTTGGAAAGATAAAAGTACCGGAGAAAAAAAAGAAAAAACTGAATGGCACCGTATAGTTGTATTTAATGAAGGTTTAGTAAACGTCGTTCAACAGTATCTTAAGAAAGGTGCTCAAATTTATGTTGAGGGTCAAATAACTACAAGAAAATGGAAAGATGAACAATCTGGTCAGGATAAATATTCCACTGAAGTTGTTATTCAAGGATATAATTCTTCATTAACAATGTTAGGTGGTGGTAATGGGGGTGGCATTCAAAATGATCCTAATCCACAAAATAACATTGAGGACTCTTCCCAAATATCTAACGATATGGATGATGAAATTCCCTTTTAGTTTCTATGCAAAAATCTGAAGAGACAAAAAATAATAATATTAAACTAATCTCAATGCATGATGAGATGAGCTCGTCGTATCTTTCTTATGCAATGAGTGTCATAGTAAGTCGTGCTCTACCAGATATTAGAGATGGACTTAAACCTGTCCATCGAAGAATTTTATATGCAATGTATAAAGGTGGTTACGATTGGTCAAAACAATTTAGGAAATCTGCAAGAATAGTTGGAGATGTTATTGGTAAATATCATCCTCATGGAGATCAATCTGTTTATGATGCCTTAGTTAGAATGGTACAAGATTTTTCAATGAGCTTACCTTTGGTTCAAGGTCAAGGAAACTTTGGTTCAATAGATGGCGATCCAGCTGCAGCTATGAGATATACCGAAACACGTTTATCAAAAGTTTCACAATTTTTAATTGATGATATTGAGAAAAATACCATTTCGTTTAAGAGCAATTATGATGAAACAGAAAAAGAGCCAACTGTCTTACCTGCCCAATTTCCAAATTTATTAGTAAATGGTGCTGGAGGTATTGCTGTAGGCATGGCAACCAGTATTCCACCACATAATTTAGGTGAAATAATTGATGGAACTTTAGCTCTTATAAGTGACAAAGACATTAAAACTAAAGAATTAATGAAACATATACCTGGCCCTGATTTTCCTACGGGTGGAGTAATCATTGGAAAAGATATTATTAAACAGGGCTATAATAACGGAAGAGGATCTTTTAAAATTAGAGGCGAGGTGTCAATAGAACAACAAAAAAATGGAAGAGAAAGATTAGTTATCACTTCAATTCCTTATCAAGTAAACAAATCAGTTTTAAATGAAAGAATTGCTCAGCTAGTTAGAGAAAAAAAAATTGAGGGAATAAAAGATATAAGAGACGAGTCTAACAGAGAAGGGATAAGAGTTGCAATTGATTTAAGAAATGGTGTTGAGCCAGAAACAATCAAAAGACAACTTTATAAAAACACTCAGATAGAGAGTTCCTTTGGATTTAATACTCTGGCTATCGTTGAAGGTAAACCTAAAACTTGTACACTTAAAGATTTCCTGTCAAATTTTTTATCTTTTAGAGAAGATGTTGTAATTAAAAAAACTAAATTTGATTTACAAAAAGCAGAAGAACGAGCACACATATTAATTGGCTTATCAGTCTCAGTAGAAAATTTAGATAAAATTATTAAAATAATCAGATCTTCAAAAACTCCTGATGATGCAAAAGGATCTATATTAAAAACTAAGTGGACAATTAATAAATCGCAAAAACTAATTTCTTTAGTTGAAGGCAAAAAAGGAAAAAACTTATATTCATTATCCGAGACACAAGTTCTAGCTATTTTAGATCTAAGACTTCAAAAATTAACAGCACTTGGTATAAATGAGATTGAAGTTGAAATTAAAAAAATAGCTGAATTAATTGCTAAATTTAAAAAAATTATATCTTCAAAAAAAGAGTTGTTAAAAGTTATCAGTGAAGAACTTAAAAATATCAAAGAAAAATTTGCTATACCTAGAAGAACTAAAATTATTGATGCAGTTTTAAATTATGACATTGAAGAAACGATTCAAAAGCAATCTGTAATCATCACAGTTACACTTCAAGGATATATTAAAAGAGGATCTCTGGATGGTGTCAAAAAGCAAAAAAGAGGTGGTAAAGGTAAATCAGGAATCACAACTAGAGATCAGGATTCTGTTATACAAACATTATCTGTAAATACACATACTTCTGTTTTATTTTTTTCAACAGAAGGACTAGTTTATAAAGTAAAAGCTTGGAAAATACCCGAGGGATCATCTTCATCAAAAGGAAAATCTTTGTTTAATATTTTACCTTTAAAAAGTCATCAAGCAATCAGCTCCATTATGCCAATGCCTGAAGATGAAACTGACTCTAAAAACTATCAAATAATTTTTGCCACAGCTTTAGGAAAAGTTAGAAAAAATAGTTTAGATGACTTTTCCTCGATTAATGCATCAGGAAAAATCGCAATGAAATTAGATAATAACGATAAGATAGTAGGTGTTAAAATTTGTAAACACGATCAAGATGTAATTCTAAGTACAAAATTTGGAAAGTGTATAAGATTTGAGGCAAAAAAATTGAGAGTTTTTAAAGGAAGATCATCAAAAGGTATTAAGGGAATTGAATTAGCGCAAAATGATCAAATAGTTTCGCTATCAGTTATTGATAGCGATAAAATTAAGAAAAATGGAAAAAAATCTAAGGATGAAAAATCTGAATTAAATGCAAAAGAAAAATTTGTTCTATCCATAAGTGAAAATGGATTTGGTAAAAAAACATCCCATTTTGATTACAGAGTTACAAACCGTGGAGGCAAAGGTATAATTGGAATTGTAAATTCTCCAAGAAATGGAAATATAACATCTTCTTTCCCCGTTTATGAAGGAGATGAAATTTTAATATCAACAAATAAAGGTAGAGTTATAAGAGTTGCTGTTAAAGAAATAAGAACTGCGGGAAGAAATACTCAAGGAGTTAGAATAATTAAATTATCTGGCGAAGAAAAAGTTGTATCTGCAATTAAAATAGAAGATAACTTGATTTAATTTAATGAGTAAAATAGCTATATATCCTGGCACATTTGATCCGATTACTTATGGACACATAGATGTGATAAAAAAAGCTTTGAAACTATTTGATAAGATTATTGTGGGTGTGTCAGATGTCAGTAGTAAAAATTATCTATTTAGCTCAGGGGAGAGAATAGAAATAGTAAATAAAGCTTTATTCAAGGATCTAAAACTTAATAAAAAAAAAATAACAGTAGTGACTTTTAGTTCATTAACTACCGATCTATGCAAAAAATATAAATCAAATATTATTCTTAGGGGACTAAGAGCTGTATCAGATTTTGAATACGAATTTCAATTAGCTGGAATGAATAGAAAATTAAATCATAACATAGAGACTATTTTTTTAATGTCAGACGTTGAAAATCAAATTATATCTTCTAGATTTGTCAAAGAGATTGTAAAATTAAAGGGTGATATTAAAAAATTTACTACAAAAAGTACTATCAAATCTTTAAAAGAAAAATATGAATAGAATTTTAATTAATTTATTTTTTTTGTTTTTTTTAATAACCAATCAATCAATAGCTGAGGAGAATATAATGATTTTAAAATTAAAAGATGGGGATGTAAAAATAGAGTTATTTGAAGATGTGGCGCCAAATCATGTGAAGAGAATCAAAGAATTAGCAAATGATGGAAAATATGATAACGTTGTTTTCCATAGAGTAATTGAAGGCTTTATGGCTCAGACTGGTGATGTAAAATTTGGTAATTCAGGGTCAAAGGATTTTGATTTAAGGAGAGCAGGAATGGGAGGGTCTGATTTACCAGATCTGAAAGAAGAATTTAGTAGCTTACCTCATGATAGAGGAACCTTATCAATGGCAAGATCCTCAGATCCAAATAGTGCCAATAGTCAGTTTTTTATATGTTTTAAACCAGCACCTTTTTTAGACAGACAGTATACTGTTTTTGGTAAAGTAATAGAAGGGATGGATTTAGTGGATAAAATTAAAAGAGGTGACGAAAGTAATAATGGATCTGTAACAGACCCTGATAAGATCATAAGCTTTAAATCACTATAATCTATTGAATGGCATTAAAAGATTTTGCCTTTAAAGTTATAAAAAAAGATAAATTTGCTAGATCAGGAGTCATAGAAACACATCGTGGAAATATAAATACTCCAACCTTTATGCCTGTTGGAACACAAGCCACTGTTAAAGCTTGTACAATAGATGATATAAAAAAAACCGGTTCTCAAATAATTTTGTCTAACACTTATCACCTAATGATAAGACCTGGTGTAGACCGAATTAAATCCGCAGGCGGGCTACATAAATTTATGAATTGTGATTTACCAATATTAACGGATTCTGGCGGTTTTCAAGTAATGTCTCTCTCGAAACTAAATAAAATCGACCGTGAAAAAGGTGCAATATTTAATTCACATATAGACGGTAAAAAATTTTATTTAAGCCCTGAAGAAAGTATAAAAATTCAATTAGGTTTAAATTCAGATATTGTTATGATCATGGATGAGTGCCCAAAAAAAACTAACGATTATGATTTAATAAAAAAATCTATGAATCTTTCTTTATATTGGGCTAAAAGATCAAAAAAGTCATTTGGTAAAAATCCACATAAAGCTTTATTTGGCATTGTTCAAGGAGGCCTGTTTAAAGATTTACGAATTAAGTCACTAAATGAATTAATTAAAATAGGTTTTGATGGTTATGCTTTAGGAGGACTTGCTGTTGGTGAAACTCAAGCCGAAATGTTTTCAGTTTTAGATGATATTAAAGAGTATCTACCTGATGAAAAACCTCATTATCTAATGGGTGTTGGTACACCATCTGATCTTCTTGGAGCCGTAAAACGTGGTATCGATATGTTTGATTGCGTTTTACCTACAAGATGTGGAAGAACTGGCCTTGCATTCACTTGGGAAGGAAGAATTAATATTAAAAATAATAAATACCAAAATGATAATACACCCCTTGACTCTAATTGTGACAATTTAAGCTTGAATAAATATTCAAAAAATTATCTTAATCATCTTTTTAATACGAATGAAATTCTAGCTTCAATGATTTTAACTCTTCACAATATCAATTTTTATCAAGAATTGATGTCTTCGATTAGAGATCATATAGAGACTGGCACATTTGATAAATTTCATGATAAATACATTGATAAGTTGTAGTAACTTTTTAATAATGGCTTAAATTGACATTTGAAAAAAAAAAATAAATCTATATATAACATTTATTCAGTTTGAATAAATTGGGGGCCCTTAGCTCAGTTGGTAGAGCAATTCCCTTTTAAGGAATGGGTCGATGGTTCGAGTCCATCAGGGCTCACCATAATTCAACTAAATAGTCTTTAAAGGTGGATAATCCAATATCACCTCGTTCATTTTATCATTTAGATCTTTAATTCTATTATCTGATGATGGATGAGTGCTCATAAATTCAGGAGGCTCTTTTCCTTTATTCAGTTTTTTCATTCTTTCCCAAATTTTAACTGTTTCTCTTATGTCATAACCAGATAAAGATGAAAATATCATTCCTAAATAATCTGCCTCACTTTCTTGTTTTCTATTGAAAGGATTTAAAATTCCCAATTGAGCTAATAAACCAACAGTGTTCATTCCTGTTGTTCTGTTGATTTCTGAAAGAACGCCGCCAGAGGCAATGTCTATTATTCGTGTTCCCACATTTAACAAAGTTCCTCTGCTAGCTCTTTCCACTGAATGCTTTGCAACAGCATGAGCAATCTCATGTCCCATGACAGCAGCTAAACCATCAGTATTTTTTGTTGCTTCAAGAATACCAGTATATACAGCAATCTTACCGCCTGGCATGCACCATGCATTTCTAACCTTTTTTTTGTCTATTAAAATATATTCCCAATCAAAATTAGCCGTAGGATCATTTAAACCTTCACGATCAAAATATTCTGAAATAGAATTTTCCATTTTTCTTCCAATCTCTTTAATTTCATTGAGTGTATTTTTATCGTCACTCATTTTTTCTTTATCTTTAATTTGTTCATAAATTGAGGCTGCTTGAGCATTAAGCTTAGCTTCAGAAACTATTTTTAATTGTTTTCTCTCAGTAATTGGTGCTGTAGTACATGATGGTAAGAAATATCCACAACAACTACAACCGACATAGGATAAAAATTTTCTTCTATTCATAAGTGTATAAAATTGATAATACTAAAATATCATGAATCTTAATAATAAAATCTTAATTGTTTTGTTTATCATTGCAATTATTTTTGTTATTTACGCAAGTTATAATTAGAAAAATGGCTAAAAAAAATTCAAAAAAATCAATATCTCTAACTTTAAGAAATTATTTTATAACAGGTGTGGTTGTTTTAATACCCATTGGATTTACTTTGTATCTTAGTAAAATTCTTATAGGTATATCGTCAAACCTAATACCAACAAATATTAATCCTAATAGTTATTTACCATTTAATATACCTGGTGTTGAGATATTAATTTCAATTATTTTTATTACCTTTGTTGGGGGTCTGTCACTTTCTTTTTTTGGAAGAAGAATATTAAAATTAATTGACGACTTGTTTAAAAGAATTCCTTTTTTAAGAACTGTCTATTCAGCAATAGTTCAAATGACTGAAACATTTTCTAAGAAAGATGACAGTCAAAAAAGCGTAGTGTTAATTGAATATCCAAGAAAAGGAGTTTGGGCAGTTGGATTTGCAACTAAGGAAAATACTGGTGAGATGGCTCAAAAAACCAATAAAAAACTGATAAATGTTTTTGTACCTACAACTCCAAATCCTACAAGTGGTTTTTTACTTATGTTTCCAATTGAAGATGTTATTTATCTTAATATGTCATTTGAAGAAGCTTCTAAATTCATAGTATCTGCAGGAACTTCTACAAAATCTTAAGCAATATCGTTGATAATATCTGCTCTGTCATAAAGTTTTATCAATGGTTTAAATTTTTTAATATCTTCATTAGTATTTTCAATTCTTTTAATTTCTTTTTCAGCTAGTAAAAAAAGATCACTATTATGAATAGGATCAGCTAATTTAAAATTTTTAATACCACTCTGTTTGAAACCAAGTATGTCGCCGAAACCTCTAATTTTCATATCTTCCTCGGATATTAAAAAACCATCATTACTTTGTTTCAATATATTTATTCTTTTTTTAGCATTTTCAGATAAATTTGACTTAAACATTAATATACATGTAGACTCTTTATCGCCTCGACCAACACGACCCCTTAGCTGATGAAGTTGAGATAAACCAAACTTATTTGCATTTTCAATAATTATTACATTCGCATTTGGGAAGTCAATTCCAACCTCAATAATAGTTGTTGAAACTAGAATTTTAAATTTATTATTTTGAAAGTTTTTTAGTATTCTATCTTTTTCATCTATTTCAGTTTTTCCATGTAATAATAAGACTTGATTTGGAAATAATTTTTTTAAAAATTCAAATTTATTAACAGCTGCAGTATGATCTAGTTTTTTAGACTTTTCAATTAGTGGGCAAACCCAAAAAATTTGGTTTCCAAATTTTATTTCTTTTTTAATAAATCTGATAACATCATCAATTTTACTCTCTAATTTACTATACGTTTTAATTGGTTTCCGTGATCTAGGTTTTTCTTTAATTGTTGATAAATCCATGTCACCATAAACCGTCATGGTTAAGGTTCTTGGTATTGGTGTGGCTGTCATTAATAAAACGTCACAGTCAATACCGCCTTTGTCAGATAGTTTTTTTCTCTGATTAACCCCAAACTTATGTTGTTCATCAATAATAATTAATCCAAGTTTGTTATAGCTGACTTTTTTTTGAAATATTGCGTGTGTACCAAAAATAATATCAATATTATTATTTAATAATTTTTTTAATATTATTTTTTTGTTTTTATAAGTAGATTTTCCCGAAATTAATTCTATTTTTTTATCATTAGGAAAAATTTCTTTCGCTAAATTATAATGCTGACGTGCTAATATTTCTGTAGGAGCCATAAATGCAACTTGATAGCCAGAGTTTATTGTATTGTAGGCAGATAGAAGCGCTATAATTGTTTTCCCACTTCCAACGTCTCCTTGTAATAGTCTAAACATTTTTGTTGATTCACTTAAATCTTTATTTATTTGTTTGAGAGAATTTAATTGATCATTTGTAAGAGAAAAACTTAAGTTATTTATTAAAGCATTTTGTAAATTAAAATTAATTTTTTTTCTTTTTTTTTTGATTTTTTTAATTTTTTTTCTTATTTCAGAATTTACTAAAAATGTTGAAAATATTTCGTCATAAGCTAATCTTTGGTAAAAGTTATCTTTGTATTTACCTATATTTTCTGGTTTATGGAGTTCTACAATTGAACTATTCCAACTTAAATTTCCAAACTTCTTTACAATTTCATTGGAATGCCACTCATCTAACAAAGGCAGTTTATTAATAATTTGATTAATAATTTTATTATAAACTTTTTCAGATATTCCTTCTGTTAAAGAATACTGATTATGTACTTGTTTTATTAAAGAAGAGTCCTCAGATATATATTTTGGATTTGTCAATTGGTATTTGTTTTTAAAATAACTTATTTTGCCGCTTATTGTTATTTCTTTACCTAGTGGAAGAATTTTTTTTATATATCCCTCATAACTATTAAAAAAAATACACTCTACACTTCCAGTATCATCTGCACAAATAACTCTATTGGGTAAGTTTCTTACCCTAGGAAATAGGTATTTTTGAGGTGTAACTGTAACAGTTTGACTCTCGCCAATTTTAAGTTCTTTTATTTTTGATGACAAACTCCTATCAGTATAGGATTTTGGAAGTTTCCAGAGAAGATCGAATAAATTATTGATATTTTTCTTTTTAAGTAAATTTTTTGTTTTAACTCCGACACCTTTTAACGCTGTTAAATCTGATAATAAATATTTATAATTACTTTTAATATCCATATTAAATTAATATATTCTAATAATGACTATCAATATAGATCAATTAAAAAAAAAAATAATTTACAGATCTAATTATCGTGGAACTAAAGAGATGGATAAACTTTTGGGTACATTTATTAAAAAAAATATTAATAATTTGAATAATGAAGACTTAATTGATTTAGAAAAATTACTCGATATAGATGATACAATTTTATACAATTTTTACACTGGAGCTCCAACAGATTTTGAAATGGAAAATAATAAAGTAAATTTGCTTTTTAAAAATTTTAAATATTAAATAATGGCGGAGAGACTGGGATTCGAACCCAGGAAAGAGTTGCCCCTTTGCCGGTTTTCAAGACCGGTGCTTTCAACCGCTCAGCCATCTCTCCGTGAGCAAGGTTTTATAATTATAATTATTTAATTCAACCTTAAAATAGTTTATTAAAACTAATAACTACTAATTCCATTAAATCTTATGAACAATGAATTCAATAAGGGATTACTGCTAGCTGGTTCAGGCTCATTTTGGTGGGGATTTATTGGTGTTATTTATTTTAAATCTATCACTTATATTGGTCACATAGAACTTGTTGTTCATAGATGTCTTTGGTCGACTGTCACATTAATATTAACTACAATTTTTTTTTCTAAATGGCATAATTTTTTTGAAATTTTAAAAAGCAAAAAAAATTTAATTTACCTTTTTTTTTCAGGTTGTTTAATTTTTATCAATTGGGCAGCTTGGATTTATGCGATAGCAACGAATAGAATAATTGATGCAAGCTTTGGTTATTTTATAATGCCAATTCTTAGTGTGATGTTAGGATATATTTTTTTTAAGGAGGTTCTTAACAAAAAAAGAATTTTTTCAATTATTTTAGTCATTATATCAATATTCTATTTAATCATTATGAGTTTCAAATCTTTACCATGGCTTGGCTTAGTCGTAGCATTTAGTTGGGGATTTTATAATTTATTAAGAAAAAAAATTAATGTTGATACAGATGTAGGATTATTAATAGAAAGTTTATTTATACTACCATTTGCTATTGTAGCTTTTTATTTAATCTCTGTTTATGGATTTAATGATTTTAAAATTGAAGATCCTCCTATGATGTTATTAATTTTTTTGGCAGGACCAATGACTGTTATTCCACTATTTTTATATGTTAGAGGTGTTGAGTTATGTGGTCTTGGCCCAACCGGAATGATTTTTTATATAACTCCAACTTTGCAATTTTTACTCGGTTTCTTTTATTATGATGAAGTTTTTTCATTAAATAAATTAGTTAGTTTTATTTTCATTTGGATTGCTGTAATTGTATATTTAAAAGATTTACATGAAAATAATTAAATACTTGTTTATTATCTTATTTACTTTTAATTTTAATGTTTATGCTAATATCAATATTGAATTTGAAAATTGGAAAAAGAGTTTTAAAAAAGTAGCACTTAAAAATAATATTTCTGAAAAAACTTTTGATAAAGTCATGTCTAATACTAAATTTCTTCCTAATGTTATTAAATACGACCGATTTCAACCAGAATTTTATGAAGATACAAAAACTTATATATCAAAGAGAACTTCTGAAAAGAAAGTATCTAAAGGTTTGTATTTTTATAAACAAAATTCAAGTCTGGTTAAATCAGTAGAAAAAAAATTTAACGTAGAGCAAGAACTACTCTTATCATTAATGGGCATTGAGACTAATTTTGGAACTTATGTTGGCAAAATGGATATTTTATCATCACTTGCGACCTTAAGTTTTGATCAAAGACGATCCAAATTTTTTACAAATGAATTGTTAATACTTTTAAATCTGATTGAAAAAAAACAAATTAATTATGAAACTCTTTTTGGATCTTGGGCAGGTGCTTTTGGATTCTTTCAATTTATGCCTTCAACTATGAAAAACTATGCAATAGATTATGATAATAATGGATCAATTGATTTAAAAAATAATGAAGATGCATATGCATCAGCAGGTAATTATTTAAATACAATTGGTTGGAAGGTTGATGAACCTTGTTTTTTAAGAGTCAGGTTATCCAATGATATACCTAGAAAATATTTAAATGTTTCAGCAAAGAAATTACATAACAAAAGAAAATTAAAATCTTACAATAAATATATTAAAAATATAAACGAGATTGACAATAAATATCAAAATCTTCAAGTAGCAATAATTACACCTGATAAAGATATAATACCTGATGCAGATACATTAAATCCAGCCTATATTGTTTTTGATAATTATGAAATTATATTGCAATGGAACAGATCATTAAGATTTGCTTTAGCTGTTTGTACTTTAAAAGATAAATTTAAATATGAACTTCAATAAATTTTTACCTATATTATTAATTTTATTTTTAACTGGATGCCAACAGTTTGATGATAACAAAAAAGTAGTAAATTATTCTAATTATCTAAAATATAGTAATACAGGTTTTACGTTAATTTATAATGAAGAACTTAAAAAAGACAACAAGATATCAAAAAAAATTGATAATAGAGCTTTAGTTATTTTTCACAAAAAAATTAAAAAAAATTCATTTGTTAAAATTACCAACCCTGTAAATAATAAGTCAATCATTGCAAAAGTTATTTCAAATAATGTTCAATTTTCAGATTTTTATAATTCAGTAATAACAAAAAGAATTGCTAATGAATTATCTATTGATTTAAGTGAGCCTTACGTTGATCTTGTTCTTATATCCAAAAACTCCACATTTATTGCTAAAAAAGCAAAAACATTCGATGAAGAAAAAAATGTAGCCGAAAAGGCCCCTGTGGATGGAATTATAATTGATAATTTAGGTGCAGACTTAAATAAAAAAGATCAAGTAAAGAAACATAAATTTTTATATTCAATAAAGATAGCAGATTTTTATTATAAGGACTCAGCAGAGAATATGATCTTAAGAATTAAAAAAGAGACAAATTTAAAAAATCCATTAATAAAAAAATTATCACAGACTAAATATAGGGTATTATTAGGTCCATTTAATGATATAAAAAAACTTGAAAAATCATTTGATGAAATAAAATTATTAGAATTTGAAAACCTGGAAATATTAAAAGATGCTTAAGAAATTATTAATTTATATTTTCCTCAGCTTGTTTATTCATTCATTTTGTCATGCAAATTTTGATGTAAAAGCAAGAACAGCAATACTTCAGGATTACTATTCTGGTGAAATTTTGTATGAAAAAGAACCTGACATATCGATTTATCCTGCTTCAATGACTAAAATTATGACTTCAATAATTGCTTTTGATTTGATCAAATCAGGTGATTTAAGTTTAGATGAAAAATTTATTATTTCTGAAAAAGCTTGGAGATTATCTACAGCGGGTTATTCATCTATGTTTATTATGGTAGGAGACCAAGTTTCAGTAGAAGATTTACTTAAAGGTATAATTATTGCATCAGGTAATGATGCGTGCATTGCTTTAGCAGAGGGCATTGCAGGTACAGAGGAAGAATTTGCTTTATTAATGACTGCTAAAGCAAGGGAAATTGGTATGGAAAATACAAATTTTACAAATTCTTCAGGTATTAATGATCCTGATAACTATTCTACTGTTAGAGACATAATGATGATGTCTAGATATTTAATTGAAAAACATCCAGAATTTTACAAAATGTTTGCCGAAAAAGAATTTACATGGGACCGTACTGGAGGTGATCCAATTACCCAAGGCAATAGAAATCCTCTACTTTATAAAAACCTTGGTGCTGACGGAATTAAAACAGGTTATCTCGCTGTAGAAAAATATTCTTTAGCTTCCTCTTTAGAAAGAAATGGTAGAAGATTGATTGCTGTAGGCAGTGGTTTCATTACAAAAAATTCAAGGTCCAAAGAAAGTACCAAACTTTTAACATATGGATTAACTAATTATGACTTAGTTAGAATTGCCAAATCTAATGAACCTTTTCAAAAAATAAATGTCTGGCTTGGTAAACAAGACTTCGTTGAAGCTTACACAGAACAAGATATTTACAAAACTATTAAAAAAGCCAAAAAAAAATTACTAAAAGTTACTGTTAAATATGAGGGACCAATAGAGGCGCCAATTAAAAAAAATCAAAAAATTGCAAAACTAATAGTAGTTTACGATCAAGAAATGGTTGGCGAATATGACCTACTATCATCGAAAGAAGTTAAAAAAGTAAACTTTATATCCAGATTAATTAAATCTATTAACTATTTAATCTGGGGTGATGTCTAAAAAACCTATAATCGTTTTTGAGGGAATTGAAGGAAGTGGAAAGAGTTTCCATTTAGCATCTGTTGCAAAATATTTAAAACAAAAAAAAATCAGGTTTATTAAAATACGTGAACCTGGTGGCAGCGAAAATTCAGAGAAAATCAGAAGACTAATGTTTAATAATAAATCAAATTTTAATAAAGATACAGATCTATTATTATTCTTATCATCAAGAAGTGAAAATATTAGTTTAATAAAAAAAAATTATAATAAAAAAATTATTCTAATTGATAGATTTACTGACTCTACTGTTGCCTACCAACATTATGGTATGGGTGTAAATTTGAAGCTAATTAATATGTTAAATATGTACTTACTTAAAAATATAAAAATAGGTTTTACATTCCTAAACATAGTAAATAATAAAAATTTATTTTTAAGACTAAAAAAAAGAAAAACACTAAATAGGTATGACAAATTTAATTCTGCGTTTTATAATAAAGTTCAGAATGGTTTTATTAAATTAGCAAAATCGAAAAAAAAATCATACATGATAATTAATTCAAATTTAGAAATCGAGAGAAATAGGAAATTAATTTTAGATAAAATAAATAAATTAATTTAATATATGAAACCTTTATTGCAAAAATGTTTATTCGGACATCATGAAATTTTTGACATACTCAAAAATCTATATTTAAATAAAAATTTTCCTAATAAAATAATTTTATCAGGTGAAAAGGGCATAGGCAAATGTACTTTAGCCTTTCATATAATTAATTATATTTTATCTATAAATGAAGATCATAATTATGACACTAAAGATTATAAAATTAATAATGAAAATAAATCTTTTAAATTAATTAAAAATAAATCTAATCCTAATTTTAACCTTATTGATGTTGAAGATGGAAAAAAAAGTATTGATATTAATCAAATCCGAGATCTAATTTCTAATCTAAATAAATCATCATTTAATGTGAGCCCAAGATTTGTTTTGATTGATAATATAAATTTACTTAACGTTTATTCTGTAAACGCATTGCTTAAAATAATCGAAGAACCAAATGATAATATAAATTTTATTTTAATAAATAGTAATAAACGTGTGCTTCCTACATTAAAATCCAGATGTATAAATTTTAAGATCTCACTTTCTCAAAATCAAGTGATTGAAATAGTTAATAAGATCATTGATCAAGATATTTATAACTTATTTAACAAAGAATTGATTAATTACTATACCACACCTGGCAAACTGTTGAGGATTTTAAAAATTTCAGAAGAGTTGGAAATTGATGTAAAAAATTTATCATTAGAAAATTTTCTTTCATTGATAATTAAAAATAAACTTTATAAAAAAGATAAAAAATTGACTGAATTGAC
Source organism: uncultured Pelagibacteraceae bacterium (assembly GCA_902561095.1). Classification (GTDB taxonomy): domain Bacteria; phylum Pseudomonadota; class Alphaproteobacteria; order Pelagibacterales; family Pelagibacteraceae; genus Pelagibacter. The sequence goes on along the minus strand of CACEOF010000007.1, from coordinate 15,695 downwards.
TTACTCATTTATTGAAATTTACTTAAGGAATAAAGTTAATATTAAAAATATTGAAATATTTAATTTTTATGCTCTTTTTTTAAAAAAAATTATTAATACAAAAATTTATAATTTAGACGAGGAGACTATTTTTATGGAATTTGAAGATCGAATTTTAAATGGATAAAAATTTTTATATCACAACACCAATATACTATCCCTCTGCCAGACCTCATATGGGCCATGCTTATTCAAGTATAATTGCTGATTTTTTTTCTAGATTTAAAACTATCGATGGTTACAATGTATATTTCTTAACTGGAACCGATGAACATGGTCTTAAGATTCAAAGATCAGCAGAGAAACAAGGTTTAGATCCACTTGAGTTCTGCGATCAAATTAGTGAAAATTTCAGAGATTTATCTAAAACACTTAACTTAACTAATACAGATTTTATCCGAACAACAGAAGACAGGCACAAAAAAACAGTACAACATTTATGGAAAGAGTTAGAAAAAAATGATGATATTTATCTTTCTAATTATTCGGGATGGTATTCTGTTTCAGATGAAGCCTTCTACAGTGAGGATGAAATAGAAGAAGTAGATGGTAAAAAAATTTCAATTACTTCTAAATCAACCGTCGAATGGATAGAGGAGGAGTCTTATTTTTTTAGGCTTTCAAAATGGGAAAAACCTTTATTGAAATTTTATGAAAAAAATCCTGATTTTATTTCACCATCGTCTAGACGAAACGAAGTATTAAGTTTTGTCAAAAGTGGACTTAAAGATCTATCCGTAAGTAGAAAAACTTTTTCATGGGGTATACAGGTTCCAGGAAATAAAAGTCATGTCATTTATGTTTGGCTTGACGCTTTAACTAACTACATAAGTGCTTTAAATTATCCCAATGTTAAAGATGAATTATTTAAAAAATTTTGGCCTGCCTCAATACATTTAATTGGAAAAGATATATTAAGATTTCACGCTGTATATTGGCCTGCTTTTCTATTGGCTGCTAAAATTGATTTACCAAAAAAAGTTTATGGTCACGGATGGATACTCTCGGGTGATGAAAAAATGTCTAAATCAAAAGGTAATATTTTAGATCCACTACAAATTATTGACGAATATGGTTTAGACCCATTAAGGTATTATTTAATAAAAGAGGTGTCTTTTGGGAATGATGGAAATATTTCTCAAGAAAGATTAGAGGATTGTATAAATAGCGATTTGGCAAATAATTATGGTAATCTATGTCAAAGAGTTACTGCTTTTGCAATAAAAAATTGTGATGCAAAAATACCAGAAAAAATTAAATTTGAAAAAGATGACTTAATTATTTTGAATAAATTTAGAGATAATTTAGAAAATATTAGATCTAAAATAGATCAACAAAATTTAAATTTTTATGTCGACTATATAGTTAATTCACTTTTTGAGGCTAATAAATATTTTAATGATCAAGAGCCGTGGAAAAAAAAAAATGACATTATAAGATTAAATACCATCGTTTTTACATCTTTAGAAATTATAAGAAAAATAAGTTTTTTACTCTATCCGATAATCCCCAATTCGGTGTTGAAGGCGTTAAAAATCTTCAATCTAAATGAAAATAATATAAAATTAAATGACATATCAGAAAATGAATACTTAACTAAAGGAAATAGTATAAACAAAATAGATATACTCTTTAAAAAAATAGAAAAAAATAATGATTGATTCGCACTGTCATCTTGATCACGAACCATTAATAAGTGATCTAAAAAATGTAATACAAAGATCTAAAGATATAGGTATTGAAAAATTGTTAACGATATCAACCTCAATAGATAGTTTTTCTAAAATAAAACAATTGATTGATAAAGACAAAATTATTTATGGTACAGTTGGTATACATCCACATGAAAGTGACAAAAATTTTTTAACCTCAAAACAATTAGTTCAAAGTTTCTTAGAAAACAAAAAAATTATTGGTATAGGTGAAACAGGGTTAGATTTTTACTATAACAATAGTGATCGTATAAAACAAATATCTAGCTTTAGAGTACACATAGAGGCATCAATCGAAACAAAGTCACCATTAATTGTTCATTCACGAAATGCTGAAAAAGAAACTTATGAAATACTTAATTCTTACAGAAATGATGATCTTAAAATTTTAATGCATTGTTTTACAGGATCTAAAGAATTTTCAGAAAAACTTTTACAATTGAACTCATATTTTTCTGCAAGTGGAATAATAACATTTAAAAACTCTATAGATTTACAGGATACATTCAAATCATTACCTTTAGAAAAAATATTGATTGAAACAGACAGTCCTTTTTTAGCACCTGTACCTAATAGAGGCAAAAAAAATGAACCATCATTTATTGATTTTACCGCTGCTAAGCTTGCTGAAATTAGAGAAATATCAAAATCAAAACTTATCGAAATAACAACGAATAATTTTAATAAGTTGTTCTCAAGCTAATAATTATGAAATTTATAATATTAGGATGTGGTAGTTCAATGGGTGTACCAAGACCAGATGGATTTTATGGAAATTGTGACCCAAAAAATAAAAAAAATAATAGAACACGATGCTCAGCTTTATTTCAGACTTCAGATGAAAATATTTTGATAGACACTTCACCAGATCTGAGACAACAATTATTAAGACATAAAATTAAAAAGATAAGTAAAGTACTTTATTCTCACATGCATGGGGATCAAACGCATGGTATTAATGATTTAAGATCTTTCTATATAAATAGTAGAAAGCCAATAAATGTTTATGCTGATAGCTTTACATCAAAATATCTCTTAAAAACTTTTTCTTATATTTTCAAAAGCTATTCAAAAGAATATCCTGCAACATTAAAATTAAATAAATTAAAAAACAATTTCTTCACATCTAATAATAACCGAAAAGTAAAAATTAAATCTATTAAGGTAGAACATGGAAAAGTAAAATCAAATTGTTTTATAATAGATAAGAAATTAGCCTATATAAGCGACGTAAGTAAAATACATAATAGAGACTTTAAATATTTTAAAAATCTAAAATATTTCGTAGTTGACTGCTTATGGTATAATATTCATCCATCTCACTTTAATTTAGAAAAATCTTTATCAATCATTAAAAAATTTAAGCCTAAAAATGCTATTCTAACAAATTTATCACCCGTATTAGATTACAAAGTTTTAAAAAAAATTTTACCTAGAAATGTAATCCCAGCTCACGATGGATTAACAATTAAATTATAGTATTCCCTCAATTTTTTTTATTAATTTGCTCGACATAGGCTTGGTAAATGATGCAAAAGTATCTTCAATTTTACCCTCTTTATTAATCAATATTTTATGAAAATTCCACTTAGGAACAGCTGATTTTCCATGGTTTTTTTTTGCCCACTTAAATATTTCATGAGCATTATCTCCTTTAACTTCAGTAATAGCTGATAAAGGAAAGTTAATATTAAAATTTACCTCACAAAAATTTTTAACTTCCTGATTTGTTTTCTTTTCTTGATTAAAGGTGTCCGATGGTATGCCAAGCACTATCAAGCCTTTTGATTTATAATTCTCCCAAAGTTCTTGTAATTCTTCATACTGACTTGTAAAACCACAATAACTTGCAGTATTAACTACTAAAATTGCTTTGTTTTCGTATTTTTTAAAATTAATTATTTCTCCAGTAATGCTCTCTATGTTTAAATCATAAAAAGTTTTCTCATACTCAGCTTTAACTACATTGTTAAAAAAAAACATAATTATTAATATAACATTTAAAAACATTTTCTTCATTTATTGTAATTACTTTTTAGGTTTATTGGGCGTTAGAAGTATTAAAAAATATCCAAATAGAGTAGACAATAAAGATCCAGTTAAAACACCAATTTTAACCCCGTCCATATACTGCATATTTTCTGCAAAAGCTAAGTTTCCAACAAATAAACTCATTGTGAAGCCAATTCCAGTTAGTACACCAACTCCATAAAAATTATACCAACTCGTATCATTAGGCATTTGTGCTATTTTAGTTTTAATAGACACATAAGAAAAAATAAAAACACCAAGTTGTTTACCAACGAATAACCCTAATAAAATTCCTAATGGTACTTTATTCAGTAAAGACCCAAAAGTTAAACCTTCCAAAGATACTCCTGCGTTAGCAAAAGCAAATAATGGCATTATACCAAAGGCAACATACGGACTGATAGCATGTTCAATTTTAATTAATAATGAAAAATCTTTTTCTTGTTTTCTATGGGGTATTGTCATAGCTAACAGAACACCCGCAATTGTTGCATGTACGCCTGAGTTATGTGTAAAATCCCATAGGAACAATCCTACAATCAAGTAGGGTAAAAATTTTTTTATATTAAATTTGTTTATCAATAATAAAATGATAAATGCTGCTAACATCAAAATTAAATATTTTATACTTAAGTCTCCTGAGTAAAAAAGAGCTATAATAACTATCGCTCCTAAGTCATCTATAATAGCTAGTGCAGTTAAAAAAACTTTTAAAGACAAAGGTACTCTTTTACCAAGTAATGACAAAACACCAAGAGAGAAGGCTATATCTGTAGCTGAAGGTATAGCCCATCCTTTTAGAGTTTCACTGTCACCAAAATTTATAAAAACATAAAATAATGCAGGTACCAACATTCCACCCACTGCAGCAACAATTGGTAGTAAGGCTTGTTTTATATTTGAAAGTTCTCCTTGTAAAAATTCTCTTTTAATCTCTAGTGTTACAAAAAAGAAGAATATTGCCATTAAAGCATCATTAATCCAATGAATTACAGATAGTTTTAATCCAAAATTATTAATACCAATAAATAAATATTTATTTAATGTTGAGAAGTATAAATCTGCTAGGTTTGAATTGCTTATAAATAATGCAATGATAGCAGCAAATAATAAAACCAATCCACTAGCTGCTTCTAATTTAAAGAACCACTTAAAAGGTTTTGAAATGTAATTTATCATAGAATTAAGACAGGTCTATAATAAATAGTTTAATATCTTTCAATGTTTCATATAGGTTGAATAATAACACTTCTAACTCAGGAAATATGTTGATTAAAGGTGTTTTTAGAGTATCTAATAAAATAATAATTGCCCCTAATGTGATTATAAAAACAATTAAATATGAAAATAATTTGCTACTTTGAGTCTTTTTAACTAAGTCAGCTTTACTCTCTGTTTCTTTGATGGTTGATAATTCAAATTTTGCTTTTTTATTTTCTTCAACTGGTCGTTTTATTAATTTATCTTTAGATTTTTCATCATTTATTTTGTCTCTAACTAAACTTTCTTTACTTGGAATATCTTCATTAATTTGTGCAGTTTCAGGGATTGGATCTTCTTTTTTGTAAAACCAAACACGATCACATGAACCACATTGTAAATTTCGACCCTCAATAGGTATTAAATTTATATCAATATTGAATTTTTTTTTTTTACAAGGACATTCAATAATCATAAATTCTTATATACCAGATATTTATTAAAATTCTTTTAATTTTGAGGCTTTAAAAGTTGAAAATATCAATAACTACTGTATTAGTAATGCTCTCGGAGTGTAGCGCAGCCTGGTAGCGCATCTGGTTTGGGACCAGAGGGTCGCAGGTTCGAATCCTGCCACTCCGACCATCATTATGAAAAAAGCAATAATTTATATTCCAAACAAAAGCCCAATGCAATCAGGGCTTTCAAAAACAAATAAATGGATATTGGAATTTAAAACAAAAGACCCTACAAAAAATCCTCTTATGGGGTGGGAAAGTTCTGATGATACTCTAACTGAATTAAGATTGGAATTTTCAACTAAAGAACTAGCCATAAACTACGCAAAAAAGAAAAAAATAGAATTTGAAATAATTGAGCCTAGAAAAAGAAAAACTGTAAAAAAATCTTATGCAGATAACTTCTTAAAATAAGTTATGTTTAGATTTTTTACTGAAAGAAATTGGTTTTTATGGTCATGGCTAGGATCATTTATAATTCTCTCATCGCTTTGGATCCAAGTTAAAATTGATGTTAAAATTAATGAGTGGTTTGGAGAATTTTATGACATGATTCAAAAAGCCCTTAGTGCTCCAAATGCTATAACTATTGAAGAATATTGGGCAAGCTTACTATCTTTTATCATTTTAGCTGCAATGTATGTTGGCGTTGCTGTATTAGTTAGTTTTTTCACTTCACATTATTTATTTAGATGGAGAGCTGCTATGGTTGAATGGTACCACTCTGTTTATGATAAAGCACGTAAAATTGAAGGTGCTGCTCAAAGGGTTCAAGAAGATACAATTAAATTTTCACGAATTATGGAGTCACTTGGTACTAGTTTGATTGAAGCTTTAATGATTTTAATTGAATTTATGCCAATTCTATTTGGTTTAAGTATTGGAATTCCAATTTTCTTCTTTGGGGACTGGGACTATGGATTAATTGTTGGTGCTTTAATTTGGTCAATTGGTGGAACAATTTTTCTTATAATTTTAGGTCTAATATTGAGGCTAGTAGGAGTTGAATACGATTTACAAAAAAAAGAAGCAGCATATAGAAAAATATTAGTAATAGCTGAAGACGATGGCACAATAAGGCCCAAAACTATTGATGAATTATTTGAAGGAGTAAGAAGTATTCATTATTTAAGTTATTTAAGATATCTATATTTTAACATTGGTAGAATTGCTTACTTGCAAGCAAATGTCCTATCTGCATATGTATTCTTAGCACCAGCAATAGTAGCAGGAGCTGTGACACTTGGTGTTATGCAACAAATAATAAGAGCTTTTGGTAGGGTAGAGGGATCCATGCAATATATACTAAAAGCTTGGCCTACAATAATAGAACTTGCTAGTGTGTATAAACGTCTTAGAGAATTTGAATATAGGATAGAACAAGATAAATTTGTTGATGAAAAAATTTAATGACAATTGACCAAAAATACATAGATCAATTTATCAACGTTACATCAAAAGCAGCTATAGCATCATATCATTTAGTTGGAGGAAAAGATAAAATCGCTGCTGATAAAGCAGCTGTAGATTCAATGAGAAATGAATTAAACCATCTTGATATTAAAGGTAAAATAGTAATAGGTGAAGGCGAATTAGATGAGGCACCGATGTTATATATTGGTGAAAAAGTTGGTAAAGGCACTGGTCCTGAAATAGATATTGCTGTTGATCCATTAGAAGGTACTAATTTTGCTGCACATAACCTTCCAGGTGCTTTATCAGTAATTGCAATTTCTGAAAAAAGTAATCTTTTTCATGCTCCAGAAACCTACATGGAAAAAATATCAGCTAAAGTAAGTGAGAAAGGAATTGTCGATTTAGACTATTCTACTAAAGAAAACATTTTTAATTTATGTGAGTATCTTAATAAAAAACCAGAGAATATAACTGCTTGTGTTATGGACAGACCAAGACATAAGAAAATAATTTCTGAACTAAATAATTTAGGAGTCAAAATAAAATTAATAACGGATGGAGATGTATCAGGTGCTTTATTGGTAACTGATAATAAATATGGTGTTGATATATTTCTGGGTATAGGAGGTGGTCCAGAGGGGGTTTTGGCTGCCTCTGCTCTTGATTCTTATAATTGCACTTTTCAGGGAAGATTTTTGTTTAATAGCGAGAAAGATAAAGAAAGGGCATATAAAATGGGAATTACTAACTTAACAAAAAAATATGAATTAAATGAAATTGTGATGGGAGATTCAATTTTTTGTGCTACAGGTATCACCTCGGGTGATTTAGTTTCAGGCATAAAAGTTGAAAATAATGTATTCATAAGTGAAACATTAGTTACTCATAAAAGCTCAGGTAAAAAAAAAATAATTAAAAAAGTTACAAATAGGTGATATTGACTGCTATCAAAAATCTATTATAGCTTGATTAATAGACTTTTTTACAATAAAAAACAGCAATTCGGTCCCTTCGTCTATCGGTTAGGACACGTGGTTTTCATCCTCGAAAGAGGGGTTCGATTCCCCTAGGGACCGCCATATTATATAAACTTAACATGGTTTATTACGTTTACTTAATCAAGACAACTGATGTATATAAAAAAAAATCATATGTCGGTTATACTAATAATTTAATAGATAGAATTAATAAGCATAATTCAAATATTGGTGCCAAATCTACAAAAGGTTATAAATGGGAATTAGTTTATAAAAGAAAATTTTATTCAAAAAAAAAGGCTCTTTCATTTGAATATAAACTCAAAAAAGATAGAAAAGAAAGATTAAAAATAATTTATGATTTTAAAAAAAAATCAAAGTCTTAAAATTGCATCAATATTACCTTATAAGGAAAACTATACTGTTAATAAAGCATCTGCAGCATCATTGTGGGTTTCTGAATTTTATAAAAAATCAAAGTTTAATAAAAATAACTTTATTTACGGCCATACAAAAGAAAAAAAATACTTAACAAAAAATTACATAAACATAAATCTTAAATACTTAAAATCTAAATTTAAAAGTACAACCAATGAGTATGCAGATAAATTAATTAAAGATCTAAATTTTAAAAATTACGATATTATTGAAATTCATAATAGGCCTCAACTCCTACTTAAATTATTAAATAAAGTAAAAAGTAGATTCATTTTTTATTTTCATAACGATCCTATATCGATGAAAGGATCTAAATCTGTTAAGGAAAGATTAAATATACTTAATTCGGTAGATAAATTAATTTTTGTAAGCGAATGGGTAAGAGAAAGGTTTTTTTTAGATATTGATAAAAAATTGCAGAGTAAAACAGAAGTAATTTATCCAAGCGTATATAAACAAAAAGCAGTAAGAAAGAAAAATAACATAATATTTGTTGGAAGATTAAATCACTCAAAAGGTTATGATCTATTTAAAGATGCTATAATTAAAATTCTTGATGAGTTTCCAAATTGGTGTGCATTTTCAATTGGAGATGAAGACAGAAGATCTATATTTATATCTCATCCTAGACATAAAGAATTAGGATTTATCAATCATAAAAATACTCTTAATTTGCTTAACGAGTCTGAAATAGCAGTTGTACCCTCTAGGTGGGATGAACCATTTGGAAGGACAGCTTTAGAGTCCTCTTCTAGAGGATGTGCAACAATAATAAGTAATAAAGGTGGATTAAAAGAAACTACAGATAATGCTATAATGTTAAAAAAATTAGATGCTAAAAATATATATCAAGAAATAAAAAAACTGATTAAGTATCCTAAAACAAAAGAAAGAATTCAAAAACTTGGCAGAAAAAATATAAAACACTTAATAACTGAAAATACAAAGTTAATAGATCAAATACGAGAAAATATTTTTCCTCGTTTCAATGCTTATTATATAAAAAATAAATTAAAAATTATTAATTTATATAACCAGGGACAAAAACATAATCACAGATTGTTTAATATTTCCTTAGGAAAAAAATTTACTAATGGTTTCGTCCGAAATGGACATGATGTACTTGAAATAAGTGACAGAGATTACTTGAGAAATAACAAATCTTTTAGCTTAATACCTAATAAAATAAATTTTCAAAAATTTTTGATTGATACTTTCAAAAACTATAATCCTGATATTTTATTTTTCGGTCATACAAGAAATCTGGAATTGCAAACACTAGATACAATAAGGTCAATTAATAAAAATTTAATTATATCTCAATGGAATGAAGACCCGGTAATGCCTAGTTTAGATTATTCAAAACAAAATATATCAAATATTAATTTATACTCAAATTTTGTTGACCATAATTTCATAACAACACATCCATCAATAATTAAAAATAAAATTAATATTAAGAATTTTCATTTTTTTTTTGTTCCTGTTGATAGAAATATAGAAAGATTTGACGTTTATAAACTTAGTCCAAAAAACGATTTATTTTATGCAATGAGTCATGGTGTAAATCGTGCTATTTTAAAAGAAAGTACTGAGGATAACAGAATTATCTTTTTAGATAAATTAGTTAATAAAATTCCAAATATTAAATATGATTTTTATGGTTTTGCTAACAAACAGCCAATTTGGGGTAATGATTTTAATAATGCTTTAATTAACTCAAAAATGGGTCTTAATTTAAGCAGGGGAAAGCCAACCAAGTATTATTCAAGTAACAGAATAGCTTCTATAATGGGTAATGGATTATTAACGTTTGTTGATAAAAAAGTTCAAATGAATGATTTCTTTAGTAAAAACGAAATTGTTTTTTATTCAAGCATAAATGATCTATCCGACAAAATAAAATTTTATTTAAAAAATGATAAATTAAGAAAAAAAATTTCAAAAAAGGGAAAAAATAAATATTTTAAACTTTTTAATGAAAGTAAAATCACAAAATATTTTATTGATATATCTCTTGGAAAACAAATATCTTTATTTTAATTATATAATGAACTTTAATAATTATAATTTAAATTTTAATTTTATTAAATGGATTATTTTTAAATAAATTTGCTTCTTTAATATATCGTCTAACCATTTCTGTTGATTTGTGTCCAGTCATTGCCATTATTGATCTCTCTTCAACACCAAACTCAGCAGCTGAGGTTGCAAACCCTGACCTTAAACTATGGCCTGAATAATTTTTATTATCTATACCTGCTAATTTAAGATATTCTTTTATTAGCAAAGCTACAGTTTGATCAGTAAGTCTATTTTCTGATAATTTTGAACCTTTATTAAACCTTCTAAACAAAGATCCTGAGCTAATTTTTGAAATATGAATCCAATTCTTTAGTGATATTACAGGACAAAATTGAGAATTTTCGAAATAGGGGATTGCTTTAATTAATCCTTCACCAAACTGATCTGTTTTTGATTTCCTGACATGAATTTTGAGACCCTCTTTTACAAAATCCACATCATCAAAATTTAGTGAAATTATTTCGTTTCTTCTGAAACCACCTGAGAATCCAAGTAGAATTATTGATTTGTCTCTAAATTTTTTAATTTCTTCTATTTTTAATTCATCTATTGTATTAATTATCTGTTTTAAACTACTGATTAATAATGGTTTTTTACCACTCTGAACACTTCCTTTCCTACGCCTGATCCCCATTATATTTTCAATAATCAATGGGTGTTTTGTATCTAAATAATACCCTTTAAGTTTGTGAACAACACTTATGGATACTAGTCTACGTTTTAAAGTGCTTAATTTTACATTTTTTGATGATAAATAGGTTAAATATAAGGAAACAATTTTAGACTCTGAAGGAAGGGATTTAAAACCATTCTGAGCGCAGAACAAACTAAAGTCTCTAAAATCAGACTTGTATGCTCTAAGAGTATTACTGGCTTTAGAGTTTTTTAAATTTAATAGAGTTTCCTCTTGTAAGGCTTTTATATTGCTTGTTATGTTACTCATATGTTTTAGTATTGATAACCATTAATTATCATTAGTAATATATTAAGTGATTTTAAATGTCAATAGTTTAAAAAATGAATTATGGCTTCAATGAACGAATATATAGAACCAAATTATTTTCTGATTACCGCTATAGCTTTTGCAATCCTTAGCATTATTCAATATAAAAAAGTCGGAAAAACTTTAGAGACAATATATTTGTCAATTCTATTTATTTTTTTTTTAATAAGCTATTTTATACTTATTTTTGGTGATTAGAATTATCCCCATCATTCACAGGTCACAACCAAAAAATAAAAAAACAACTAAAAAGTGATACAAATAAACAATGCAGCTGATATATTAAACTTAATTAAGGGGCAACCCTTAACTGGCCAGCTGAAGAAAAACCGCAAGGAACAATTTCAGAGGGCAGAAAGTTTCGCGGGGGATCGCTGAACGCGCGAGACGGGTGGCATGGCGATAGCGAGTCAACGACGTGCCTATAACTACTGTTTTATGCACTGAAAAGTGCATAAAAACGTGGTATTTTTCATTAAATAGCACAAAATGATTGGAACTAAATTTCAAATAAAGGTTTGGAATTTTTTAAAAACTATACCTAAGGGATCAGTTAAAACATATAAAGAAGTTGCAATTGCAATAAAACACCCTAAATCAGCTCGTGCAGTAGCTAACGCATGTGCAAAAAACCCATATTCACCCAAAATACCCTGTCATAGAGTAATTAGATCTGATGGACTACTAGGCGGATACTCTGGTAGAGGTGGAGTCAAAACAAAGCTGCGTTTATTAAGATCTGAAAAAGTTGATATTTAGTGTCTTTTTAGGCCTATTTTATGGTCAAAAATAATAGTAAAATCAACGTTTTTTGAATCTTTGAGAGTATTTTAGGATGAATAGTGTTATGCACCCTTTAGTTGTACTATGTATCAAGATATAACAAAAATAAGCCCCTCTATGGCCGTTTAAAACATATATTCTATAACTGCATTGCTCTACTTTTCAATGATACCAATGGTTAATTTAGTATCAAATTTCAAAGAATTTTTTAAGAATTTTTGTTCCCCTACCCACTTATTAAAATAAGAATTTTGAATTTTGTGGTTAATTAGCTAAAAAAACCATGGAATTAAACACTTTTAAACATTGTCCTTTATTTTCTCTATTGAGCTTGTGATTTTTGACCTTATCTATTTAAATTAATAGTTATTAATTAAATAATTTCTATTAATTTTTATAAAATATATACTAAAAAAACACAATAATTACAATAATTTAAAGACAAATATTAAAGTATTATATTATATATTAGTAACTATTTATTTACTATTAATTAGAACGATTAAGCAAATATTCTCTTCTAGAGATATATAGACCACTGAGAACAATAATAAACAAACCTAAATAAGTCCAATTATCAGGCAATTCATGAAAGAAATAATAACTAATTAGTATGTTGGTAACTATCTCAGTGTAGCCTAAAGGAGCTAATTTCGATGCATCAGCATATTTGAGTGACAATATCAAGAAAAGATGAGCTACAGCAGCTATAAAGCCGATTAAAGCCATTAAAAACCACTCAGTTAAAGTTGGTTTAACCCAAACATAGGGTACAAATAGGCTAATTATTGTTAAACCTACTAAACTAGTAAATAACAAAGTTAAAAAAGAATTGTCAGAAGTACTCAATTTCCTAGTTATAATGAAATAGAACCCATAACAAATTCCACAAGAAACTGCGGCTAAAGTAGCTAAATTTACCTCAATAAAACCAGGTCTAATTACAATCAAAGCACCCAAGAAACCAATTAAAACTGCGGACCATCTTCTAATACCAACCTTCTCGTTTAGAAATATTGGAGAAAAAGCAGTACAAGTTATAGGTGCTACAAATGCTAAAGTTAAAGCTTTCGGAAGTGAAATAATAGAAATTGCATAAAAAAAACAAAAAGTAGAAAAGGCTAAAACAAAACCTCTGATCAATTGTAATTTAGGGTTTTTACTCCAAACAAGAGTTCTTCTGTAAAAAATTAACATTAGAGATAATGTAAAAAGTGCTGAAAAAAAATATCTTGCCCAGACAATTTGCAAAACATCTACTGAAGCACTTAAATATTTAGCTAAAGCATCCATTACTGGAACGATCATCCAAGCTGAAGCATTAAGAATTATAGCCTTCATAAAAAATGAATATAATCTAATAGAAATATTTCAAAGCAAAGAATACAACAATTGGTAAGGTTATAAATGACATTATCGTTGAAACTACTATCATACTTGCAATACTATCAACAATTTTTTTAGGTGAATACATAGAACCTATTAGATATGTTAAGACTGCACTTGGCATAGCACATTGAATTAAAAATACACCTGCTGCAAAACCAGAAAGATTAAATATTTTTATAATTACTAATCCAATTAATGGACCGATAAAAACTCTACATATAGAAGAAATAAAAGCAGATTTAAATGAAAAAACTCTCAATCTTGTAAGAGCAATTCCTAAAGACATCAATATTAAAAATATTGCAGTGTAGGCAGTAATCATTGTTGTATTTACTAAAAAAAGTGGTGTCTTGATTTCAAAATATATAAATATAATTGAAATTATTATTGCATAGACAGGTGGACTCTGTAATAAGAGTTTTAAATTAAATTTTTTACTCGCTAAAAAAACATTTATAGTAAAATGAAAAAAAATTACTAATGAAGATATAGTTGCTGCAATGCCCAAACCTAAATTACCGTAAGCGAATAAGCAAATTGGTAATCCCATGTTACCTACATTAGGTAAAACAAATGGAGGAAGTTCTCGTATAATTTCTTTTTTTAAGAAAATTAAAAAGAGTATTCCTACTAAAGCAAATGCAAATATTGCAATTAAAGAATACCAAAAATACTCAATAAACATTGAAAATGTAACACCAGTGGTAGTGATAGCATAAAAAACCATTGCAGGACTTCCAATATTAGCTGCAAAATTTGTGATAAAAGAAGTATCTAGCTTAGGATTTTTTTTTCCAATAAAGTAGCCAATGCCTACCATAAAAAAAACAGGAAATAAAACTTCAAAAAGTTTTAAATAAATATCCATTAACCAATCACTCTAATAAGTGTTGGTGTTTTTAAAATATTTTTATTTTTTTTAAATATAGCTAAACAATTCTTGGAATTTATCTCTGAGGTTTTGTGAGTTATAATTACTATTGTCGCTTTATTTGTTTTTTTATTAGGTGTTTGGATAAGCCTTTTTACAGATATTTTATATTTAGCTAAACGGTTAGTAATTTGTGATAAAACACCTGGGCGATCTTTTACTTCAAACCTTAAATAAAGAGAATTGGTATAATTATTTATATTATAAGATTTTAAAGTTTTTAATTGCGCAAAAGGTATGCCAAAAGGTTTTTTAATATTACCTCTAAGTATGGACGATAAGTCAGAAAGTAGAGAAGATGAAGTGGGACCTGGACCTGCACCTTCACCTTGCAGTATACTTTCACCAACTGGTTTGCCTTCTAGAATTACTGCATTCATTACTCCATTAACATTGCCGATATAAGATTTTTTGTTAACTAAACATGGATGAACTGTCTCAAAAAGTTGATTATTTTTTAATTCCGTTATACCAAGAAGTTTAATTCTTAAATCTAATTGATTAGCAATTTTTATGTCTTTTAGTTCAATTTTTTCTATCCCTTCCATTAAACATTTGTGGTTTGAAATTTTACTATTAAATGCAAGAGCAGATAAAATTCTCACCTTTGCAAAAGCATCAAAACCATTTAAATCTAATTTAGGATTACCTGGCTCAGCATAGCCAAGTTTTTGTGCTTTAATGAGAACATCATTAAATTTTTGATTAGAATTTTCCATTTCAGATAAGATATAATTTGAGGTTCCATTTAATATTCCATAAATCTTTGAGATCTTGTTTGTTGATAATCCCTCCTTAATTGATCTTAAAATTGGGATGCCACCTGCTACAGAAGCTTCAAACTCTAAGTTAACATTATTTTTTTCAGCTAATTTTGCCAGATAATTTCCATGTTTAGAAATTAAAGCTTTATTTGGTGTAATAACGTGAACTTTTCTTTTCAAAGCTTTCTCTACAATTCTTTTAGATACACCGCCAGATAATCCTATTGCCTCAAATAAAATATCAATTTTATATTTTTTAAATATATCAAACGGATTGGTATAAAAAATTTTCTTATTAATTTTAAATTTTCTTTTTTTTTTAATATTTTTTGCTGATATTGCTACTACATTAATTTTTGTTCCTGTTTTTAATTCAATACTTTTTTTTTTGCTACTTAACTCATTAAGC
>CACEOF010000006.1 GCA_902561095.1 uncultured Pelagibacteraceae bacterium | reverse complement strand
TTAACTTTTATTCTAGGATCTATACTTGCGCTTAACTTGTCTATTTCAGTTGCAAATTCAGCTGCAAAAGAAGTTAGAGTTGCATATTTTCTAGAATGGCCGAGTCCTAACCTAGAGGACATGCAAAAGAAAAATTTTGCTAAAGCTCTTGGTGTTCCAGTTAAATGGACAAACTTTACAAATGGTGGAGCAATGACTGATGCTATGTTAGCAGGAGATATTGATATTTCTTACTCACAAGGTTTGGTACCTTTTATCAATGCTGTAAAATCTAAAGCACCTATTAAGTTAGTAGATATTGCTATGGAATATGGAATGGGAGGAACTACTTGTGTCACTTCTAATGCTTCAGGAATTACAAAAGCAAACGGTTCCGAGCTAGAGGGCAAAAAAGTTGCTGTACCACTTGGAACAATGGCTGAATACGTTTTCGATGAAAGTATGAAAGTTGTTGGAGCTGATAGAAGTAAAATGGATATAATTCAAATGGATCCTGAAGAAGGTGCTGCTGCATTGGTCAGCGGTGATGTTGTAATGGCATGTTTATTTGGTGGTAACTCTATTAAAGCTGCAGTTGCTGTTGGTTCAAGATTATTAACAGTTCAAGAAGCTAGAGATGCTGGTATCTTAGGAATAGATATTACTTCTGTAACAGATAAGTTTATGAAGGAAAATCCAGGAATGTTGAGAACTTTTATTGAAGTAACTCACGAAGCAAACGACAGATATAGAGCTGGTAAAAGTGATATGAACTCTATGTCAAAAGCCTCTGAAATGAAAGTTGCTGATATGAAAGAAACTTTAGATGGATTTAAATTCTTAACTCCATCTGAAACAAAACAATCTATGGAAAGTGGTAATCTTGATGGTTTCCTAAAAGGAATGGGAACACCAGATGGAGCTGTAGATACAAGTTTCTTACCTTTATAATCCTAAAGGTTTAAAATTTAAATAGGCGCCGATTATAATGATTGGTGCCTATTTTTTTTGTAAAATTTCTAATATAAGGTAGTTAATGAGTGATCTTATTTCTGAAAATCTAAACATGATTTTTAAAACTCCAAAAGGAGAAACGGTTCACGCATTAAAAGATGTGAGTTTTACTCTAAAAAAAGGTGAACTACTTACTGTGCTTGGACCTTCTGGTTGTGGAAAAACAACTTTACTAAATATTACTGCTGGATTTCTAAGACCTACTTCAGGAATAATAACTCTTAATAATAAAGAGATAGACGGCCCAGGAGTTGAAAGAGGAATGGTTTTTCAACAAGGTGCATTGTTTGAATGGTTAACAGTTGCAGAAAACGTAAACTTTGGTCTGCGAATGAAAAAAGAAAATATAAAATTAACTGAAGAAAAAGTTGAAGAATGGTTGGAAATTGTTGGTCTAAAAGGTTTTGGTAATACACCTACTTACCAATTGTCTGGAGGTATGCAGCAAAGAGTGGCGCTTGCAAGATGTCTAATTAATGATCCTGATTTAATTTTAATGGATGAACCATTAGGTGCATTAGACGCGTTAACTAGGGAGAAAATGCAGTCTTTAGTATTAAAAATTTGGAAAGAAACTGGAAAAACTATAATCCTTATTACTCACTCAGTTGAAGAAGCATTGTTGCTTGGAGAACGATTGTATGTAATGGCACCTAGACCAGGGAGAATACATAAAGAATACAATCTTCCTTTTGCAGAAATGGGTCTTAAAGAAGATTTAAGAGAAATAAAGAAGAACAAAGAATTTTCATCAAAGAGAGAAGAAATTTTGTCCATGATCTGGAATATGGAAGAAGAAATAATGGGTAAAGAAAATTAATGTTAATTCAAATAGTAACCTTATTAATATTTGTAGCAATTATCGGAAGTATTCTTTACGGCCGAAGATTAATCAAAACAGAAAAAGTAGACGCCGTATTTGGAAATCCTGAAAGAGCAAAAGGAGGTACGCACTGGGTAATTGTAGGAAGTGCTGCAATACTATTGGTTTGGCTTTATTACTCATGGGATATAGCAAAAGGTTTTTATCCAAAATCAGCAAATGAATTATGCCAGGTTGCAAAAGTAAATGAATCTTTAATGGGATTGAAATATCAATTTCCTATTGAAGAAAGAGAATTTAAAAGCACCTCAATAATAAAAATTGAAAATAAATGTAGTAAACAAAACATTTTAGTCTACATATTTTGTAATAATTAAAATTTAAAAATTATGAGCTCAGAAAATAGAACTTCAGTACCAAATTCTTTAAATGAACATTGGATGCCATTTACATCCAACAAAGATTTTAAAGCTAATCCAAGATTAATTACTGAAGCTAAAGGAGTTTATTTAAAAACACATCATGGCAAAACTCAAATTGATGCAAGTTCAGGATTATTTTGTAATCCTTTAGGTCATGGAAGAAAAGAAATTACTGAAGCTGTAACTAAGCAATTAGAAACTTTAGATTATGCTCAACCTTTTCAGCAAGGGTTTGGAGGATCTTTTGAATTAGCTACAAAAATATCAAAACATACTCCAGCAGATTTAAATAAAATGTTTTACACCATCTGTGGATCAACGGCTGTGGAAACAGCAATTAAAATAGCAGTAGCTTATCACAGAGCGAAAGGTAATGCTCATAGATTTAGATTTGTAGGCCGTGAGCGTGGATATCATGGCATGAACATTGGCTGCGTATCTGTTGGCGGAATGATTAATAACGTTAAAACTTTTGCAAGTATTTTAATGCCAGGTGTTCAACATATGAGACATACGCATTTACCTGAACACAAATTCGTAAGTGGTCAGCCAGAGACTGGTGCAGATTTAGCAGATGACTTAGAGAGAATAGCAACAAACTTTGGTCCCGAAAATATTGCAGCATGTATTGTTGAACCAATTGCTGGATCAACTGGAACTTTAGTGCCACCAAAAGGGTATTTACAAAAGCTAAGAGACACATGTGATAAACATGGAATACTTTTAATTTTTGATGAAGTGATAACAGGCTGGGGTAGAACAGGATCTGTATTTGCTAGTCATGAGTTTGGAGTAACACCAGATATTATGACAATGGCTAAAGCAACAACCAATGGTGTAGTACCTATGGGTGTTGTTGCGTGTAAAGATGAAATTTATGATGCAGTGATGGATGCTTCTCCAATGGGTTCAGTAGAATTATTTCACGGTTATACTTATTCAGGAATACCTGTTGCAGTAGCTGCAGCTTTGGCAGTACAAGATATTTTTGAAAAAGAAGATATCTTTGAAAGAGCAAAAAATTTAGCTCCTTATTTTCAAAAAGGTTTATTTTCACTTCAAGATTTAGAGGCTGTAGACAATATTAGGGGATATGGAATGATGGGTGGAATAGATATGAAATTAAATACTAAACCAGGTAAAGCAGGTTATGAAACTTTCAAAGCTTGTTATGAAGCAGGTGTGAATTTTAAAGCTACTGGAGATTGCTTAATTATAGCTCCACAGTTTATATGTGAAAAAAAACATATAGACGAAATTATCGATAAACTTAGAACTGGTATAACTAATTATCAAAAAAACCAAAAAAATTAGTTAATCTAAATTAAAAAGAGAGCCTATGAAGATTGGCGTACCAAAAGAGATAAAACCTCAAGAGAATAGAATTGGTCTAACTCCTCAAAGTGTAAAAACTTTAATTTCAGAAGGACATAAAGTTATTGTTGAAAATAATGGAGGTTTTGAAGCTGGTTTTGAAAATGAAGAATACATAAATGCTGGAGCTAAAATTGCTGACAATGCAGCAGATATTTTTGATGATGCTGAAATAATTGTTAAAGTTAAAGAACCTCAAAAAGTTGAGGTAGAAATGATAAAAGAAAATCAAATTGTTTATACTTATTTACATTTAGCAGCAGCTAAAGAATTAACTGAGGGTTTAATCAAATCAAAAAGTATCAATATTGCTTATGAAACTGTAACTGACGACTATGGAAGATTACCTTTACTTGCTCCCATGAGTGCAGTTGCTGGTCGAATGTCTGTGCAAGCCGGAGCTCATTGTTTAGAAAAAAATCAAAATGGAAGAGGTCTTTTACTTGGAGGAGCACCTGGCGTAGCAGGAGCAACTGTTGTCATTTTAGGTGGCGGTGTGGTTGGAGAAAATGCTGCAGTTATTGCAACTGGAATGCAGGCAAAAGTTCATATTGTTGATAAATCTGAGGAAAGATTAAAACAACTTAAAGAAATGTTTGGTGATAAAATAATTTCAGAACAAAGTGATAAAATTGATTTGACTAAATTGTTATCTGAGGCTGATCTTCTAGTTGGAGGTGTTTTAATTCCAGGTGCTGAGGCACCGAAATTAGTGACTAAAGAAATGTTAAAATTTATGAAACGTGGATCGGTAATTGTTGATGTTGCTATAGATCAAGGTGGATGTGTTGAAACAAGTAAACCAACTACCCATCGTGATCCAACATATATAGTTGATGATGTTGTACATTATTGTGTTGCGAATATGCCAGGTGGTGTACCAAGAACATCAACATTAGCCTTAAACAACGCTACACTTCCATTTTTAGTCAAACTCGCGAACAAAGGTTATCAAAAAGCCTTAGGTGAAGACAAAAATTTTCTAGCAGGATTAAATGTTCACAAAGGTCATGTAACCTATAAAGCTGTTGCCGATGTTTTTGGTCATAGTTTTGTAGAGCCTAGAGAAGCTATCAAAAATTAGTGATGGATAAAAAGTATCCTTCAAGCACAAAAGTTGTTGTAATTGGTGGTGGAGTAATTGGATGTTCTGTTGCTTATCACTTAACAAAGTTTGGTTGGAAAGATGTTGTTTTATTAGAAAGAGACCAACTAACATCAGGGACAACATGGCATGCTGCAGGATTAGTAAGTCAGTTAGGTCCATCAGCTGCGGTAACTAAAATTAGAAAATATACTTTAGACTTATATAAAAATTTAGAAAAGGAAGTCGATCACTCAGCAGGACTAAGACTTAATGGTGCACTTTCGATTGCACAAACTGATAGTCGTTGGCAAGAACTTAAGAGACAAGCAACAACTGCACAACTTTATGATGTTGACTTAAAAATACTTGATAAAGAAGAGATTAAAAGAAGTTATCCAATGATGAATACTGAAGATTTAAAAGGTGGGGTTTTAATGCCAGGAGATGGGTCTGCAGACCCAAGTGGTGTCACACATATGCTTGCAAAAGGAGCTAGAAAAGGAGGTGCAAAAATATATGAACAATCCCCTGTTGAAGCTATATTGACTAAAAACGGACGAGTTCATGGTGTTAGAGTTAATGGTAAAGAAATAGAGTGTGAGTATGTTGTTCTAGCAACTGGGATGTGGTCAAGACAAATTGGTGAAAAGATTGGAGTTAGTATACCCCTATATCCAGCAGAACATTTTTATGTAATTACTGAGCCAGTAGAAAAGCTTTCTCCAACTTTACCTGTTATAAGAGATTTTGATAGCAGTGTTTATTTTAAGGAGGATGCTGGAAAATTATTAATTGGAATATTTGAAGGTAAATCTATTCCTGCATTTGATAAAACTAATCAAGTACCAGAAGATTTTTCTTTTGGCGAATTTCCTGAAAATTTTGAGCACTTTGAACCTTATTTGGAAAAATCAATGAAAAGGTTTCCTGTATTAGAAAAAATAGGCATTAGAAAATTTTTTTCAGGTCCTGAATCATTTACCCCTGACACTAACTCTTTATTGGGTGAAGTGCCTGAAATAAAAAATTTGTTTGTCAGTTGTGGTTTAAATAGTATTGGAATTGGAAGTGGAGGAGGTGTTGGAAAAGTAACTGCTGAATGGTTGATTAACGGGCATATTAATGAAGATATTTTTAATTACGATATAAAAAGATTTCAGAAATTTCATTCCGAAGTAGATTTTATTAAAGATAGGATTACTGAATCTTTAGGAGATTTGTATGGAATGCATTGGCCTTACAAACAACACAAAACGTCAAGAAACATTAAAATTTTACCACATCATGATTTATTAAAAGGTTTTGGAGCATGTTTTGGTGTATCAGCAGGATATGAGAGACCAATGTGGTTTGCTCTTGACGGTGAAAAAACAGAGTATCAATATAGTTATAACTATCAAAATTGGTATCCAGCTGTTGAATATGAAACAAGTAACACCCTAAATAATTTAGGTTTATACGATTTAACACCATTTTCAAAATTTGAAATCAAATCAGATCAAGCTCATGAAAATTTACAAAGAATTTGTACAGCAAATATTAAAAATGAAGTTGGAAAATGCACTTATACTCAAATGTTAAATGAAGATGGTGGTATTGAAACTGATTTGACAGTAATCTGTATTGATCACAATCATTTTAGAATTATTAGTTCAGCAGCCACCAGAGAAAGAGATAAATTTCATATTAAAAAATATTTGTCAAATGGAATTGATCTTAAAGATGTAACTGATGATTATTGTGTATTTGGTATATTTGGTCCAAAGAGCAGATCTCTGATGCAAGCGATAAGTAAAGAAGATTTCACAAATGAAAATTTTAAGTTTGGGCATGCAAAATATATTAAAATCGATAATACCAAGATTTGGGCTCAACGATTATCGTACGTTGGAGAATTAGGTTATGAATTGTATATAAAAATAGCTGAGGCTAAAAAAATCTACGAAGTGATTATTGAAAAAGGAAAGAAATTTAATCTTTCTAATTGTGGAATGCATGCTTTAGATACTATGAGAATGGAAAGTGGGTTTTTGCATTGGGGGCATGATATTTCTCCAGAAGAAAATCAGTTTCAATCTGGGCTAACATTCACTATTAGTAACAAAAAAGAAATTGATTTTATTGGTAAAGAGGCGCTTCAGGTTATTAAAAGTAAAAAAATTGATCGAAGATTTATTATGCTTACTCTTAAAGATAACAAACCAGGCTCGCCATTGTTACTTCATGATGAGCCTATTTATTTTAAAGATAAAATAATTGGTAGGACAACTTCTGGTAACTACTCTTTCAATTTCAAAAAAAATTTAGCTTTTGCATACATAAGCAATCTTTATCCAACAGAGGAATTATTAGAAAATGATATTTTTATAGAAGTTGAGAAACAAATGTATCAGGCGCAAATAATAGAAAAACCTCTAAAAAAAACAAACTTTAAAAATATTTAATATTAATTTAAAAAATATTATTTGTTTAATTTGATTTAAAGTGATTAAATTACTTTTTACAAATGGCACGTAGTTATACAGATTTAAATAAAGAGAGATCTTTAGATGAAAATTCATCTGGTAAAGAGATTAAAACTACAGATGTTAACATTTTATTAAATAGAGTTAGATTAGATAAAAAAAAAACTTTTAAAAAAAATATAATTATATCCCTTTTGTTAGTTGGTTTAATCAGTTCGATTGCCATTTATTTTATTATTTAAACCATAAATCTTAGCTAAAAGTATATTGAAACAATAAAGATTTATATTATAAGACTTCTCACGGTATGGCGGGGTAGCTCAGTTGGTTAGAGCGCAGGACTCATAAGCCTGAGGTCAGTGGTTCGATCCCACTTCCCGCTACCAATTAATGACCAGGAAAATCAATTAAATTTTCAACATTATAATTATTTTTTATTAAATTATCTGATCCACCAAGATCAAATAAGTTAATAATAAATATGAAAGCTGCCACTTTACCATTTGAAATTTCTACAAGTTTTGCTGCTGCTCCTGCAGTTCCTCCTGTTGCAATTAAATCATCAATTATTAACACGCTATCATTTTCGTTTAATGAGTCTTTATGAACTTCAATAGTAGCAGTTCCATATTCTAACTCAAAATCTACAGAGTGAACATCAGCGGGAAGTTTATTTTTCTTCCTTAGCATAATAAAAGGTTTTTTTAGCAAGTATGAAACTGCAGAGGCAAAAACAAATCCTCTAGACTCTATTGCTGCAATTTTTGTAAAATTATATTTCTTTGATCTTTCAACTATTTGATTTATGGTTTCAGCAAATGCGTTTTCATCTTTAATCAGTGTAGTAATGTCTCTAAATAAAATACCTTTTTTAGGGTAATCTGGAACAGATCTAATAAAATCTTTTAAATTCATAATAGTAAATTATAAAAGTATAAATAAATATATTTTAAATTATGACAACAAATAAATTAGCAATTATTGGTGGGAGTGGTCTCTACGATGTTGAGGAATTCAAGGAAAGAGAATTAATTGAAGTAAATACACCGTGGGGAAAACCCTCAGATCAAATTTTAAAAACAAATTATAAAAATAAGGAAGTATATTTTTTACCAAGACATGGTAGAGGACATTTTATTTCTCCTTCTAATATAAATTTTAGGGCTAATATAGATGCACTTAAACAGTTAGGTGTTACAGATATTGTTTCAGTTTCTGCTGTTGGTTCATTAAAGGAAGATTTACCCCCAGGAAAATTTGTAATAGTTGATCAATTTATTGATAGGACTTTTTCAAGAATTAAGACTTTTTTTGAAGATGAAATTGTAGCCCATGTTTCAATGGCACATCCAACTTCTAATGGTCTAATGAATGCATGTGAAGATGCAATAAAAAAATCAAATATAGATTATCAAAGAAACGGAACTTATGTTGTGATGGAGGGTCCTCAATTTTCAACATTAGCTGAGTCTAATTTATATCGATCCTGGAAAGCGGACGTAATTGGCATGACAAATATGCCTGAGGCTAAGTTGGCAAGAGAAGCTGAAATTAGATATGCATCTGTTTCAATGGTAACCGATTTTGATTGTTGGCATCCAGATCATGAAAATGTTGATGTTCAACAAGTAATTAAAGTTTTATTAGGAAATGCTGAAAAAGCCAAAATAATGATTAAAAATTTAATTGATAATTTTGAAGGTCATATTGATCCAAATGATCCAACGAATAATTGTTTAGATGTTGCAATAATAACAGCACCAAAAAAAAGAACTAAAAAAACAATAGACAAACTTAAAACAGTAGCTGGAAGAGCTCTAAGTAAATGAGAATTGACAGAAAAGAATACAGAACAATATGGTATGAAAATAATGTTGTTAAAATAATTGACCAAACAAAACTTCCTCATAAATTTATTATAAAAGAACTTAAAACAGTAAAAGACGTAGTCAATTCAATTAAAATTATGGAAGTGAGAGGTGCACCTTTAATTGGTGCTACGGCTGCTTATGGAATAGCTCTGGCGGTCCAAGAAAATCATGATCCTGAATTTATTAAAATAAGTGCAGAACAATTAGTTCAATCAAGACCAACTGCAATTAATTTAAAATGGGCAGTAGACCGTATGATGAAAAAATTATCTGGTATCAATAGCGATCAAATTTTAGATATAGCTTTAAAGGAAGCTAAAGAAATATGCGATGAAGATGTTAAGTTTTGTGAAAATATAGGTATTAATGGATTTAAAATAATTGAGGAAATCTATAATAAGAAAAAAAGTACTGTAAATATTCTAACTCATTGCAATGCGGGCTGGTTAGCAACAATTAATTGGGGAACAGCAACATCACCAATTTATCACGCTCATAAAAAAGGAATCCCTGTTCATGTTTGGGTTGATGAAACAAGACCAAGAAACCAAGGAGCAAATTTAACTTCATATGAGTTAAATGAAGAAGAAATACCCAATACTATTATTGCTGACAATACTGGAGGTATTTTAATGCAAAGAGGCGAAGTTGATATGTGTATTGTTGGAACAGATAGAACTTTGTCTAATGGAGATGTGTGTAACAAAATTGGAACTTATCTTAAAGCTTTAGCCGCACATGATAATGAAATTCCTTTTTATGTAGCGTTACCAAGTTCAACAATTGATTGGAATATTAAAGATGCAAAAGATATCCCAATTGAGAAAAGAAACTCTGAGGAATTATCTCATGTCGAGGGTGTTGATGAAAACAATGAAGTTAAAAAAGTTTTGATTTATCCAAAGAAAAGTAAAGCAGTGAATTTGGCTTTTGATGTAACACCTGCTAAATATGTAACTGGACTAATCACTGAAAGAGGTGTTTCCGCAGCTTCTTATGAAGGAATAAAAAAATTATTTAAATAAATTATCTAAGAGAAGCTGCAATATTACCACCATCTACAGTCAAAACTGCACCAGTAGTTTTTTTTGAAACTGCTAAATGAAAAAATGCTTTAGCAACATCTTCAGCCTTTACTTCATTTAAAAGCAAGTTTCCTCTCATATATTCATCTGTAGATACTTCTCTAGCTTTTGCACGAGATTTAATCATTCCATGATTAAGCAGGCCGCTTCTAATTCTATCGGCATTAACACCATTAGATCTTATTCCTATAGAACCATAATCTACTGCATATTGTTTGCATAAACTTAATAAAGCAGTTTTTGGAAGACCATAAGGACCAAAGTTTTTTCCAGGATTGACTGATTGTTTTGAAATATTAAATAATAAGCATCCTTGAATATTTTGCTTTTTCATAATTTTAATCGTTTCGGATGCACAATTTTGGTGAGAGAAGAAATTATCTTCAAAACTTTCTCTTAAAATTTTATCATCTACTTCAGCAATCGATCCACCAATTGCAGTTCCAGCATTGGAAATTAGAATATCAACACCCCCATATATCTCGTTTATTTTTTTAAAAGCAGCTTTAACACTATTTTTATTTCGTACATCACAATGTAAACAAAGATCTGAAATTTTACTTTTCATTTCTGTAACTTTTTTTGCGTCATAATCTAATATAACAACTTCAGCGCCATAACTTTTAAAAAGTTTAAATGTTGCAGTACCAATTGCACCAAATCCTCCAGTAATTACAACAACGTTTCCTTGAAGAATTTTCTTAGCTTTTTTTATCTTTGCTTGTTCTAAGGACCAATATTCAACATCAAATAAATCTTTTTCTGGAATAAACTTGTATTTTGTAGTTTCTTCAACAGATGAAATCACTCTTGCATTTGTTTCAGTTAAATCCCCAGCTATTTTAGATGCCTTAAGACTATCTCCTACGCTAAACAAACCAACATTTTGGACCAAAATTACCCTAGGCGAGGTATCCAGCATAGTTTTATTACCTTTAACTTTTTTCTTATTGGTATTGAAATATCTCACATACTTTTTTCTGTATTCATTAAAATTTTTCTCAGCTAGTTTTTTAAAATCTTCAATTGAAGAATTTTCTTTTGGGCTAATAACTAGCGGGAATGGTTTTACTCTAATAACATGGTCAGGAGTTGCTGTTCCAATACCAGAATATCTTTTGACATCTTGACCATTAATAAAATAATTTAGATTTTTATTTGTTCTATAATTTAAGATAAATTTTTGATCTTTATTTTCTGATAATAATCCTCTTAAAATTGGAGCAATTTCATGAGGCTTGAATTTAAAATTATAATTCTTAATTTGTTTTATTTTTTTTCTCTTTAATTTTTTTATTGTTTTTTCAGCTATCGATACATATTTAATCATCAAGTCATATGATTTTTTTGCATCATCATCAAATGTAAATATTCCATGGTTTAATAAAATTAAGCAATTAATGTTTGGATTTTTTTTATAGACTTCATTTATTTTTTGCGACAGACCAAATCCTGGCATTACATAAGGCACTATACTAACTTTTGGTCCAAAAATTTTCTTACTAAGTTCTTTTCCATTTGATCTATTAGTTATATCCAATATTGCATCAGAGTGAGTATGATCTACAAACTTAAAAGGTAGAAATGCATGTAAAAAAGTTTCAACCGAAGGGTTTGGAGATTTGATATCTATTAAATTTCTTTTTTGATATGCAACCATATCTTCATCGCTTAAATATTTTTTATTTTTAAGCGCCAATAGTGGATTTAGTTTTACAGCTGGTAATCCTGCAGGCTCTATTTCAGCCATATCCCAACCACTTCCTTTTACACAAAGTACATTATAATTTTTACCATCAATGTCTTTAATTGAAGTTTTTACAGATGTATTACCACCTCCGTGTAGAACCAACTCGCTATTTCTTCCTAATAATCTTGTAGTATAAACTCTAAGCGCCATATCTTTAGAATGACCAAGTTTCTTATACTTTTTAATATATTTTTGTGCTTCTGAATTTGACCAATTGTTTTTCACAGTTTCAACCTATGCGAAGTATTATAATAGTTTTTTGATTGAAAGAAGCAAAAAATAACACTAGTAAGTTTCAATTATTATTAAAATGATAAAAGTAGGTGAACATATAACTTTAGATATAGTCGGGACTATCAAAGAATATGATTCTTCTGTATTTGAAAGAGTAATTCATGAAATTGCAAAAGCTGCGAATGTTACAATTTTAAATATTTCTAAATATAAATTTGAACCACAAGGTTTCACAATATTGGCTCTTTTAGCAGAAAGTCATATCAGCTTTCATACATTTCCTGAAAAAGGAATTATTAGTTTTGATTTTTTTACTTGTGGGAAAGTAAGTCCATCAGTTGCAATTGATATAATTAAAAAAGAATTTCATCATACAAGAATTGTTAAAAAAGAATTCAATAGAGACACAAAATCACTTTATCCTGATATTTACAGCTCACCAGGTCTACAAAAATCATATGTAGTAAACAATGTGCTAGAAGACTTTAAATCAAAAGTAGGCCAACATATTGAAATTCTAGAATTGGAGCAATTTGGAAAATCTCTTTTTATTGATGGCGAAATTCAAGTAGCAGCTACAGATGAACATTTGTATAGCTCAACTTTTGTAGGTGCGGGTTTAAGTCTAAATAAAGATAAAGAGAGAGCAGCCATTATCGGTGGAGGCGATGGAGGGGTTGCGAGAGAATGCATATCAAAAAATTTTAATTTTATTGATTGGTACGAATTAGATCCAGAGGTTGTTGATGTATGTAATAAACATCTTGGAGATATAGGAAAAAAAGCAACTGAAAAAAATTCTGTTAAGTGTGTTTGGGGAGATGCTTTTGAGAGTATCAAGTCTGTTAGTGATGATACTTACGATCATATTTATGTTGATTTAAATGATGATCAATTCTGTATTGATTTAGCATCAAAGAATATGGACTCGTTAGTTCGAATTTTAAAACCAAAAGGAGTTATCACTGCACAAGTTGGTAGCCAAGATAAAAAACCACAACAGGTTGAAAATTGGCTGAATGTTTTTAATCAAAATTTTGGAAACACTAAATTATCAAGAGTTTACATACCCAGTTTTGATTGTTCTTGGAATTTCTCTTCTTCAATAAATCATTGATTTTTCTTTTTAATTATTAAAATTTGTGAAATAATTATTTTCTAATTAAGGAGAAAATAATGGATATATTTAAAAAGACTATTTTAACAGTTCTTGCTTCTCTTTTTGTTATCGGAAATGTTTACGCTGACAAAATTAAAATAGGAACTGAAGGAGCTTACCCTCCATGGAATTCAAAAGATGCTTCAGGTAATCTTATTGGTTTCGAAGTTGAGCTTGCTCAAGAATTATGTGCAATTATGAAACACGAATGTACAATTGTTGAACAAGATTGGGATGGAATGATTCCAGCTTTACTTATGAGAAAGTTTGATGCGATCATGGCTGGAATGTCTATTACTGCAGAAAGACAAAAAACAATTACTTTTTCTCAAGGTTATGCAGACGAAGTTGCTTCTCTTGCAGTAATGAAGGGTTCAAACCTAGTGGGCATGGATACTCCAGAAGGTATAAACTTATCTTTAGGTGGATCTGATGTTAAAAAAGCTCTTAAAACTTTAACAGGTGCACTTGCTGGTAAAACAGTTTGTACTCAAACTGGAACAATTCATCAAAACTTTTTAGAGTCAGGTGATGTAGGAAATATAAATGTTAGAACTTATAAAACACAAGATGAAGTTAATCTTGATTTAACTTCTGGTAGATGTGACGTTGCTTTAGCTGCAGCAGTAGCGTTTACAGACTATGCTGATAAATCAGGCAAAGCAGTTACTCTAGTTGGACCAACTTTCTCAGGTGGAGCATTTGGTAATGGTGTTGGTGTTGGAATTAGACAAAGTGGAGATGATGCGATCGGAAAAAGAGATGCAAAACTTCTAAAAGATTTCAATAAAGCAATTAATACTGCTAGAAAAAAAGGAATAATTAGCAAACTTGCTATTAAACACTTTGGTTTCGATGCATCTATGTAATTAATTTAAGATTTGGCGACTATAATATATAGTCGCCGATCTATATGGAACTTCTCGTATTTGGTAAAACTGGTTGGGGTGATGAGCTTTTTTATGCAACCCTAATGACTATTGCTGTTTCTGTTACAGCAATGCTTATCGGATTTTTTTTTGCATTAATCTTTACACCCCTAAAGCTATCTAAATACAAATTATTTAATCTAATTGGAAACTTTTACACAACTGTCATTCGGGGTGTACCTGAACTTTTAGTAATTTACCTTTTCTTTTTTGGTGGAAGTGGAGCGATAATGTATGTGGCATCTATTTTTGGATATTATGAATATATTGAAATCAATGCATTCATTACTGGATCAATTGCAATTGGAATTATTTCAGGTGCATATTCCACAGAAGTTTTTAGAGGTGCAATTCAGTCTATTGATAAAGGCCAGTTTGAGGCTGCAAAAGTTTTGGGGATAAATAAATTTACTCAGTTTTATAAAATAATTTTACCTCAAATGTTAAGAATGGCTATTCCTAACTTAAGTAATGTTTGGCAAATTACTTTAAAAGATACTTCATTGATTTCTGTAACTGGACTTGTTGAAATTATGAGACAGTCTTACATTGCTGCAGGGTCTACAAGGGATCCTTTACTCTTTTATAGTTTTGCTGCAGTTTTATATCTGATGCTTACATATCTAAGTATGAAAATTATTAATAGATTAGAGACTAAATATAGCAGAGGGTATTGATGGATTTTGATCTAATGTTCTCAAGTTTACCTAAACTTTTAGGAGCATCAGTTGTAACTTTAAAATTGTTATCAGTATCGTTATTCTTTGGATTAATTGTTGGATTTTTGTTCGCAATATTAAGAATAAATAAAAATATTTTTATAAATAAATTTGCTTATGGATATTCTTATTTGTTTAGAGGAACTCCTTTACTAGTTCAAATTTTCATAATTTATTTTGGATTAGGACAAATTGAATATTTAAGGTCAACATTTTTATGGGTTATTTTAAAAGAGCCCTATTGGTGTGCAATTATAGCTTTTACTTTAAATACAGGCGCCTATACATCAGAAATATTAAGATCAGCATTTCAGACGATAAAGCCAGGAATGATTGAAGCTGGTAAAAGCCTAGGAATTCCAAATAAAATTATTTTTTATAAAATACAAATTCCAATTGCTATTAGACAATCTCTTCCAGCTTATGGAAATGAAATTATATTAATGATGAAAGGAACCTCTCTAGCAAGCACTGTTACCTTAATGGATTTAACGGGTGTTGCTAAATATATTATATCAACAACATTTAAGCCAATTGAAGTGTTTATTGTTGCAGGTGGAATATACTTATTTATGACTTTTATTATCTATAATGTAATTAAGTTCTTAGAAAAAAAATATTCGTTTAATACTTAGTATATTCTTTAATTTCTTTTACTTTTGAACCGGTATAATTATTTATCTCCAGCTTAATTTTTGCTCTTTCATCGTTTAAAAAATGAACATCCCTTGAAAGTTTAATAAATTTATCTGTGAAATTTTGATCTTTTTCACATTGTCTTTTTTCATCTTCAATCACCCAAAGTTTTGCATTAATTTCTTTTAATGAAGAAAAAAGATTACTTATTTTTTCATCAGATTTAATATTTTTATTTAATTTATCATTAAGAATTGAACACTCTTCTCTGATAAATTTAAGTTTTTCAAGATCTTTAATTTTATCTTTTTTGATTTCTAAAATTGAAATTTTATCTAACAGCTCACCAACAGATACTTCAATCAGAATTTTATTCATAAATAAATATACTATGTTAAGTTGTTTTAAATATGTCTAATATTTTGATTATTAAACACGGCTCTTTGGGAGATATAGCTCAAGCTTGTGGAGCAATTCAAGATATTTCTGAAAATCATCCAAATGATCAAATTCACTTGTTAACAACAAAACCCTATTATGACCTTTTTAAAAAAAATCCCAATATTTCAAATGTAATTTTAGATAAGAGACTATCAAAATTAAATCTCATTTATTTATATTCATTAATGAAAGAAATTAAAAAACATAGTTTTTTCAAAGTTTTTGATCTTCAAAATTCAAGTAGAACTTCTTTTTATAAAAAAATTCTATTTCCTAAAGCGGGTAAGGAAATATGGTCGTCAACTGAAACTACTTTACCAAAAGAGTCTACCAAGCAGGATTTTGATAAAAACTCTGTTTTAGAAAGATTTGACTATCAACTTAAAAATAGTGGAGTTAATACTTATAATACAACTAAACCTGATTTTTCATGGAGTATAACTGACATTTCTAAAATAAAGAATTATTATGAACTTGATAATTATATAGCTCTTTTTCCTTTTTGCTCTCCTCATTTAATTTCAAAGAAATGGCCTTATTACAATGATTTAATTTCTATGATTAATGAAAAATTAGAAAATAAATTTAAAGTAGTTATAGCACCTGGGCCCAATGAAATTAAAGAAGCACCAAGGATTAATGCACTTTGTATTTTAGATAATGGTAAAGCTCTCAATATTTCCCAGTTAGCAGCATTAATCAAAGATAGCTCTTTCGTTGTTGCAAATGATACTGGTCCTGCACACATGACAGCTCATTTAGGATCAAAAGGAGTTTCTTTATTTGGAGCACACACAACAGCACATAAAGTAAGTATAGAGAGGGAAAATTTTAAAGCTATTCAAGTAAGCGATTTATCAAAATTATCTGCTGAAAAAGTATTTGAAAGATTAATTAGATCTCTTAGTGAAAATTAAGTTAAAATATTATAGTAAACTTTTTTTTACAAAAACATTTCCAGACATTATTAGTCTTGCGTTTCTTGTTGTAGTAACTTTTATGTCTTCAATCATTTCATTTTTATAGTTAACCTCATAATCAATTTTTAATAAACCAGAAGGGTGTTCAAGTGTAAAAGGGCCACTTTCGGAAAAGTTACTATAAAACTCTGAACAAACAGTATTTTTTGATTTGCACGCAGCTAATAAAGCCATTGATCCTGTCACCGCGTAAGCTGGATGACAATTCCATGGCATAAAATATCTTGAGCTTATGTCTGCTGAATTAGAGTTATTTACAATTGCAGTTTTAGGGATCACAGAATTTGCTACATCACCTAAGCCAACTTCTTTAGCAATCTTTATTCTTATAGAGTCCATTTTATTTATAAGATTTTTATCACCATTCAATTTCTCAAAAGTTTCATTGTCCTTTAATCCTAATTCAGAACTTTTAAAGATAACCATAGGAACTGCACAATCGATAAGAGTAAAATTAATTCCATCAATTTGATCCAGTGAATTACCAGTTGGAAATAATTTTTTTGTTTGTGAGCCAATAATATTTAAAAATTTTAATTTTATAGGTGAACCAGGTGTTGGAACTCCATCTATAAAGCAATCACCCTCATACTGTACTATTTTATTAGGTGTTTTAACTATTTGCTCTACTTTCATGCCAGTATTTTTATCTCTCACTATGACTGAGGTTTCTCCATCTTTTGCATTAACTAAACCTTTCTCAATTGCATAAGGCCCAACCCCAACTAAAATATTTCCACATGAAGGTTTAGTATCTACAATTGGCTTATCAATTTTTACTTGAGCAAAATAATAATCAACATCAATTCCATCCTCTTTTGATTTATCTATAATTGCTACTTTACTTTTGACTGGTTCTGCACCTCCTAATCCATCAATTTGTCTAACATCAGGAGAGCCCATTACTGCTAACAAAATTTTATCTCTTTCAGTTATATTTTCAGGTAAATCTGTTTTTAAAAAATAAGGGCCTCTTGAAGTACCACCCCTCATAAACATGCAGGGTATTTTAATTTGATCACTCATTTTAAAATTTTCTAATACAAATAACCCTCAAAGTACATTCAAATATATAGGCAGTTTCAATTGTTTTAATATTCAAGGTAAATATTACTATTGAAACTTCTTTAAAATACATCTAACTTTTTCAAAATTTAAAACACTAACAGGGGATAATAAATGTTAAAAAAAATACTAGCAGTTATCGCTGCTTCATTATTTTCAGTCACTGCCGCATTAGCAGTAGATTATTCTGGAAAAACCGTAACCATGTGGATACCATTTAAAGCAGGTGGTGGATCAGATACTTGGGCTAGAGCAATTGGGCCTGCGTTTAGTGCTAACCTACCAGGTAATCCAACAGTAGTTGTAAAAAATGTTACTGATGGAAAAGCTATTGGTGCATCAAATAAATATTTTGCTGAGCATGGAAAAGATAAAGATGGAATGGTTGTATTTGGTACTTCTGGTTCTGTACAAATGCCATTTATCTTTAAAGATGAAAGAGTTAGATATCAATATAAAAATATGGTTCCAATTTTTGCAAGTGGAACAGGTGGAGTTGTTTATGTCAGAAAAGACATGGGTGTAACCGATATAATTAAAGACTTTAATAAACTAAAAGGACAAAAACTTGTTTATGGATCACAAGGAAAAACTTCTTTAGATGCTGTTCCAATTTTAGCATTTGATATGTTGGGCTTACCTGTGAATGTTGTTTACGGAATGAAAGGTAGAAAAGCTGGAAGAGCTGCTATCTTGAGAGGTGAAACAACAATTGATTATCAAACTACGGCATCATATTTAAAACATGTTAAGCCTTTAGTTGAAAAAGGAGAAATGGTAGCGGTTATGACTTGGGGAGCTCCATCTGGTGGTGAAGTTTCTAGAGATCCAAACTTTCCTGATCTACCTGCATTTCCAGAAGTTTACGAAGCTGTAACAGGAAATAAATTTAAAGGTACAGAAGCTAAATCTTGGACTGCATTATTTTATGCTGGATTTGCTACGCAAAAATATGTGATGCTTCCAAAATCAGCTAAAAAAGATGTTGTTAAAGCTTGGCAGAACGCAGCAGCAGCAATCGTTAATGATCCTGCAGCTATGAAAGTTTTAAACAAAAAACTTGGTAAGTATGATCAAGTTACTGGTTCTAAAGCTTTAAAATCTGCACTAAAAAAAGCTACTTCTATAGATAGTAAGTCTGAAAAATTCTTACAATCTTGGAAAGATACGAAATAGAAGTTTAATACAATTACTAAAAAAAGGGGGCCATGCCCCCTTTTTTTTTATATGTTATAAATATTATGTTTGAAGCATTATTTGCGGCATTAGCAACAATCGTTTCAGGTCCTTCAATTTTTTTCTTAATTCTTGGAGTTTTAATTGGTTTAGTAGTTGGGGTTATTCCTGGGTTTGGTGGAACTGTAGGATTATCATTATTGCTTCCTTTTGTATTTGGAATGGAACCAGTTTCTGGAATTGCAATGATGATGGGATTATTATCAGTTGTTGCAACTTCTGATACTTTCCCTGCAGTCTTAATTGGAGTTCCTGGTTCAGTTTCTGCTCAAGCAACTGTTATGGATGGCTTTCCTTTAGCTAAAAAAGGACAAGCAGCAAGAGCATTATCTGCTGCATTTTTTTCATCATTGTTTGGTGGACTCTTTGGAGCAGTTCTACTCACCATGGTTATACAAATTGCAAAACCTATAATTTTAGCTTTTGGGACTGGTGAGATGTTGATGTTAGCAATTTTTGGAATTTCAGTGGTTGGAACATTAACTGGATCAAGTATTTTCAAAGGATTGGTTGCAGCATGTCTTGGAATGATAATTGGTTGTATAGGTATTTCACCAGCAAGTTCTGAGTATAGACTAGATTTTAGCACTATATTAGAGGTTCAAAACCCTGTTGTAATGTATTTAGGAGGTGGAATTCATTTGATGGTGGTTGCTATTTCTATCTTTGCGTTCCCTGAAATTGTAGAACTTTTGAGATCAAATAAAGCCGTATCTGAAAAAGCAGAATTGGAAAAATCTGGATGGTTCAAAGGTTTAAGAGATTTTTTAAGTAACAAGTTTTTAGTACTAAGGTGTTCTTTTATTGGAAGTGTTATAGGTTTAATCCCAGGTATTGGAGGATCTTGTATAGACTGGATTAGTTACAGTCATGCAAAAACAACTGTAAAAAATAATGAGAATTTTGGAAAAGGTGACATCAGAGGTGTTATTGGGCCTGAGTCTAGCTCCAATTCCAAAGAAGGTGGAGCACTAATTCCTACTTTATTATTTGGAATTCCTGGATCTGGTGGAACAGCAATTTTGATGGGTGGATTAATATTATTGGGTGTTGATCCAGGTATAACGATGGTAGATACCCAACTAGATTTAATTTATACAATAATTTGGTCGCTAGCAGTCGCAAATATATTTGGTGCAATAATTTGTGTGGCAATGGCCAAGCCAATTTCACAGCTAACGACTATAAATTTTACAATTCTCGCACCATTTTTAATTTCATTAATATTGTTTGCAATTTTTAATTCTACAAGATCATGGGGTGATTTAATATTTGCGACATTTATTGGAGTAATAGCTGTTTATATGAAAAGATTTGATTACTCTAGGGTTGCTTTAATGATCGGTTTTGTCTTAAGCGATAGTATTGAAACATACTTGTATCAGACAATGCAATTTTATACTTTTTCTGAGCTCTTTATAAGACCGATTTTTTTAGTTTTAATTTTAGTTTCAGCATTTTCAATTTATTCAGGAATTAAAATAATTAATAAAAAAGATAAAATAGCTAATACTAAATCAGATGTACTAAATGCTAAATCTAGACCGCAATGGGTGTTTTTAATTTTATTATCAATAATATCTGTTTATACAGTATTTGTAACAGACCATTTACAATATCTAGGTAAAATATTTCCAATTAGTGTTGGCTTGTTTATGTTTTTATTCTGTATCATTATAGGAATTCAAATGTTCATAAGTAAATCTGGATCAAAAGTGTTTCACGATGCAGAAAATCTAATTTTAGGAAATACAGAAATAAGAAGTCAGTGGCTCACTATTTTTTGGTTTATCTCTCCATTATTTTTATCAGTATTTATAGGATTTTATATATCTATTGGTTTATTTGTTTTTATATTTTTATCAAAAATTGCTAGAGCAAGTTTTAGATTTAGTTTAATTAGTTCAATTGGTGTATGGATCGCTCTTGCAGCAATTTCACATTTTATGATAATGGATTTTCCTCCAGGAATTTTACAGGGCTATATTGAATTACCTTGGCCCATAAATTAATTAAGAGTCTTTTTATATTCTTCTATAATCTTAGACCATTGGAATTTGTTCACAAATTCTTTGGCATTCTTTCCATACTCTAAATATTTTTTATTTTGTAAAATTGCATTTGTAGATGAATAAACATCATCTAAATTATTCCCATCACAAATTAAACCAGTTTTTTGATGATCAATTGCATCTGCTGCCCCTCCATCTTTACCTCCTATAGAAGGTATTCCATATTGAGCTGCCTCAACATAAGCGATTCCAAATCCTTCAACAGATGTTTTATGTATCACTGAGGGCATTACAAATACATTAGATTTTGCAACTAGGGCATTTTTCAGGTCATTACTTATATCTTTAAAGAACATTACTTGTCCTTCTAAATTTAATTCTTTTACAAGATTTTTAATATTTTCTTCTTCTTCGCCGTAACCTACACAAATATAAACTATATCAGGGTAAATTTGTTTTAAATTTCTTAAAGCCATAATTATTTTTTCATGGTTTTTTCTTTTATCAAACCTTGAAACAGTAATTAATCTTGGTGTTTTTACTTTTAACAAACTCTCAACTTTATCCAGAGTTTTTTTATCTAATTCTTTTTCTGGATCTACTCCAGGGTTAATTACAACTATTTTATTTTCGTTAACACCACAGTTAATTGCTAAATTTTTTGTAAATTGTGAATTTGCAATTACTCTCTCAACATTATTTAAAACATTTAAAACCCTTTTATTTAAATTTGAGCCTATTGGATGATTAATTTCTTTACTGTGAATTAGGCAATATTTTTTTTTAGGTGATTTAATTAGTTCTAAACTTTTCCAGTGATCACCAATTATTCCCTCTATCTTGTTATCTTTAATAAATTCATCTATTAACTGGGCTTTTCTGTATTTTCTTAAGAGTTTAATTCCTCCAACTCTTTCAATTGAAAAAGACGCTTGTTCATCAAATTCTTTGTGACCTTCAATATAATCTGCAAAAACTTTAATCATAAAGTTTTTCGATAATTCTCTTGATAAACCCCACATTAAATTTTGCATTCCACCAAGCTCTGGTGGAAAAGATCTAGTAACGATTAAATACATTAATCATATTTCCATTTAATGCCACAACCAGCACTAGGAATTTGTTCTTTTGGACCTTTACCTGTTTCAGCTATTTGTTTCATTGCTTGGAATAGATCACTTTCCCCACTTCTAACTGGAATAAGTTTTTTTAATTCTCTCATTCGACCTCTGTATTGAAGTTCTAAATTTTTATTGTATCCAAAGAAATCAGGAGTACACACAGCATCGTATGCTTTTGCTACTTCTTGGGTTTCATCTACTAAATAAGGAAAACTAAAACTATTACTATTTGAGAATTTTATCATATTTTCAAATGAATCTTCAGGATAATTAACAGCATCATTTGAACAAATTGCAACAGCGTTTATACCTAATTCTTTTAAAGTATTGTAGTCTTCAACTATATCTTTTGCAACAGCTTTAACATAGGGACAATGATTACAAATAAACATTATAAGAGTTCCATTTTCTCCTTTAATATCATCAAGTTTAATAATTTTCTTATCAGTTGATTTTAATTCAAACGGAACAGCTTTTTTACCAAAATCACATATTGGAGTTTGTATTGGCATAATGTAATAATATATAAATTATGTTTTACGATTTAAAAGATAAAAAACCAAAAAACTCTGGCGAAAATTGGGTAGCACCTAATGCGACTATAATAGGTGATGTTACTCTAGAGAAAAATACAAGTATTTGGTTTAATGCTGTTTTAAGAGGGGATGTTGAAAATATATTTATTGGTGAGGGTTCAAACGTTCAGGACGGAAGCGTTTTACATACCGATCCAGGATGCCCTCTAAAAGTGGGCAAAGATGTAACTATAGGCCATATGGTTATGCTTCATGGATGCACAATTGGTGATAATAGTTTGATTGGTATTGGAGCAGTTATCTTAAACAATGCTAAAATTGGAAAAAATTGTATTATTGGAGCTAAAGCTTTAATAACAGAAAATAAAGAAATACCTGATAATTCATTAGTGGTTGGTTCACCTGGTAAAGTTATAAGAGAGGTTACTAACGAAGAAAAAAAAGCGATAATTGAAAATACTAAGCATTATCAAGATAACTGGAAAAAATATTCAAAATCTATATTTTAATTCAAATGCCAACTTATACAGTAACAAATTCAAATTTTACTTTAACCTCAAAACAGCAAAACAATTTAGCTGAAGGAATCACAAAAGTTCATAATGTTGTAACAGGAGCAAATACTTTTTTTGCACAAGTAATATTTAATAAAACAAAAAAAAATAATCATTTCATGGGAGGTAAAAAAGTAAAAGAGCCTTCAATATTTTTGCTAGGTCAAATTAGAGCTGGCAGACCAAAAAAAACAAAAGATAAATTAATTTCCGATCTTAGAGATATTATAGTTAAAAATTCTAAATTAGATGAAACCCAAGTTTGGGTTTACATTGTTGATTTACCTCCGTCACAAATGATCGAGTATGGAGAAGTATTACCTGAGTCAGGAAAAGAAAAAGCATGGTTCACTAAACTTTCAAAAAAATTAAAAAAAAAATTGTCCAAAATAGGTAATTAAAAATTAAATAATTATTTAATAAGCAAAATAGTACAACTATAGATTGAAGTCACAATTGTTTTGTTTACAAGACCTTTTAAAGGGTTTTTAATTTCAATTATACAAATGGCTAACAAGCTTAAAAAAACCAAAAAGAAAAAAAAGAAATTAGTCAAAACTTCTAGAAAAATAAAAAGAAAAAAAAAGATAAAGACTAAAAAAGTTAAGAAAAAAAAGTCTGCGACCAAGAAGTCTTTAAAAAAATCTAGAATATCAAATAACATTAACAAAAAAAATAAAAAAAGAGGAGAGAAAAAAATGAGTGCAGAAGCATTAAAAGTGTCGTCAGCTCTAGACACATCTCATTTAAAGGTAGAATTTCCATTTAAAGCAAAATATGGAAACTACATTAATGGGAAATTTGTAGAGCCTAAATCGGGTAAATATTTTGATAATCCAAGTCCGATATCAAACGAAGTTATCTGTTCAGTAGCAAGATCTAATGAAAAAGATGTTGAAGCAGCATTAGATGCAGCTCATGCAGCTTTTCCAGAGTGGGGAAAAACAGATATTACAACAAGATCAATTATTCTTAACAAGATAGCAGATGTTCTTGAGAAAAATAAAGATATGCTTGCAGTTGCAGAATGTTTGGATAATGGTAAACCAATTAGAGAATGTATGGCTGCAGATATAGCTTTAGTGATTGATCACTGGAGATATTTTGCTGGAGTTATTAGAGCAGAGGAAGGTTCTGTTGCTGAAATAAGTAACTCACAATACTCATATAATATACCAGAACCTTTAGGTGTAGTTGGTCAAATAGTTCCGTGGAACTTCCCATTACTAATGGCGACATGGAAGTTAGCACCAGCTCTAGCAGCAGGAAATTGCTCAGTTCTTAAACCAGCAGAACAAACACCAGCATCAATTATGGTTATGATGGAATTAATTGGAGATTTATTACCTCCAGGAGTTGTAAATATCGTTAGTGGTTTTGGTTTAGAGGCTGGTAAACCTTTAGCATCGTCTAAAAGAGTTGCTAAAGTTGCATTCACTGGTGAAACTACAACTGGAAGATTGATCATGCAGTATGCTGCACAAAACATAATTCCAATCACACTTGAGTTAGGTGGTAAGTCTCCTAACATTTTCTTTGAAGATATCATGGATAAAGATGATGATTTCTTAGATAAGTGTGTTGAAGGTTTTGTAATGTTTAATTTAAACCAGGGTGAAGTATGTACTTGTCCAAGTAGAGCATTAGTCCAAGAGTCTATTTATGATAAATTCATGGAAAAATGTATTGCTAGAACAAAAGCTGTTATCCAAGATAATCCGTTGAAAATGGAGACAATGATTGGTGCACAAGCTTCTGTTGAGCAAATGGAAAAAATTAAATCATATCTTGATCTTGGTAAAAAAGAAGGTGCAAAAGTTCTTGCAGGTGGAGATGTTGGTAAACTAAATAGTGGTTTGGAAAAAGGAAACTATATCCAACCAACTATTTTTGAAGCTGATAACTCTATGAGAATTTCTCAAGAGGAAATTTTTGGACCTGTTGTATCTGTAATTAAATTTAAAGATGAAGCAGAGGCACTAGAAATTGCTAATGATACACTTTATGGTTTAGGTGCAGGTGTTTGGACTAGAAATGGTAACATTGCTTACAGAATGGGTAGAGCAATACAAGCAGGAATAGTATGGACAAATTGTTATCATGCTTATCCAGCTCACTCTCCATTTGGTGGTTACAAACAATCTGGAGTTGGAAGAGAAACACATAAAATGATGCTTAATCATTACAGACAGAATAAGAACTTACATGTTTCTTATGCTGAACAGAAATTAGGCTTCTTTTAACAAATAATAATATATACTGGCCCATGATTCTAAATCATGGGCCGGACTTTAAAAATGAAAGTATCTGCAACTAATTCAGCATTAAATTTGTTATCTGAACTTCAAAGTAAATATGGTGAGAAATTAATGTTTCATCAATCTGGGGGCTGCTGTGATGGTAGTGCGCCAATGTGTTTTCAGGAAGGTGAATTTCCTTTAGGAGATAATGACGTTAAATTAGGTGAAATAGGTGGTGTTCCTTTTTATATGAATGGTGATCAATATGAAAAGTGGAAACACACAGATTTAACTATTGATGCTGTTAAAGGAATTGGTGGCATGTTCTCATTAGATAATGGAACAGGTCGCAGATTTCTGACTAAATCAGAAATCTGCTTAGTTGTCGATAACGACAAAAAATAATTAATCTTAATTATTGCCCTGGAGCTTTATAAGCACCTGAAGCAACTTCACTTGCTTTAGTTGTGGCTTTGTTAAAATCTATAGCCTCTAACATTGTTAAGTTTTTAACTGCACCTGATGCCTCTACAACAAGCTTAACCGCTGCAAAATCCTCAAATGTAGCTAATTCATTTACAACTACAAAATCATATGAACCTCGTACGATATCCATACTATGCATCGTTCCACCCATTGCTTTTGTTAATTGTTCTACAACTGCTTTTCTATCGCTTTTAGGATCTTTTAAAAAACCCTGAAATGCTTTTTCAGTGTAATTTCCCATTATATATGCTTTCATTATTTCCTCCTTTAAAAACTAATAAATTAGCACGTAGATATTACACTTATGTTAAACAAATTGTCTCAATAAAAATTCAGTAAATATGCTATTTATTTTATAATTTTATGATCTAATTAAATTAACTTAATTAATTAAAGAAA
Source organism: uncultured Pelagibacteraceae bacterium (assembly GCA_902561095.1). GTDB lineage: Bacteria > Pseudomonadota > Alphaproteobacteria > Pelagibacterales > Pelagibacteraceae > Pelagibacter. The sequence goes on along the minus strand of CACEOF010000006.1, from coordinate 49,312 downwards.
GGAAAAACTATGAACTTTGTTGGAACAACAACATATGAGGGAACTAAAAAAGATGCAGATGAATTATACAGTATGTTTAAAGATGAAATTGCAAAGTGCACGTCATCATTTGAATGGGCGCACATACGTGAAGGTAAAATGATTTTTATTGCAAATGTCACTGATGAAGAAAAATTTTATGCCTTATTTGAAGATCAAAGATCTAAAGATTGGAACGCAAAGTTTAATGCTAAAGATGAGGCTTGGAAACTTGAGAAAATAATGTAATCACGTCAAATACTATACCTGATTTAATTAAACATATTTAACAATATGTAAAAAATATTATTAATTTTTACATTAAATTAATTATTAAGGAACAAGCCAATTATCTTTATTGTTTTCTAAATCAAATCTGGCTCTTCGGTGACCTTTGGCTGCTAAATATAACCATTCAATAGACTTAATTTTGCATTGAACAACAGTAAAATTTTTATAACCTTCCTCACTTTGTTCTTTAGTATATTCAAAATTATCAAGCTCGGGTTTTAAACCAGAAGTTGGTTCATCTGAAATACTACCAGGACCATTATCTACTAAATAACATTTCCTACTTATATGTTGAGTTTTTTCCCAAGATTTTTTTGTAATGTCATTTTCATGATTTACAATACATTCAACTTTTAATCTGACCTGAATTTTTTCTTCTTTATCGTAAAATAACATTGCTGCATTAGAATTTTTTTTAAGTATATCAATTTTGTCCGATCTGATATCGCTATGAAATTGAACTAAATTATTTTCCTTATCAGCTTTTCTTAAAACAACAATTCTACCATTTATTTCTGAGCCATAACCACACATAAATGTAGGTATTCTAAATTGAGAATTACGGTTTGAAACAGCATCCTCTAACATATGCCAAATCTTTTTTTTTATTTCACTGAAATCTTCGTAGTATGCTGGTTGCATACTATCTATTTTCTAAACCTTCTTATTAAACTTGAAGTATCCCATCTATTGCCACCCATTTCCTGAATCTCTCCATAATATTTATCAACCAGCTCAGTCACAGGTAATAGAGACCCATTATTTTTAGCTTCATCCATGGCAATTTTAAGATCTTTTCTCATCCAATCTACTGCAAATCCAAATTCAAATTTATCATCAATCATGGTTTTGTATCTATTTTCCATTTGCCACGATTGTGCAGCACCTTTTGAAATTACCTCAATAACATCCTCCATTTTTAATCCAGCCTTAATTCCAAAATTGATGGCTTCAGACAAACCTTGAACTAAACCAGCTATACAAATTTGATTAACCATTTTAGCGAGTTGTCCATTCCCAGGACCACCAAGTAATTTCATTTTTTTGCTGTAGCAATCGATTACATTTTTTGCTTTTTCAAAATCAGCATGATCACCTCCAATCATAACGGTAAGTGCACCATTTTCTGCTCCTGCTTGTCCACCAGATACCGGCGCATCCAGAGATCCAAACCCATTTTTTTTTCCATAATCATGAATTTCTTTTGCTATAGTTGCTGAAGCAGTAGTATTATCAATATAGACAGATCCTTTTTTTATCGTTTTAAATGCACCACCATCTCCAAATGTAACCTCTCTTAAATCATTGTCGTTTCCAACACAGGTAAAAACATATTCAGCATCTTTTGCTGCTTCAGCTGGTGTTTCTGCCATTTTACCTTTGTACTCACTTATCCATTTTTCAGCTTTAGATTTAGTTCTGTTAAAAACAGTTACATTGTGCCCAGCTTTTGATATATAACCAGCCATCGGGTAACCCATGACCCCAAGACCTATGAAAGTTACATTACAAGTCATATTTTTTATTTATGTTTAAAAGTTTAAGTTTAAAAGTAATTCTGTTTGGTTTTATTTTTACATTTTTTTCTAGTTTTGGACAGAGTTTTTTTCTAGGACTTTTTAATTCAAGCATTAGAGAGGCTTTATCAATTACACATGGACAATTTGGCTCAATCTACGCGTCTGCTACTTTATTAAGTAGTATTGTCTTAGTTTGGATAGGTAAAAAAATTGACGATATAAATATATTAAAGTTTTCGTCATACGTAATTATATTCTTGTCAGCTTCATGTTTTATTTTTTCTAAAATTTCCTCGGTTATTTTTTTATTCGTAGGAATTTTTTTAATGCGGCTATCAGGTCAAGGCTTATCAAGTCATACTGCTACAACAACAATTTCTCGTTATTTTGAGAGAAACAGAGGTAGAGCTTTAAGTACGTGTTGGTTGGGATTATCTTTAGCAGAATTTATCTTGCCAGTTTTGATTGTTTTTTTATTAACATTTATAGAGTGGAGAGATATCTGGGTTTCAATTTCTATTTTAGTAATTATAGTTTTACCAATTGCATCGTATTTTTTAGTCAAAGAAATCAAACTTGATACAAGAGAAGATAGTAATAAAGAAGCTATTACCAAAGAAATAAAACAATGGAAAAGAATAGAAGTTTTGAAAGATTTCAGATTTTATATTATTTGTATGACTATGTTAGCTATGCCTTGGATAGCAACAGGTGCATTTGTTTATCAATCTTTTATCACTAGCTCAAAAGACTGGGGTCCATATGTGATTGCACAATCCTTTATGGTTTACTCAATTTTATCTGTGGTGACTTTGTTTATTTCAGGTTTTTTGATTGATAAATTTTCAAGTAGAAAATTATTAATTTACATGAATATTCCATTATTTGCTGCAACTGGAGTCCTGTTCTTTTTTGATAATGAATTTTCATCATTTTTATTCTTTGGTTTGTTAGGTATTACTAACGGACTAGCTAATGTTCTCGGATCTTCTACATGGGCTGAAATTTATGGAGTTAAGTATATTGGATCTATTAAGGCATTAACAACAGCCTTAATGGTATTCGCTACTGCTTTTGGAACAGCCTTATTTGGTGTTCTCATAGATATTAATTTTTCAATTGAGCAAATAGCTATTGTTTCTGGATCATATATTTTGACCTCAATAATTTTACTTTATGCAATTAAGAACAAGCTAAATCCTAAATATATATAAAAAACTGCTTGATTTTATAGGGATCACTGTATAGATACTGCGCATGGCAAGAGTAACTGTGGAAGATTGTATCGATAAAGTAGATAGTCCTTACGAATTGGTGTTAGTAGCCAAAGAGAGAGCTACTCAGTTAAATGCAGGCATAGAACCAAAAATTGACAGGGATAATGACAAAAATACAGTTATTTCATTAAGAGAAATTGCAGAAGAAAAAATTCAAGTTTCTGATTTAACCGAAAGTGCAGTTTATAAACTTAGAAAACATGTTGAACAAGTTGACGATACTGCAGAAGATGATGAAGACATAGGTGATGATTTTGAAAATTTATACAAAGGTGAAATTTCTAAAAGTGGAACACCAATTCTTCCGTCAAAAAGAGCAAGAAAAACTCCAGAAAAAATTCAAATTACAAAAGAAGATTTAGCAGAATTATCTGAAACTGCAAAAGCTGATGTCGATGGTTCCGTTGGTGAAGAGACTATGAATGAAGAGGGTGAGGTGTCATTGGATGAAGTTTCAAATAGTGAAGAGCCAACTCAAGTAGATACTCAAGAAGATCAATAAATTTTAATTTACAAATTCTTTTATTATTTTTTCCCTGTGTTCATCCAAGTCAGGGATATCTCCTCTTTTATCAGGATCCTCATATGTTGACATTTTGATTGGATTTCCTGCTAATTTAAAATCTCCTATAACTTTGTGATAAGCTTTTACAATCATATTTCTCGCCTCTACCTGAGGATTCTCAACTGCATCTTTAATATTATATATTGGACCACAAGGAATTTTATCTCTCTCCATCAAACTTACCCATTCACTAGTGGATTTAGTCAAAAGTTTATTTTCAAGAATTTTTTTTAGCTCATCCATATTTTTTGCTCTTGCAGAGTTCGAGTTAAATTTTTCATCAGTGAATATTTCAGGGACTTCTAAAATATTACAAAGCTTTTCAAATAATTTGTCGTTACCTGCAGCAATGATTATGTAACTGTCTTTAGTTTTAAACGCCTCAAAAGGAGCAATAGAAGGGTGTCTAGAACCCATCGGTTTTGGTATTTCATTTTTAGATAAATATCTTGCAATTGCATTTTCAAGAATTGCAATTTGACAATCAAGCATTGAAACATCTATGTACATACCCTTACCTGTTTTTTGTCTATCATATAAAGCTGCATTGATTCCAATTGTTGTAAACAGGCCAGCTGTAATATCACCAATCGAAGTACCAACTCTAGTAGGTTCAGAATTTGGTTGGCCTGTTACACTCATCAATCCACCCATACCTTGTACTACCATATCATATGCAGGTAATTCTTTTAAAGGTCCAGTTTGTCCAAAGCCAGATGCTGAAGCATAAATTAATTTAGGAAACTTTTTATTAACCTCTTCCCAACCGTATCCCCATTTTTTTAAAGTTCCTGGTTTAAAATTCTCTACTAAGATATCTGCTTTTGATAAAATTTTATCAAATATTTTTTTATCATCAGAGTTTTTTAAATTAAGAGCTATACTTTCTTTACCTCTATTAAGTGACATGAAATAGGCTGAGTAATCTTTAATAAATGGACCAAATTTTCTTGAATCATCACCTATTTCGGGTGCTTCAATTTTTATAACTCTTGCACCTAGGTCTGACAAAATCATTGTGCAATATGGTCCAACCAAAACTCTAGTTAAATCAACTACCAACAAGTTATTAAGCGGTCCATTCATAAATATTATTTAATATTTGTGTATCTTTTGTTAACTTGACTCTTAGCGATATCTTCATTTTAATACAATTATCATAAATAACAATAGAGGGAGAATTAAATGTTAAAAAAAATATCTTTATGTTTAACCTCATTTATTCTTGTGTTCACTTTAATTGGTTCTGCTTATGCTGTTACTTTAAAAGCAAGTCACCAATGGCCAGGAACTCCAAGAGCTGACGGTTCATTTGACCCAAGACACGAAATGGTTCAAATAATTGCAGATGAAGTTAAAAAAGCTAATGTTGGAATAGATATAAGAATCTACCCAGCTAAATCTTTATACAAACCAAAAGAACAGTGGAAGCCAATGACAACTGGTCAGTTGGATATTTCTGCTTTTCCTTTAGCATATGCCTCAAAATTCCATCCAGAATTTGATGCAACTTTAATGCCAGGTACTGTAAAAAATCATGATCACGCATTAAGATTTAATAAAGGTCCTATGATGACTGAAATTAAAAGAATTATAACTGATGCAGGTGTAGTTGTTTTATCTGATGCTTGGTTAGGTGGTGGATTTGCCTCTAAGTCTAAATGCATCAAAAATCCAAGCGATGCAAAAGGCCAGGTTATGAGAGCTGCAGGAAAAGCGTTTAACCAAATGTTAGAAGCAGCAGGAGCAGGTATTCAAAGTATGCCTTCATCTGAAATTTATACTGGTCTTCAAACAGGTGTATTAACAGGTGCAAATACTAGCTCAGGAAGTTTTGTGAGTTATAAAATTTATGAGCAAGTAACTTGTGCAACACCTCCAGGAAAATTTGGATTATGGTTTATGTATGAACCAATTCTAATGTCTAAAAAATCATATGATGCTTTAAATTCAAAACAACAAAAAGCACTTATGGCTGCTGGTAAAGTAGCTGAAAAATATATGACAGCTCAAGTTGAGAATTTGGATAAAAAGTTTGAGGATGCATATAAAGCTGCGGGCGTTAAATTAGTATACATGGACGAGAAAGATCATGCTGCATGGGTAGAGATTGCAAAGAAATCTTCTCATAAAGCTTTTGCTGAGAAAGTTCCAGGTGGAGATAAACTAATGGAAATGGCTTTGGCAGTTAAATAAAGTAATATATAAAGAACCCCTATTTATCAAAAATAAGTAGGGGTTTTTTTTATGAAAAATAAATATTTAAAATTTTGTAATTTTACAGCTAAAGCTTGTGGAGCGTTTGCAGTTTTAGCCTTACTATTATCAATTTTGGTAATTGTTGAATTAGTATTTGAGAGGTACTTCTTTCAAAGAGCGATTACATGGCAAACTGAGTTGGTAACAATGTTGTTAGTTGCATCTACTTTCATTGGCAGCGCTTATGTCTTAAGTGAAAAGGCACATGTTAGTATGGAATGGATATATGACTTTTTGTCCTCAAAGAACGTTTTAAGATTAAAAATTTTTACATCATTAGTAAGTTTATTATTTTTTTTAATTCTATTTTATTTTGGTTTTTTGATGGTTGAAGAGGCATTTACAAAAAATTACTCAACCGGTACAGTTTGGGATCCTCCATTATGGATACCTTACTCATCAATGATGATTGGAGCTATTTTAATGATACTTCAGTACATTGCAGAAATTATTAAGTTAACCGATGAGGCAGACTAAAAAATGGACCCATTAATAATAGCTATAATTGTTGCAGTTTTTACTTTAATAGTTCTTTTTTCAGGAATTCCAATTGCATTTGGTTTAAGCTTTGTATCAATAGTACTCTTAGTGTCATTTGAAGGTTTTCAAATGCTAGACGTTTTTGCAGAAACGTTTTATGCAGGACTAAATTCATTTGTCCTACTTTCGATACCAATGTTTATTTTAATGGGCATGGCTGTTGCCAATTCTCCAGCGGGAAAAGATTTATATACTGGCTTAGATAGGTGGCTTTGGAGACTTCCAGGAGGCTTAGTTATTTCTAATATTGGTGCTTGTTCTATTTTTGCAGCTTTAAGTGGATCTAGTCCAGCTACATGTGCAGCAATTGGAACAATGGGAATACCTGAGATGAGAAAAAGAGGTTACTCTGATCAAATTGCTACTGGCACTATCGCTGCAGGAGGAACTCTTGGAGTTCTTATTCCTCCAAGTATAGTTTTAATTGTTTATGGAATCGCAACAGGTACATCCATTGGTAGACTGTTCTTATGTGGTTTAGTTCCAGGATTTATGCTGGCAGGTATGTTTGCCATATGGGCTCTTATTCATAGTTACTTTATTGATAAAGATGCTGCAAAAGCCTTAAGGAATAGAACACCTCCAACCTTGAGAGAAAAACTCGAGGTATTACCAAGAGTTCTTCCATTCTTAGCTATCATAGCAGGTGTTTTGTACGTATTATATGGGGGTGTTGCAACTCCATCAGAGGCATCAGGTGTTGGAGCGTTCTTGGTTTTTGTATTGATAGCAATTGTTTATAAAATTTATCAACCAAAAAAAATATGGAACATTGTTAAAGTTTCAATGAAAGAAAGTGTAATGATAATGTTTATCATTGCAGCATCTTACCTTTTTGCATTTACACTTTCACAACTTTATGTGACTCAATCTTTAGCTCAAAGCATGGTAGAGTTAAGCTCTAATAAATGGGTTGTATTTCTTTTAATAAATGTATTTCTTTTAATAGCTGGTTTCTTTTTACCTCCTGTTGCAGTAATCGTTATGACTTCTGCTATATTATTACCCGTAATTACTACACTAGGTTTTGATCCATATTGGTTTGCAATTGTATTTACTATTAATATGGAGATAGGATTAATAACTCCACCCGTTGGATTAAATCTTTATATAATTAAAGGCATTACCCCAGATGTAAGTTTGTCAGAAATTTTAAAAGGCTCTATACCATTTATGATTATAATGGCATTAGCAATTTTAATTTTGTGTATCTTTCCAGAGATAGTTACATGGCTACCTGATAAAATAATGGGTAAAGCTCTTGGATACTAAAAACAAAATTAATAGAAAAATTTCTGTTGCTCCTATGATGGATTGCACAGATAGACATGACCGTTTTTTCTTAAGATTGATGAGCAAAAACGTAATGCTTTATACTGAAATGGTTGCTACTAAATCTGCAATATATGGGGATAGAAAAAAAATCTTATCTTATAGTCCTGAGGAAAAACCACTAGCATTGCAAGTTGGTGGCTCAAATAAAGAAGAGCTAGCTGAGGTTGCAAAGATTGCAGAGGGTATGGGATACGATGAAATTAATATCAATTTAGGTTGTCCTAGTAAAAAGGTTCAAAAAAATATGTTTGGTGCTTGTTTAATGAAAGAGCCTGATCTTGTAGCCGAATGCATAAGTGCGATGGTTAATTCATGTAAAATTCCAGTTACTGCAAAAACTAGAATTGGATTTGATAATGTAGAAAGCTTTGAGTATTTAAATAATTTTATTCACAAATTGAGAGATTCGGGTACAAAAACATTTATTTTACACGCTAGAAAAGCAATATTAACAGGACTTTCTCCTAAGCAAAATTTAAATATTCCAAAACTTAATTACAATATGGTTTATGAGATTAAAAAACAAAACCCAGATTTAGAAATAATTATAAATGGAGGTATATCTTCAATAGATGAAATTAATAATCACTTAAATTATTGTGATGGCGTAATGATTGGAAGATCTATATATCAAAACCCTTATTCATTAGTAGAAATCGAAAAGGAAATATTTAATACAAAAATTAATCCCACCAGAGAGCAAGTAGCTGAGCAGCTTCTAGAGTATGTTGAAAAAGAAGTTAAAGTGGGAACAAAAGTTAATCACATAATGAGACATACTGTTGGTTTATATCATGGTCAAATAGGTTCAAAGGAATGGAAAAGATATCTAAGTGATAATTTAATGGCTCGTGAGTCTGATTTTCAAAAAACAAAACATATTATGACAATTGTACAAAATAATGAAAAAGCCAATCAGGCAAACACATAATGGATATTTCAAACGTTAATGAAATTATAAATTTATTAGTTGTTTTGGCGATAGCTGCGGCAGTTGCTGGTTTTATGGCAGGCTTACTCGGTGTTGGTGGAGGAATAATAATGGTTCCAGCATTATATTATGCTTTCTCAGTTTTAGATTTTGATATTGTTACTAGAATGCACCTCTCCGTTGGAACCTCATTAGCAATTATTGTCCCAACCTCAATAATCTCAACAAAGATACATATGCAACATGATGCTGTAGATTTTAAAATGGTCAAATCCTTTGGAATATTTATTTTAATAGGAGTAATCGCAGGAACATTTTTGGCTGTTAATTTAAAAACTCCAGCATTAGTTTTGTTTTTTTCAATTTTTGCTTTTTTAGTTGGGGTATTTTTTATTTTTTTAAGAGAGCAGCTTGTTGAAAATCCAAAAAAAATCTCAGATTTAATTAAAAATATCTCAGGAACTGTAATTGGATTTATATCTGTGCCACTTGGAATAGGTGGTGGATCATTAATGGTTCCTTTTATGAGAACTTTTGGTTATGACATCAGAAAATCTATTGGAACTGCAGCAGCAGTTGGTTTCTTGATAGCAGTTACTGGTACCACAACAATGATAATTAGTGGGAAAATTATTAATAATATTAATACGCCATTTAGTCTGGGGTACATAAATTTATTAGGTTTTATTGTGTTTGTGCCTGTGACGATGTTAATGGCGCGTATAGGGGCTAAAGCAGTATATAAAATTGATAAGCGTTTATTAAGTAAAATCTTTGGAATATTTTTAATAATTGTTTCTATTAGATCTTTTTATGAATATTTAAGTATAAACTAGATATGAAAAACATGTTTAACTTAAAAGATATCATTTCATCTATCGCTGATGTAGGCCAAAAACTATTCAAAAAAAAACATCTTAAAAAAAATGATTTAGAAACAATATTGTCATTATGTGATGACTTAATTTCTAATAAAGGTGCAGCTTTTGGTATCACTGTTGCAAGGGACGTTACAGATCTTTATCAAACCCTCACACCTGAGAATAAACTAACATTTTTTAAGAAAATAAATGAGAAATTTAAACCTAGTCATACTAAGGTATCAGAAGCCATAGAAACTTATCAAAAAACCCAGAATGATAAAAATTTATTTAATTTATTTATAGTATCTGAGGGAAAGAGAAGAGAATTATTTAGAAGAATGAATATGGCTCCAAATGGAATTTCTACCATAGTCTCTTTGAGAGAAGATTTATTGAGAGTATTAAAAGAAAATTCAGATTTAAAACCTTTAGATGATGATTTAAGAGAATTATTTAAGTCATGGTTTAATCCAGGTTTTTTAAGATTAGCTAAAATTACTTGGGATACAAAAGCAGCTGTTTTAGAAAAAATTATGAAATATGAGAGAGTTCATAAAATTAAAGACATGGACGAACTCAAGAGAAGACTTGGAGAGGACAGAAGGTTTTTTTCATATTTTCATCCAGCACTTGAGGACGAGCCCATAATATTTGTTCAAGTAGCCCTTACAAATGGTCTTGGTAAATCGATACAAGAAATTACTAAGCCACATACAACAGGGAATAAAAAATATGATACTGCAACATTTTATTCAATCAGCAACTGTCAAGAAGGTTTATCAAGAGTTACCTTAGGAAATTTTTTAATTAAAAGAGTTGTTTATGAAATCCAAGAAGAATTACCTGACATAAAACACTTTGGAACCTTGTCACCTATACCAGGTTTCAGAGATTGGTTCTCATATTTAGAAGAAAATAAAATTAAAAATATTCTAGGAAACGTTCCTTTAGATAATATATCTTTTTTAAAATCCCCGGATTTAAAAATTGGTGACACAAGAATTGTATCTAATAAAGATGCAATTTTAAAATTAGTTGCTCACTATTTGATAAATGAAAAAAATCATAAACAATTACCTATCAATGATGTCACGAGATTTCATTTAGGAAACGGGGCTATAGTTGAGGATATAAATATAAATGCTAATGTTTCAGAAGTTGGTTTTAACAGATCTTTTGGTGTTATGGTTAATTACTTATATGAACTTAAGAATATCGAGAAAAACCATGAGGATTATATAAATAACAAAAAAGTAATAGTCTCAGATAAACTTAAAAAGTTTATTTAGTTGGTACCCCATTTAACTTTATTCCATATTCTCTCATGAAAATAATAAAAAAAGAGAGGAATGATTGAGCCAACTCCTAGTATTCCGGCACCAACAAATGTACCAGTATAAATATAGCCAAATATTACCCAATAAATAAAAATAAAAAGCCTCCAAGAAAAAGTTTTTGCAACTGATCTTATTTTTTTATCTGCCATTAAATAAATATAAGATAATTAGAGTTTACAAATTAAACAAAAAAAGAGGTGACTTCAGTCTCCCTCCATCACCTCATAATTCAAATTTAAATGATTCTTTACAATTTTGTGAACACTTATTAGTTGAAAATGATGTTTATTAACTTTTAAATTTTTTGGTCATAATCACCAATTTTTCCAGTTTTTTGAAGTAAATCATCAATAAAATCAAAGATTTTTTTCTTTCTACTGTCCGAAGTTGGGCTTTCTGTAACAACTACTAAAGAGGGTTTATTAGATGACGCTCTGATTAAACCCCATGAACCATCCTCAAAAGAAAATCTAATTCCATTTACAGTTAAAATCTCTGATATAGTTTGATCATCTATTTTTATTTTATCGCTTTTAACTTTTTCTACCTGTTTTACTAATTCTTCAACTACTTGATATTTTTCTTCATCTTTACAAAAAGGAGCCATAGTAGGTGATTGGTAAGTTATAGGTAATTCATCAATAATTTCACTCATTTTTTTATTTTGATTATTTAGTAAATGACAGACCTGAATTGCAGAATTAATCCCATCATCATATCCATAACCTAGTGGTTGATTAAAAAAGAAATGTCCACTTTTTTCAAATCCAGCCAAAGCTTTTTCTGTGTTAACTTTTCTTTTAATATGAGAATGACCTGTTTTCCAATAAATGGTATCGCAGTTGTTTTTTGCTAATACTTTATCTTTTGCGTATAAACCTGTAGATTTAACATCTACTACAAACTTTGAATTCTGGTGTTTTGCAGATAAGTTTCTAGCAATTAATAAACCAATTTTATCTGAAAATATCTCATTACCTTTGTTGTCAATTACTCCAACTCTGTCACCATCTCCATCAAAACCAAAACCTATATCAGCATTATTTTCCTTTACAGATTTTGCTATTTCGTGAAGCATCTCTAAATCTTCAGGATTAGGATTATATTTTGGAAAAGTCCAATCTAAATTACAATCTAGTTCAATTACTTCGCAACCAATTCCTCTTAATATATCTGGAGCGAATATGCCTGCGGTACCATTTCCACATGCAACAACAGCTTTTATTTTTTTATTAATTTTATTATTTTTGATTAAATCTTCTTTATAAACTTGTTGGAAATTTTCGATTTGTTTTTCACTTCCTTGACCTGATGTAAATTTTTCATTAAGCGTTATTTCTTTTAATTCCTTCATTTCTTCTGGGGCATGAGTTAATCCTTTTTTGATACCCATCTTAACTCCAGTCCACCCATTTTCATTATGACTTGCAGTTACCATTGCAACAGCATCAGAATTTAAATTAAACTGAGCAAAATAAACCATAGGTGATAATGATAATCCAACATCTTCGATATTACACCCAGTTGATAGTAATCCTTTTTTTAGAGCAGTTTTTATCTCCTCGCTGTAAGAACGATAGTCATGTCCAACTATAACTCTTGGGTTATGTTTTTTAGTATTACTGATAATTTGTGTACCCAAACCTTTTCCAAGATTCTCTATTCCAGCTCTATTTATGTCTTTTTCATACAACCATCGGGCGTCATATTCCCTAAAACCATATGGGTCAATTTTAATATTTCCTGTCATTTGATAATTTTTTATATCTTTTATGTTAATTAACCCTAATTTTTTAATTTTTTTTATTGATATATAATTTATCATGTTCTATAAATGTTCTATTGATTTAATGATTATATAGTATATTAAGTCAAAACGCCTACAACATGTAGTTGTTTTCGTTAAATAAACTAAATATAATAAGAGATATGAACAAAATTTTATCGCAGGCCCTAAAGAAAGCTGTCTCTGAATATAGCCCTCAAGTTAATGAAGTTTCAAAAGATAAAAGGCCCGATCTTTTCTCATTAAATAACGAAACGGAACTATTTCAAAATGACAAGGGTATTATTATAAAGATTGATCGTTCAAAAGATAAAAATTTAACTGACTTTGGTAAAGCAACTTTAAAAGACAGATATCTTGGTCACAACGAATCTTTTCAAGATCTATTTGCTAGGGTTGCAAGCTCATACGCTGATGACAATCTTCATGCTCAAAGAATTTATAACTACATAAGTAATCTTTGGTTTATGCCAGCAACTCCAGTTTTGTCAAATGGAGGAACCAAAAGAGGATTACCTATTTCTTGTTTTTTAAATGAAGCGTCAGATAGTTTAGGAGGCATATTAGATTTGTGGAGCGAAAATGTTTGGCTTGCAGCTAAAGGTGGTGGTATTGGAAGTTATTGGGGCAACCTAAGATCTATTGGTGAAAAAATTGGTAAAGTTGGAAAGACTTCAGGAATAATTCCATTTATTAAAGTTATGGACTCTTTAACTATGGCTATTAGCCAAGGCTCTTTAAGAAGAGGTTCTGCTGCTTGTTATCTTCCAGTTGATCATCCTGAGATAGAAGAGTTTATAGAAATGAGAAGACCAACAGGTGGAGACCCAAACAGAAAAGCATTAAATTTACATCACGGTGTTTTAGTTTCAGATGCATTCATGAGAGCTGTTGAAACAGACGAACAATGGGCATTAAAGAGTCCTGCAGACGGAACAGTCCAACAAACTATTTCAGCAAGAAATTTATGGATAAGATTATTAACTGCTAGAATAGAGACTGGTGAACCATACATAATTTATATTGATACCGTTAATAGACAAATACCACAGCATCATAAATTAGCTAATCTGACAGTTAAAACTTCTAACTTGTGCAGCGAAATAACTTTACCAACAGGAATAGATAAAGACGGTAGAGATAGAACAGCAGTTTGTTGTTTGTCATCTTTAAATTTAGAAAAATATGATGAATGGAAAGATGATCCAAACATGATTAATGATGTCATGAGATTTTTAGATAATGTTTTATCAGATTTCATCAACAAAGCACCAGATCAATTTAAAGATGCAAAGTATTCCGCAGAAAGAGAACGAAGTGTTGGATTAGGTGTAATGGGTTTCCATTCATTTCTACAAAAAAATAGAATTCCTTTAGAATCTGTAATGGCTAAGTCTTGGAATAAAAAAATATTTAAAGACATTGATGCTAAAGTAAATCAAGCTTCTAAAGACTTAGCAGAAGAAAGAGGTGCTTGTCCCGATGCTGCAGAGTACGGTTATCAAGAAAGATTTTCTAACAAAACCGCAATAGCACCAACAGCTTCAATTTCTATTATTTGTGGTGGAGCGTCACCAGGAGTTGAGCCAATTGCTGCTAACAGTTACACACATAAAACCTTGTCAGGTTCATTTAATGTTAAAAATAGATACTTAGAGGAGATATTAGATAGTCACGGTAAAAATGACGATGAAACATGGTCAAGTATTACAACAAACCAAGGCTCAGTTTCACATCTAGACTTTTTAAGTGATTTAGAGAAAGATGTTTTTAAAACAGCGTTTGAGTTAAACCAAAATTGGATTATTGAGCTAAGTGGAGATAGAACTCCATTTATATCTCAAGCACAATCAGTAAACTTATTTTTACCCGCTGATGTTCATAAGAAAGAACTTCATAAAATTCATTTTGATGCCTGGAAGAAAGGTTTAAAAAGCCTTTACTACTGTAGATCAAAATCAATCCAAAGAGCTGAAAATGTCAATGATGCTAAATCAACAGATATTATGGCCAATGTTTACAAAAATAAATCAACCAAAACCGAAGAAACAGAATACGAGGAGTGTTTATCATGTCAGTAGCAGAAAAAATAAGTTCAGAGATCATACAATCTGAAAAAAAGGAAATTATTCAACCAAAAAAAATGGGATTATTAGTAGAGAACCCAGTTTATAAACCATTTAGATATCCTTGGTGTTATGACGCTTGGTTAACTCAACAAAGAATTCATTGGTTACCGGAAGAAGTTCCTTTAGGAGATGATGTAAGAGATTGGCAAAAAAATTTATCTCAGTCTGAAAAAAATTTACTAACACAAATTTTTAGATTTTTTACCCAAGCTGATGTTGAAGTAAATAATTGTTACTTAAGACATTACACAACAGTTTTTAAACCTACTGAAGTTTTAATGATGATGACTGCTTTTGCATCAATGGAAACAGTTCATGTTGCTGCTTACTCACATCTTTTAGATACCATTGGCATGCCAGAGTCTGAATATTCTGCTTTTATGAAGTATAAAGAAATGAAAGATAAATATGATTATATGCAAAACTTTAATGTAAATTCAAAAGAAGATATTGCTAAAACTGTAGCCGTATTTAGTGCGTTTACTGAGGGACTTCAGTTATTTGCAAGTTTTGCAATTTTATTAAATTTTCCTAGACATAATAAAATGAAAGGTATGGGCCAAATTGTTACCTGGTCTGTTAGAGATGAAACTCTTCATTGTAACTCTATGATAAGAGTTTTCAAGGAATTCATTAATGAAAATCCTGAGATATGGACACCAAAACTAAAAAAAGAACTTTACGAGGCTTGCAGAACTATCATAGAGCATGAAGATGCTTTTATTGATTTAGCTTTTGAAATGGGTCCAATGGAGGGATTAACCGCAAAAGATGTTAAAGGTTATATTCGATTTATAGCTAATAGAAGACTTGTTCAACTTGGCTTAGAGGCAATTTATGATGTAGATAAGAATCCACTGAGTTGGTTAGATACTATGCTTAATGCTGTCGAGCATATGAACTTTTTTGAAGGTCGTGCAACAGAATATTCTAAGGCATCGACTCAAGGAACATGGGTTGAAGCTTTTAGTTAGTATTTTAAAATTATCTTTGATTTAATTGCAAAACTTTTCTATGCTTGTTACCTTTATAGCTCGCTAAAGGTCTAATAAGCTTATTTGCTGCGTGTTGCTCCATAATATGAGCAGACCAACCTGTAATTCTTGAAATAACAAAAATTGGTGTAAAAAAATCTGTTTCAAATCCCATCAAATGATAAGTAGGTCCTGTAGGATAATCAACGTTGGGATGGATATTTTTTTCTTTAATCATAACTCTTTCAACAATGTCATAAATTTTTTCAAATTTTTTATCTTTTTTAAGTTTTGCAACTTTTCCAAAATATTTTCTCATGGTTGGAACTCTCGAATCCCCTGACTTATAAACTCTGTGTCCAAAGCCCATAACTACTTCTTTATTTTTTAAAGCATTGTTTATCCATTTTAAAGCGTTTTCAGGTTTTTTAATTTTATTCATCATATGCATAACCTCTTCATTGGCACCACCATGTAATGGTCCTTTTAAGCTAGCAATTGCTCCAGTTATTGCTCCATGAATATCAGATAAACTACTAGTTATGGTCCTTGCAGTAAATGTTGAAACATTAAAACTGTGTTCTGCATAAAGAATTAAAGATACATCAAAAGCTTTTACAATTTCTTTTTGAGGAACTTTGCCAAAACACATATAAAAGAAATTCTCTGCAAATGTTAAATTCTTTTTAGGTTTAATTATTTTTTTACCACTTCTTATTCTATAGAAAGCAGCAAGTGCAGTAGGGGTTTTCGCAAATATTCTTAAAGCTTTTCTCATATTTGCTTCAAGAGAAGAATCTTGAGTTTCTTTATCCTCTAACCCCATAACGCTCACAGCTGTTCTTGCAACATCCATTGGATGAGACTTCTTGGGCATATGTTTGATAATTTCATATAAATTTTTTGATAATTCTCTATTGTTTTTCTCTTCTTTTTCAAATTTCCTAAGCTCTATGGTATTTGGTAAATCTTTATTTAATATTAAGTAAGCTACTTCCTCAAATTTGCAGTATTCACACAAATCTTGCGCAGCATAACCTCTATAAGTCAGAGAATTAATTTCTGGCATAACTTTAGAGACTTCAGTTTCATCAACAACAATTCCTAATAATCCTTTTTTAATATCTTCACTCATTATTCGTGCCCTTCTGTACTAAAGTTGTAAATTTTTTCATCTAGGGAATTATATTTTTCATATTCAACTAGCTCATAAAGTCTTTTTCTAGTTTGCATCTTATCTATTATGTTATTCTGGTGTCCATTTGCATAAATGTCTCTCAAACCATCCTCTACATTTTTCATTGCCAATCTTTGAGTAGTTACAGGATAAATAACGATATTAAATCCAATGTTTTCTAATTCTTTGTAGTTAAAAAGCTTTGATTTGCCAAATTCAGTCATATTGGCCAATAAATAGCAATTAACTTCTTTTCTTACTTTTTCAAAATCTTTTTCATCTTGTAGTGCCTCAGGAAAAATAATTTCTGCTCCTGCATCTACATATGCTTTACATCTATCAATCATTTTATCTATTCCCTCAACACTTTTTGCGTCTGATCTTGCAATAATTTTAAAATTTTGGTCTTTTTTAGCAGTTACGCACTCTTTTATTTTTTTTACCATAGCGTCCGTTGAAATAAGTTCTTTATTATCTAAGTGACCGCATCTTTTTCTTTCAATTTGATCTTCTAAATGAACTCCTGTTATTCCAAATTCCTCGAATGTTTCAATTGTTTCTTTGCAAGACTTAAATCCTGTATCAATATCAACAATAGTAGGTAGATTTGTTACTCTCGATATTAAAAAAGACCTAGTACTTACATCCTGTAAAGTTGTAAGCCCTATGTCAGGGAAACCAAGATCATTCGCCATCACTCCACCCGAAACATAAACAGCATCATATCCTATTTCCTCAACAAGTTTTGCTGTTAATGGGTTATATGCGCCTGGTACCCTTAGTATTTTTTTTGATCTTAATTTATTGTCAAAATCAATTCTTTTTTGAGCAGGTTTTTTGTCTACAAAGTGCAATTTGCTAACTCCTATAATAACTAAGATGGTTTTAATGTTTAAATTAAATTAATCAATATTAAAGATATTTTGATACTATTTTTTCAATCCCATTAAAGTCTCTTATTAAATGATTATGATAAATTTCATCAACGTTTTTTTCTGTATATCCATCTTCCAACAAAATCATTGGAATTTCCGCAGCTTTTGCTGCGTTCGCATCACTTTCACTGTCACCAATCATTAAAGATTTATTTTTCTCTCCTTCTAAAATTTCAATCACAGAAGTTAAATGTCGTGGATCAGGCTTGCAATATTCAAAAGTATTAAATCCTGCGACAAATTCAAAATAATCGTATATTTTAATTTTTTTTAATAAATCAACAGCAAGATGTTCTGTTTTATTTGTGCATACAGCCATAGAAATATTTTCTTTCTTACACCAATTTAGAAAATCTACTACACCAATTATTAATTTACTTTCATTTAAAATATTTTTTCCATAGTAGGATATAAACTCGTCAGTCATTTTGTTTTTAATTTTTTCATTAATAGTTGTTAACTCTTTTTTTGCTTGACTCCATATAGATCTTCCAATCATAGCACCTGCGCCTTTACCAACTGATTTTTTTAATTCAGCTAAAGATTTGCTAGGATATCCGAATTTTTTCATGACATGATTGTGAGCATGCATTAAATCTGGTGCTGTATCAACAAGGGTACCATCAAGATCAAATAAAATGGTGAATTTTTGTTTCATAATAAAAGTATTTTAAAGAAATAATTTGTGAATTAATTAAATCATATACTTAATGTAAACAAAAATTAAATGAAACCTTTAAATTCACAAAAAATTCAAAATAAGTTTAGAAATAAATTTATAAAAGCAGGTGTTAAAATGTTAGGACCTGAGACAATTTTCTTTTCTAAAGATACAAAAATTGGAAACAACGTTTCTATTGAGCCTTATGTAGTTTTTGGTCCTAAGGTGAAAATTGGTAACAATGTCATAATTAAATCTTTCTCACATTTAGAAGCATGTAAAATTGAGAACAAAGTTGAAATTGGTCCCTTCGCAAGAATTAGACCAGATACAATTTTAAAAGAAGGTTCTAAAATAGGAAATTTTGTTGAGGTTAAAAAAAGCACTGTTGGAAAAAAATCAAAGGTAAGCCATTTATCTTATATTGGTGATACAGAAATTGGTAAATCTGTAAACGTTGGGGCTGGTACAATCACTTGTAACTATAATGGTATTAAAAAAAATAAAACAAAAATTAAAGATAAAGTTTTTATAGGATCTAATTCCTCATTAGTTGCACCAGTAACAATTGATAATGAAAGTATTGTGGGAGCAGGTTCAGTTATAACAAAAAATGTATCTAAGAAATCCTTAGCGCTAACTAGATCTTTACAAATAGAACTTAAAAATTATAAAAGAAAAAAATAAATCATGTGTGGTATCATAGGTATTTCAAGTAACAAGTCTGTGTCTGCAAGTATCATTAATTCACTAAAAAAACTTGAATATAGAGGTTATGACTCTGCTGGAATTGCAACTCTTTTTGAGGGAGAAATAAAAGAGGTAAAGTCCGAGGGTAGAGTGGATACTTTAGAGCAAAATTTTGATTTAAAAAATTTAAAAGGTAATATTGGAATTGGTCATGTTAGATGGGCTACACATGGAAAGCCAAATAGCGTTAATGCTCATCCACACTCATCTCATAATGTGTCTGTTGTTCATAATGGAATTATTGAAAACTCAACAATATTAAAAAAATATTTAACAACCAAAGGTCATGTATTTAAATCCCAAACTGATACTGAGGTAATTGTTCATCTAATTACTGAAAATTTAAAAGCTGATGACCTAGAAATAGCTATAACCAAAACATTAAATCAACTTCATGGTAGCTTTGCGTTAGGAATTGTTTTTAAAGATATTCCTGACTTAATAGTTGGAGCAAGAAGAGGCTCACCCTTAGCTGTTGGCTATGGGCCAAATGAAAACTATCTAGGATCAGATTCTTATGCATTAAAAGCAATGACAAATAAAATTACATACCTTGATGATGGAGAGTTTTGCATTATTAAAAAGGACCAAGTTCTTTTTTTTAATGAAGATGGAATAAAGATAAATAAGAAAATTTTAAAGCTTTCATCAAACGAAGTTAGTTATGAAAAAGGTGATTTTAAACATTTTATGGCTAAAGAAATCGAAGAACAGCCAATAACAATTAAGACAGGTATTAAAGAATATATAGATAAAACAAATTCAGAGATAAATATTTATAATTTTCCATGGAAAATAAGTGAGATTAATTCAATTACCTTAATAGGTTGTGGTACAGCTTATCATTCTTGTATGATGGCAAAATACTGGTTTGAGGAGTTAACAAAACTTGATATAAATATTGATATTGCTTCAGAGTTTAGATACAGAAAAAATAGATTCAAAAAGGACTCTTTATATATATTTGTTTCACAATCAGGAGAAACAGCAGATACCTACGCAGCACTAGATCTATGTAAAAGAAATAACATGAAAACTTGTGCAGTAGTAAATGTAATAGAAAGTTCTATAGCAAGAGATGCAAATTTTGTATTACCAATTCATTGTGGTCCAGAAATTGGTGTCGCATCTACTAAAGCTTTTTTAGGACAAATACTTATTCTATATATTTTATCTTTAAAATTTGGATCGCTGAGAAATGAAATTAATAAAAACACTTATAAGGATAAGGTTAAAGAGTTATTAAACTTGCCAAGTTTAATTGAAAAATCTTTGTTAATAGATAACGATATTCAAGCTATATCCTCGACATTTAATGAAGTAAAAGGCTCAATGTTTTTGGGTAGAGGTTTTTCTTACCCAATTGCTCTTGAAGGTGCATTAAAATTAAAAGAATTATCCTATGTTCATGCAGAAGGCTATCCAGCTGGTGAAATGAAGCATGGTCCATTAGCATTGATCGAGGATGGAATGCCCGTAGTAGTTTTGGCTCCAAGAGATAATTATTATAAAAAAACTATTTCAAATATGCAGGAAGTAATAGCGAGAGGAGCAAAAGTTTTATTAATTACAAACAAAAGTAAAGATGAAATTATTTCTGAGAATATTTGGGAAACAATTGAAGTTGAAAATACAAATGAGGATCTATTACCTTTTCTTTTAACTATACCTCTCCAAAAACTAGCTTATTATTCAGCTTTAAAAAAAGGATATGACATCGATAAGCCAAGAAATTTGGCTAAATCTGTCACTGTTGAATAAAGTATAAACTCTGTTAAAACACTTTCAGGTTGCATATGAAAAATTGGAAAAAAAATAGTTGGAGAAAGTTCCCTGTTAAACACATACCAGAGTATCCAGATAAAAAAGAGCTGGATGCAGTTCTAGATAAAATCGGTACATTTCCTCCATTAGTTTTTGCTGGAGAGACTAGACACTTAAAAGAACAACTCTCAGATGTTGTTGACGGAAAAGCTTTTCTTCTTCAAGGTGGAGATTGTGCTGAAAGTTTTGCTGAATTCAATCCAGATAATATAAGAGATACATTTAAACTACTGTTACAGATGTCTTTAGTTTTAACATACTCAGCCTCCTTACCAGTTGTGAAACTTGGAAGAATAGCTGGTCAATTTTCAAAACCAAGAAGTTCACCAGTTGAAACAAAAAATGGTGTCGAGCTTCCTAGTTATTTAGGAGACAATATTAATGGAATGGAATTTACTGAAAAAGCAAGAATTCCTGATCCTAAAAGATTATTTAAAGCTTATTCTCAATCAGCTGCAACACTTAATCTTATAAGAGCGTTTTCAAAAGGAGGTTTTGCAGATTTAAACAAAGTACATTTATGGAACTTAGATTATATTAAAAAAAGTCCACAAGCTAAAAAATTTAAAGACCTTGAAGACAAAATTGCTGATGCCATAGCTTTTATGAGAGCATGTGGAATTACATCAGATTTTAATAACAGACTGTACACTGTTAATTTTTGGACGTCACATGAGGCATTATTATTGCCTTTTGAAGAGTCAATGACAAGAATAGATTCTACTACTGGTGAGTATCATGATACTTCAGCTCATTTTGTTTGGATTGGAGATAGAACTAGACAATTAGATGGTGGACATGTTGAATTTTGCAGAGGAATAGAAAACCCAATTGGAATTAAATGTGGACCAACTTTAAAAGCTGATGATCTCATTAATTTGTGTAATAGAATTAATCCATCAAATGAAAAAGGTAAAATTACTTTAATATCAAGATTTGGAGCAGATAACGTATCAAAACATTTACCTAAACTTATTAGAGCAATTAAAAAAGAAGGACTTAATGTAATTTGGTCTTGTGATCCATGTCATGGGAATACTATACAAGCAGTTACAGGATTTAAAACAAGACCTTTCAACAGAGTTTTAAAAGAAGTTAAAGATGTTTTTGCTTGCCATCAAAGTGAAGGAAGCTATGCAGGAGGCCTTCATATTGAGCTTACTGGTCAAAATGTAACAGAATGTATAGGAGGTGCTCAAAAAATATCTGAGCAAGATCTATCATCAAGATATCATACCCATTGCGATCCAAGATTGAATTCAAATCAGGCTTTGGAATTGGCTTTTTTAATATCAGATGAGATTAAAAAGAATAGCTCTTATTCAAAAAATGCAAATAGAGCGGCATCTTAAAACATTGCAAAATCATTTATAATTAATATTAAAATATTATGAAAACTTCAGAAAAAGTTAAATTTATTTCTAATTGGATTAAAGATTACGCAAATAATATGCCCTCCAAGGCGGAGTCTTTAGTAGTAGGTATCTCAGGGGGAATAGACTCCTCAGTATCGAGCACTTTAAGTGCTATGACAGGTTTAAAAACAATTGTTTTGTCGATGCCGATTAAGCAAAAATCACATCAGCATGATTTAAGTTTAAAACACCAAGAATGGTTAGTTAAAAATTTTAAAAATGTTGAAGGACACACAGTTAACTTAGATGAATTATTTTTAGCTTTTAGTGCCAGTTTATCTAAATTTGATAATGAACATGGGATGGCAAATTCAAGAGCAAGATTAAGAATGACGACTCTCTACCAGGTAGCTGCAGCTAACAAAGGCATTGTTGTAGGGACAGGAAACAAAGTTGAAGATTTTGGAGTTGGGTTTTACACTAAATATGGAGATGGTGGAGTTGATATATCACCAATAGCTGATTGTAATAAAACTCAGATTTGGGAAATAGGAAAAGAACTTGGAATTCTAAAAGAAATAATTGAAGCTGCGCCAACTGATGGATTATGGGATGATGGTAGAACTGACGAGGGTCAACTAGGATTAAAATATGAAGAATTAGAGGAGGCAATGTCTAATCCTAATTCTCCGAATCGAGCTAAATACGAAAATATCAGAAAACAAAATATGCATAAAATGGAGCCTATTCCAGTATGCATAATTCCAAATTAATCAAATAGATTCACAAATCTATTTTTTAAGTATATTCCTAAAATCATGAGTAATGATATTTTTTTAACTAATAATCTAAGCAACAAAAAAGAAAAATTTGTTCCTATAGATGAAAAAAATATTAGAATGTATGTTTGTGGTCCGACAGTATACGACGATCCTCATATTGGCAATGCAAGACCAATTGTTGTTTTTGATATCCTTTATAAAATTTTTAAAAAAAAATATACTAAAGTTACTTATGTTAGAAATATAACTGATGTTGATGATAAAATTATAAATTCATCAAAGGAAAAAAATATTTCAATTTCTGAATTGACCAATGCTGTCATTAAGAGTTTTGATGAAGATTGTAATTACTTAAATTGCGATATCCCCACACATCAACCTAAGGCGACAGAGCATATAGATGTAATGATTGAAATGATTTCTGATTTAACAAAAAAAGGATTTGCTTATGAGGAAAATCAGCATGTGTATTTTGAGGTAAATAAATTTAAAGATTACGGAAAACTTTCAAATAAAAATCTTAATGAATTAATTTCTGGTTCAAGAGTTGAGGTAAGTGATAATAAAAAAAATTCACAAGATTTTGTTCTGTGGAAACCTTCTAAAAATGATGAGCCTTCTTGGGAGTCACCTTGGGGCAAAGGAAGACCTGGTTGGCATTTAGAATGTTCAGCTATGTCAAAAAAACTTCTTGGAAATGAGTTTGATATTCATGGTGGAGGTATAGACTTACTGTTTCCACACCATGAAAACGAAATTGCACAATCAAGATGTGCGAATGATACAAAAGTTTTTGCTAATTACTGGTTGCATAATGCATTCATAACAATGTCCAATGAAAAAATGGCTAAATCCCAAGGAAATATTTTAAAAATAAAGGATTTTAGGAATAAGATAAGCGGTCAAGTGATAAGATTGGCTTTAATGAGTGCACATTATAAACAACCATTGGATTGGAATGATAAACTTTTAAATGATTGTCAAAATACAATTAGTAAATGGTATAATGTTTACTCATCTGATAATCATAAAGAAGAAGTTAATGATGATATTCTAAAACCACTTTATGACGATTTAAATACACCAGGCTATATTGCCAAGCTTCATAAATTGTATGAGAAAGCACAAAGAGGTAATTCCACTGACAAAGCATTATTTACATCTGCATGTAATTTTATAGGTTTATTGAATGAAACAGAAATCGAATGGTTAGAATTTAAGAAAAATAAACTTTCAATAAATGAAGCTGAAATTTTAAATAAAATTAAACAAAGAAATAAAGCTAGAGAAGATAATAACTACAAAGAAGCGGATAAAATAAGAGATGAGCTTTTAGACAAAGGTGTTTTAATAGAGGATAAAGATGGTAAAACCACGTGGAAAATTAAATGAGCAAAGAGCAATTATATATATTTGACACCACTCTACGTGATGGAGCACAAACGCAAGGTGTAGATTTTTCAATTGATGATAAAGAGAAAATATCATCTTCTCTAGATGCGCTCGGTGTTGATTATATCGAAGGGGGTTGGCCTGGAGCAAACCCAACTGACACAGAATTTTTTAACAAAGATCACAATTTTAAATCAGCTAACTTAACTGCTTTTGGAATGACCAAGAAATCAGAACATAGCGCTGAAAATGATCCAATGTTATCCTCTTTAATTAACTCAAAAAGTAAATCAGTTTGTTTGTTTGGAAAATCATGGGATTTTCAAGTTGACATAGCACTTGGTATTTCAAACGAGGAAAACTTAAATAATATTACTGAAAGTGCAAAACACATTGTTAAATCAGGTAAAGAATTTATGTTTGATGCTGAACATTTTTTTGATGGATATAAAGCGAACTCTGAATACGCACTTGCTTGCTTAAAATCTGCTTATGACAACGGAGCAAGGTGGATTGTTTTGTGTGACACAAATGGAGGTACACTTCCTCATGAGATTGAAAAAATTGTTTTGGAAGTTGCAAAACATATACCAGGAAAAAATTTAGGAATTCATGCTCATAATGATACAGAAAATGCCGTAGCAAATAGTTTAACCGCAGTCCAAGCTGGTGTAAGACAAGTTCAAGGAACTATAAATGGACTAGGGGAAAGATGTGGTAATGCAAACTTAACATCTCTGATCCCAACCTTTTTTTTAAAAAAAGATTTTTACGAAAATTATAAAATTAACATTAAACGAGAAAATTTGAAAAATTTAACACAATGCTCAAGGTTATTAGATGAATTACTCAATCGAAAACCAAATAAACACTTACCATATGTTGGTGCATCTGCTTTTTCACATAAAGGAGGAATGCATGTTTCCGCTGTTCAAAAAGATCCAAAAACTTATGAACACATAAATCCTGAGGAAGTAGGTAACTCGAGAAATATTATTGTTTCAGACCAATCAGGGCAATCAAATATTATGTCTAGATTAAATTCAATAGGTATAAAGGTTGAGAAAAATGATCCTAAAATAAAAAAACTTCTTGAAGAGGTAAAAGATAGAGAATTTATAGGATATAGTTACGATGGAGCAGACGCTTCTTTTGAATTACTGGCACGAAGATTAATGGGTGACATACCAAGATATATTTCAATTAATGAATATGATGTTTCTGTTCAAAAAGACAAATCGGGTGAAATTATCTCTTATGCAAAAGCAAAATTAGAAGTTGATGGCCAAAAAATATTATGTGAAGGAGAAGGAAATGGACCAGTTAATGCTTTAGATAATGCAATTAGAAAAAATGTTAATAAACTCGATAAGTATTCTGAATATTTAAAAGATTTAAGATTAGTCGATTATAAGGTAAGAATTTTAAATACTGGAACGGAAGCGGTAACTAGAGTTAGTATTGAAAGCACTGACTCCAAAGGATTAAATTGGTTTACAATAGGTGTTTCACCAAATATCATAGATGCATCCTTTAAGGCACTCATCGATAGTTTAGATTACAAATTATTTAAAGATAAAGCTCCAGCTAGTCTTTAGGTATGAAGATTAAAAAGTTTTCAAATAAACCGTCAGATATTAATAAAAGAATTGGAGCAAAACCAGTTGTTTGCTATCCTATTAAAAATATTGAAGAGAAAAACTTAAATATTTTACATTCAGCGCGAAAAAATTTGATCAAGAAAAATGAAATTTTAATTCCTCCAAGGGATGCTAAAACGTTTCAAGTTAAAAAAGGTGATTTCTTTAGAATTGAAAGTGTTGATGGGCCTCAAGTTGGTGACTTAAATCTTTTTAATTTGACTAATTTAAATGAAAAATTCTATTCTGGAAAAACACGAGCACTTTATGGAACACATCTTTCCGTAGGAGATAAAATGTTTAGTAGTTTTCCTTATCTTAGATCTTTAGCAACTATTACATGGGATACGCTAGATTGGTATGATTATGATGAGGATGGTGGATCAGTACATGATGTAATTGGGACTAGGTGTGATCCTTATACCTCAAAGCTTCTATCGGGCAATGACTACCATTACTGCTGTCATTCAAATTTAACTAGAGCTCTGGTTAAAGAAAAAAAACTTAAAATTGATGAAGCCGAAAAAATGGTTCACGACGTTTTAAACGTTTTTATGCTAACTGGATTTACCAATGATACTAAACAATATTTTATGAAGGCAAGTCCTGTACGACCAGGTGATTATTTAGAATTTTTTGCAGAGACAGATTTACTAGGAGTTCTATCTGCTTGTCCTGGTGGAGATTGTGGATCTGAACACTCTTCTGATGTAGCAAAATGCTATCCATTAAAAGTGAGTATATGGCAAACGGATGAAAAATCTTTAATAGATTTAGATACATCTGAAATTTCAAATTATAACAGAAGTCACGGCATAGATTAATTATGTCAAACAATAATATTTCATTTATTTTACATAAACCTCAGCTCTCAGAAAATATTGGCGCATGTGCAAGAGCAATTAAAAATTTTAATTTTCAAAAAATGATTGTTATAGATCCTAAACCAATTTACCCAAATGATAAAATTTTAGCTACATCAGTTGGAGCAAAAAATATTATAAGCAAGAGTAAAAATTTTGATAATTTAGAGTCTGCTTTAAAAAATATTGATGTAGTAATTGCTACTTCAGCCAGGTTTAGAAATAAAAATATCAAACATATTCAATTAGAAGATTTAAAGAAGATTGATTATAAAAAAAAAGTAGCTTTCTTATTTGGATCTGAGGCTTCAGGGCTTTCAAATAATGAGATAAGTTATGCAAATTATACTCTTCAGATCCCAACTAATCCAGATTTTAAGTCTCTGAACTTATCTCATAGTTTAATTATAATTGCCCAAGTTGTTCATAGCATCATTAATTCAAAATTGTCTGGTTTTAAAAAATCAAAAAAAGTAAAGTCAGCCTCAAAAAAAGATATATTATCAATGATCAACTTGTGTATTAAAAATTTAGAGGATATAGGGTTCTTCAAACCCAAAGAAAAAAAACCTATAATGCTTGAGAACTTTAGAAATATTTTTTATAGGATGGAATTATCTTCAAAGGAAACACGTATTTTATCAAGTGTATTTGCTAGTTTAGGAAAAAAACGTTGATTGACAAAACAATGAGTAGGTTTATAACCCCCTCTATTAAATGACTAAAAGATTAAACTCTAAACATAAAGTAGATAGAAGATTGAAGGTTAATCTTTGGGGAAGACCAAAAAGTCCATTTAATACTAGAGCCTACGGGCCAGGACAGCATGGCCAAACTAGATCATCTAAACCTTCAGATTATGGAATTCAGCTTCAAGCGAAGCAGAAATTAAAAGCTTACTATGGTAATATTAATGAAAGACAGTTTAGAAATATTTATAAAAAAGCTGTAATGCTTAAAGGCGATACAGGTGAAAATTTAATAGGCTTGCTCGAAAGAAGATTAGATGCAGTAATTTACAGAGCAAAATTTGCAACTACAATATTTTCTGCTAGACAACTAATTAACCACGGACATGTTAAGGTTAATGGTAAAAAAGTAAATATTGGAAGTTATTTAGTAAAAGAAGAAGATTCAATTGAGATAAGAGATAAATCTAAACAATTAGCAATTGTTGATATTGCTTTAGCAAACAAAGAGAGAGAAACTCCAGAGTATATTCAAATGGATGAAAAAAATAAAAAACTTAAATTTGTAAGAACTCCGAAGTTTGAAGAAGTTCCTTATCCAATAGTAATGGAACCTAATTTGGTTATTGAATATTATTCTAGATAACTAGTTTTTAGACTTAAAATTAATATTTTTACTTTCAAGCAATTTCGCAAGCTCACCACTTTCAAACATTTCTTTTATAATGTCACATCCACCAACAAATTCATTTTTGACATATAATTGTGGGATAGTTGGCCAATCACTATAAACTTTTATACCTTCCCTAAGTTTTTGATCTGCTAAAACATTTACACCCTTAAAATTTACTTCCATTACTTTTAAAATGTTAGAGGTAGCCATTGAGAATCCGCATTGTGGTGCATCAGGTGTTCCTTTCATAAATAGGCAAACCTCGTTATTCTCAATTTCATTTTTAATTAAATCATTTGTTTCTTGGTCCATTTTAATTTTCCTTTGTTTTGATTGCTAATGCATGTAATTCGTTACCCATTCTACCTTTTAAAGAGTTGTATACCATTTTATGTTGTTCAATTTTGCTTTTACCTGAAAATTGTGATGAAGTTATGGTTGCAGAATAATGATTTCCATCACCAGCTAAGTCTTGTATTTCAACAACGGCATCAGGCATTGCCTCCTTAATTAAACTCTCAATTTCATTTAAATTCATTGCCATCAGTTACTCATATATTCTTTTAGCCACTTTGTATTAAACTCTTTTAATTCGTCAATTGTAACTTTTGTCTTTTCATTTAAAAATAGCACATTTTCATTGATTGTTCCAAGCTCATCATAATAAACTGCATTTTTATTTAATATATCAAGCACTTTTTTTTGATCTTTTTTACAGATTTCAACAATGTATCTCCCTTGATCTTCAGCAAAAAAATATTCTATCTCACTGATTAAATATTTCGGTTTTTTTAGATTAATACCTTTATTACCCTTAATACACATTTTTGAAATAGCAGTAATTATTCCTCCTAAAGAAATATCATGGGCGCTTTTAATTAAATTACTATCGATTAATTTTAAAAGAGTTTCTCCGTTATTTTTTTCATTAAATAGATTTATTTCTGGTGGAGGCCCATTTTTTTCATCTAATATAACTCTTGCAAATAGACTTTGATCAATATGACCTTCTGTTTTACCAATAACTAAAACAACATTATCAACTTCTTTAAAATCCATAGTAATCATTTTAGTATAATCATTTATTAGTCCAACACCGCCTATAGATGGAGTGGGTTTTATTCCCTGATCCTTGGTTTGATTATAGAAAGAAACATTTCCTGACACGACAGGAAATTTTAAATAAGAGCTTGCTTCTCCAATGCCCTGAACACATTCTACGAACTCTCCCATATTTTCTTCATTTTCAGGGCTACCAAAATTTAAGCAATTTGTAATAGCAATTGGCTTTGCTCCAACAGATATTAAATTTCTAAAACTTTCACACACTACTTGTTTTCCACCTGTAAGAGGGTGAGCCCAACAATAAACTGCCGAAGAGTCTACAGATGCTGCAACTGCTTTATTAGTGCCATGAACTCTCACCACGCCAGAGTCCCCTCCAGGTTTTTGAATGGTGTCTCCCATCACAGTGTGGTCATACTGCTGCCAAATCCATTCTTTACTACAGATATTTGGATTAGCTAAAATTTTTTTTAGGACCTCAATTATTTTCAAATTATTTATTTCATCTTTGTTAATTTTGTTTTTCTTTGGAAGTTTTGCCTTTTTCCATTTACGATCATACATTGGTGAATTTTCAACAAGAGTATTAACTGGAATGTCAGCAACTTTTTCATTATCAAAAAAAAGTTCAATTTTCTTCGATTTGGTTGTTTTTCCAATTACAGCAAAATCTAAATTCCACTTATCAAATATTTTTTTAGCCTGCACTTCTTTTCCACTTTCTAGAATAATCAGCATTCTTTCCTGACTTTCAGAAAGCATGATTTCATAAGGGGTCATTTTTGTTTCCCTACATGGCACTTTATTTAAATTAATTTCTATTCCAAGATTTCCCTTTGAAGCCATTTCAATACTTGAAGAAGTTAAACCTGCTGCCCCCATATCTTGAATTGCAATGATCGAATCTCCTGCCATTAACTCTAAACATGCTTCAAGTAAAAGTTTTTCTGTAAAAGGATCACCGACTTGTACGGTTGGTTTTTTTTCTTCAATTTTGTCATCAAAGCTAGCAGAGGCCATACTCGCTCCATGAATACCATCACGACCTGTCTTAGATCCTACATATATTACAGGTTTATTTAAACCTGCAGCTTTTGAGTAAAAAATCTTATCTTTTTTAACTAATCCTAGCGTCATTGCGTTCACTAAGATATTTCCATTATAAGAGCTATCAAAACTTGTTTGCCCTGCAATCGTAGGCACTCCCATACAGTTTCCATAACCTCCTATTCCATGCACTACACCTCTTAATAGATTTTTAGTTTTTTTATGCTGTGATGAACCAAAGTGTATTGAATTTAAATTGGCTATTGGTCTAGCACCCATTGTGAATACATCTCTCATTATTCCACCAACTCCGGTAGCAGCACCTTGATAAGGTTCTATAAACGAAGGGTGGTTATGACTTTCAATTTTAAAGACAATTGCATCATTGTCACCAATATCGATTATTCCAGCATTTTCACCAGGTCCTTGAATAACTTGTTTACCTTTAGTAGGTAATTTTTTTAAGTGCAGTCTTGAGGATTTGTAGGAGCAGTGCTCATTCCACATTGCTGAGAAAATTCCTAATTCTGTTATGTTAGGGTTTCTTTTTAAGAGTTCACAGATCTTTTTATACTCATCTTTTTTTAATCCATGATCAATAGCTATTTTTTCATTTACAGTCATTTTATATTATTAATTAGGTTTTTAAAAAAAAGAGATCCATCTTCACCTGATAGAGAAGGGTCGATCATTCTTTCAGGATGTGGCATCATTCCTAGAACATTTTTTTCTTTATTAAAAATTCCAGCAATATTTTTTATTGATCCATTGGGATTGAATGATTTTTCAATTTTACCCTGGTTATTACAATAATTGATTGCAATCTGAGCATTGTCTTCAATTTCTTTTAATTGATCATTTGTACAAAAATAGTTTCCTTCATTATGAGCGATGTGAAGCTCTAAAACATTATTTTTAATATTTTTAAAGTAAGCATTATCTTTATCACTAATTTTAACAAAAACATTTTTACAAATAAATTCTAAATATTTGTTTCTTAACAAAACCCCAGGCACTAATCCTGTTTCAACTAAAATTTGAAAACCATTACAAATACCCATCACCATTCCACCAGAATTTGCAAAATTAATTACTGATTGCATAATCTTAGATTTAGAGGCCATGCTTCCACATCTAAGATAATCACCATAAGAAAATCCGCCAGGTAAAACCACCAAGTCACTTTTTGGTAACTCAATATCTTGATGCCAAACCATTTTATTTTTAAAACCAAATTTTTTTAAAGCAACATCCATATCTCTATCACAATTAGAACCAGGAAATGTGATAACTGCTGATTTCATTAATTATTGTGCATCAATAATCTTGTAATTCTCTATTACAAGATTAGCTAAAAGTTTTTTGCACATTTCTTCAACTTTATCTTTTGCTTTTTTTGGATTAGTTTCTTTAGTATTAATTTCAAAATATTTACCTTGCCTTACTTCATTTACATCTTTAAAGCCCATTCCGTCGAGGGCTTGATGAATAACTTTACCTTGTGGATCTAAAACGTCTTTTTTAAGTGTTATAATTACTGATATTTTCATTTACGTTTTCTCTTTACTGAAGATAGTTTTGTTACATTTACTGCACTTAAGTTAGATTGTTCATGAAGAATACCTAGTCTTTTGGCAACTTCAGTGTAGGCTGGGATCAAGTCTCCTAAATTTTTTCTAAATCTGTCCTTATCTAATTTTTTGTCAGTTAAACTATCCCATAATCTGCAAGTATCAGGGCTTATTTCATCAGCTAAAATTACATCTTTCTTACCATTAGCATCCAATCTTCCAAATTCTAACTTGAAGTCTATCAGTTTAATTCCAACCCCTCGAAACATACCGATCATAAAATCATTTATTCTTAAAATCATTTTTTTTACTTTCTCTAATTCTTTTTTTGATGCCCAATCAAACGCAAAAATATGTTCTTCAGCAATTAATGGATCTCCAAGTTTGTCATCTTTTAAGCAGTATTCAATCAAAGGTTCCTTCAGAATAGTACCATCTTCAATTCCAAGACGTTTAGTTAAAGATCCTGTTGCAACATTTCTAACAACAAATTCAATAGGTATTATCTCAACGAGTTTTACAATTTGTTCTCGCATGTTTAGTCTTTTTACTAAATGATTTTTGATACCTATTTGTGAAAGACTTGAAAGTATATGTTCAGAAATTCTATTATTTAATACGCCTTTACCCTCTATAGTTGATTTTTTTTGATTATTAAAAGCTGTTGCATCATCTTTGAAATATTGAATTACTAAATCTTTGTCGTTTGTAGAATAAATAATTTTAGCTTTGCCTTCGTATATTTTTTTTCCTTTTTTCATTATTTAAAAACTCTTCTAAAGATAAAGTTTATATTTTTAAAATGTTTAGAGTAGTTAAAGATAGACTTTAGTCTTTTTTGAGAAATTTTATTTATGACCATTTTGTCCTCTAAAAGAACATCATATAAATTATCATTTTCCGCAAAACATTTTTTTGCATAGCTCTGAACCACTTTATAAGATTTTTCTCTGGTTAATCCAGATTTTGTTAATTCCAGCATCACCTCTTGTGAAAAAATTAAACCTTTGGTTAAATTTAAATTTTCAAGCATCTTTTTTGGATAAACAATCATATTATCCAAAATATTTGTAAGTCTTACTAAAGCAAAATCTATTGTGATATTAGCATCTGGACCAATGTTTCTCTCAACACTTGAATGTGAAATGTCTCTTTCATGCCATAGTGCAATATTTTCTAATGCAGGCACAACTGTACTTCTTACCATTCTTGCTAGCCCAGTTAAGTTTTCACTTAAAATAGGATTTTTTTTGTGGGGCATTGCTGATGAACCTTTTTGTTTTTTTGAAAAATATTCCTGCAATTCGTAAACCTCTGTTCTTTGCAGGTGTCTAATTTCAATAGCAACCCTCTCAATTGAACCTGCTATAATTCCTAAAACTGAAAAATAGAACGCGTGTCTATCTCTAGGAATAATTTGTGTTGAAATTGGTTCAACTTTTAAACCTAATTTCTTTGCAACGTGTTTTTCAACTCTAGGATTAATGTTGGCAAATGTTCCAACAGCTCCTGAAATTGCACAGGTAGATACCTCATCAATCGCATTAATTAATCTTTTTCTATTTCTTTTGAATTCCTCATAAAATGAAGCCAATTTTAAACCAAAAGTAATTGGCTCTGCATGAATACCATGACTTCGTCCCATGCATGGAGTAAATTTATATTTTTTAGCCTGTCTTTTAAGAACTTTTAAAATTTGATTTATATCATTTAAAATGATTTTTCCTGATTGGATTAACTGAATATTGAAGCTAGTATCCACAATGTCAGAGGAAGTCATTCCTTGGTGAAGATATCTAGCCTTAATTCCTGCTTTTTCAGTAACTGAGGTTAAAAAGGCTATCACGTCGTGTTTAACTTCAGCCTCTATTTTATGAATTCTTGATACATTAATTTTAGTTTTTTTTTTTACATTTGAAGCAACTCCTCTTGGAATTTGTCCAAGTTTTTCCATTGCTTCTGCTGCAGCAATTTCAATATTCAACCAAATTTTATATTTATTTTCTTCTGACCAAATGTCGGTTAATTGTTTACGCGAGTATCTTTTAATCATTAATTATAAGTACGGGGGCTTTAAATAACCTTTAGCAGATTCTGTAAAGATTTCATAACCATTTTCAGTAATTCCTAATGTATGTTCAAATTGAGCAGATAAAGATTTATCTTTTGTAACTGCCGTCCAGCCATCACTTAACATTTTTACATCATATTTTCCTGAGTTGATCATAGGTTCAATAGTAAATGTCATTCCTGGTTTAAGTTCCATACCTGTATTTTTACTTCCATAATGTAAAATATTAGGAGCTTCATGAAAAGACGTGCTAATTCCATGGCCACAAAAATCTCTCACTACTGAAAAACCTTTTTCTTCAACATATGATTGAATTGTATACCCAATATCACCTAATCTTATTCCAGGTTTTAAAATTTTAATTGCTTTCATCATCGACTCGTAAGTTGTATCAATTAAGTTATTTAATTTAATTGGAGTTTTACCAATACAAAACATTCTACTGGTATCACCATAATGTTTATCAACAATTGCAGTAACATCTACATTAACAGCGTCACCATCATTTAAAATTCTATCCGAGGGAATTCCGTGACAGACAACATGATTTAAAGATGTACATAGTGATTTTGTAAAGCCTCTATAATAAAGTGGAGCAGAGTAGCCGCCATTATCTCTTATGAATTCGTATCCTAATTTATCAATATAATCAGTGCTTACACCTTCCTTAATATTTTCTGTTAACATATCCAGAGTTCTTGCAGCAAGATTTCCTGCAATCCTCATCTTTTCAAATTTTTCTTTATAATCACTCATCAATTATTTTTAGTTTCTGATCTATAAAAATTTTTTTTGAACTTATATTGCATCTATAAGCTAAAAAATTTACTCCTGCTTTTTTAGCTAGTAGATAATTTTTATAGTACTGTTCATCTATATCTTTAGCTATTTTAAAATATTTCATATTTTGAATTTGAATTAAAAATAATAGATAAGTTTTATAACCTTTTTTTATGGCATCAATAAGAGTTAATAAATGCTTTGATCCTCTTGTTGTTACAGCGTCAGGAAATTCAGCAGTTTTTCCGTCTCTAAATAAGGTAACATTTTTCACTTCTACAAAGCTTTTTTGAGCTTTTTTTTCTAATAAAAAGTCAAATCTGGTTTCTTTGTTAAAAAATACTTCTGGCCTTATAGTATTGTTATTTTTAAGTTCATATATTAGATTATTTTCTATACCGTGTTGAGCAATTCTATTTGCCATATGAGTGTTAACGCCTACTAAATTTTTTCTTGATTTTATAATCTCTAATCCAAATTTAAGTTTTCTCCTTGGATCATTATTAGGACTTACATAAACTTCATTACCCTCATCTAACAAGCCTCTCATGGATCCTGTATTTGGGCAATGAGCTGTTATCGTTTCTTTTTCTAACTTCACATCAGCAAAAAATCTTTTATATCGTTTGATTAATTTGCCTTTTATTAAAGACTTGGTAAATTCCATCGTTAAATTATATATATATAAAATGATCAAAAAAACAAAAGTTAATGCTGCAATTTTAATTATAGGTAATGAAATATTATCAGGACGAACTCAAGACACCAACACCTCAACAATTGCTGTCTGGCTAAATTCAATCGGCGTTAAAGTTGAGGAGGTAAGGGTAATTCCGGACATCGAAAAAACTATTATAAATACATTAAACTTTTTAAAATCAACTTATGACTATGTTTTTACAACTGGAGGTATAGGTCCTACTCACGATGATATTACCGCAGAGTCTGTTTCAAAAACTTTTGGTCTAAAATATGAAATACATAAAGAAGCTTTTAAAATTTTAGAAGCATACTACAAACCTGGAGAGTTTAACGAAGGTCGGCAGAAAATGTGCTGGATGCCTGAAAATGCAAATTTAATATTAAATCCAACAAGTGGTGCTCCTGGATTTAATGTTGAAAATGTTTTTTGTTTACCAGGTGTTCCATCTATCCTTAAATCCATGTTGGGTGGTTTGACAAATATTATTATTGGTGGAGAGCCGATAAAAAGTCATACAATAAGCTTAAGAACAGTTGAAAGTGAAATAGCAAACTCTTTAACTCAAGTTCAGAAGGATAATAAAGATGTTGAGATAGGAAGCTACCCATTTTTTCATGCAGGAAAGTTAGGTGTTTCAATTGTGATAAGGTCTGAGGACCAATCCAAAATAGATAATTGTAACTCCCAAATTTTAAAATTTGTTACTGCAAAGAAAATTGAAGTTGTTGAGAGGTAATGCTTTATTTTGCATACGGTAGTAATTTACATCACTTTCAGATGAAAAGAAGATGCAAGAACAGTATTTTTTTAAAAAAAATTAAATTAAAAGGTTTTAGGTTAACATTTAGAAGTAAATACAGAGCTGCAGATATTGAACCAAAAAAAAACTCTACAGTTCCCGGAGCATTATTTGAAATTTCAAAAAGTGATGAAAAGAAATTGGATGTATATGAAGATTATCCAATATTGTATAAGAAATATTATTTTTATTATTATGGAAAAAAAGTAATGACCTATACAATGGTTAGAAAGTCAACATTTAAATTTCCAACAGAAAGATATCTTAATATTGTTAAAAAAGGATACAAAGATTGTAATTTAGATATTAAATTTCTGATGAGAGGACTAAATAATTCCTAAAAACAAATGTTTTCTTTTTTTTTTGATCTTGAACTAAAAAAAAAATATTTATTTATTTTTTTGTCAATTTTAGTCATAAGTTTTTTCACACAAACTTTTTTTAAAGGTCTCGATAATAGCTGCGATTTAATGTGGCAACCATCAAAGATTTTTTGGGATAAAATCAACCACTATAACTATCAATATGAAACAAAAGATATATTTTTAGGTTGCCAAAAAGGACAATATGGACATTTCTTATTTATATTCCTGTATCCGTTAACTCTTTTTGAGTGGGAACAAGCAAAGCTAATTTGGCTGATCATAAACATTTTGTTTGCTATTTCAATTCCATTAATCATTTGTAGAGTTTGTAATTTATCAATAATTCTTACTTTAGTTATTCTTGGGATATTTCTAACTTCTCACCCTACAAGAATGACAATTAATTATGGTCAAAACAGTATGATGATTTTTTTCTTTATGATGTTACCTTATTTATTATCTGAAACTAAAAAGCAAAATTTTTATTCTATTATCTCTGGTATCTCGTATATAAAATATAGCACTGGTTACATTCTTTTTTTAAATTTATTAATTGAAAAAAAATTCAAAAAATTATTTTTGAGTTTGATTGTTACAATTTTAAGTTGGATATTTTACAGCTATTATACCGACAGTAATTTAATAGATAGTTTTTTAGGCCCATTCAAATTAATTATTGGAGATAATTACGTAAGAACTGGTGACTTGTACTCAATAATTAACATTTATTTTTTAAAAGAAGTAAATATTATTAATAAGATATTACAAATTTTTATTATTTTAATAATAAATATTTATTTTTTATTTCAAATTCGAAATGTAAAAAATAAATTGGCAAAATTATCAGTAATTTGCATTCTTCCCTTAATTTTTTTACCACACTCAAATTATGATTACGTATTATTGTTACCAGTATTAATATTTGGAATTAAGTATTTTCATTTAGGAATATCCAAATATTGTATTTATTTAGTGCTATATTATTTTTATTTTCATAGAATTGTTAGACATTTAATTGATAGTGATATTTATTATCAGTCAATAATGCTGATTGTTATATTTATATTCATTACCATTTTTACTAATTATATAAAAAAAAATAAATTTAACGCGATATGAAAAAGAAAATTTTAATTACTGGTTCAAGTGGTTTTCTAGGACAATTGGCAATTGAACGTTATAAAGATTTATTTGATTTAGTACTCTTAGATTTGGTAAATAACAATCATGAAAATTTTTATAAAGTGGACTTAGCAAATTATAATGATTTAGACAAAGTAATTGAAAAAGAAAAACCCAATATTATTTTTCATTTTGCCTCTGAAATTTTTGATACTCATAACAAATCTAAAATTTATAAAACAAATGTTCTAGGTTCATATAATATTTACAAATCAGCAGTTAAAAATAAAGTAAATAATTTAATTTTTACATCTACATTTTCTCTATTTGAAAAAGACTACAATTATCTCATAAAAGAAACAGAGCCCACTTCTTGTAAAAACTTTTATGGTGTTACCAAAGCAGAAATTGAAAGGTTTCTTTTAAGCTCAAGCTCAAATTTAAACATTTCAATCTTTAGATGTCCAATAATTGTAGATAAATCAAGAGCTCATCGATTAGGTGTCCTTTTTGAGTTTTTAAAAGATAATTGTACTTTATGGATATTGGGTGATGGTTCAAATAAATTACAATTTGTATCTGCTAGCGATTTATTTGATGCTATTGATAACTCTATAAATGTGAGTGGTAAAAATGTTTTCAATATTGGTTGTGAGAAGATTGAAACTATGAGGGAGACATTTGAATATTTAATTAAAAAAACTGGATCAAAATCACGGGTAAAATATTTTAACAAGAAACTTGGACTTCTAATATTAAAAATTTTATCTTTCTTAAGGTTAATTAACTTTATTGATTATCATAATAAGATTTTGGTGAGTAGCATTGTTCTTGATATCTCAAAAATAAAAAATATTTTAAATTTCAATCCAAAAAAAAGTACAGCTGAGTTATTATTAGAGGCTCATAATTTTTATATAAATAATTCAAACAATAAGCAAAGTGGTTCAGCAATCAAACCAAAAATGGGTTTTTTCAAAATTATAAAATATATATCTAAGATTATATAATGTTTCTACATACCAAATTAGACAATAGAAGAGATCCAATAAAAATATGTTTCATAGGTTGTGGAAAATTTGTAAGTATGTTTTTAGCTCAATATAATCATTTAGATAAAATTAAAATTGATACTATAGTTGATATCAATATAGATCGAGCTAAGAAAAATTGCTTTAATAGTGGATTAAGTAAACAAATAGTTAAAAGCATAAATTTTTCAAATTCATTAGACGATGTTCTTAATAGAGATATTGAAATTTTTATAGAGGCAACAGGTAACCCCATAGTTGGTACTGTGCATGCAGCTAAAATAATAAAAAACAAAAAACATTTAATATTAGTTAATGTTGAAGCTGACATAACTTGTGGGAAATATTTGTCTGATCTTGCAAAAGACAGAGGTGTTATTTGTTCAATGGCTTACGGTGATCAGCCATCTTTGATTCTAGAACAAATAGAATGGGCAAGATTAAATGGATTTTTAATAGTTTGTGCAGGTAAAGGAACAAAATATCACCCAACTTTTGAATATTCTACACCCGATACTGTTTGGGGCCACTATGGTTTAAGTAAGGAGCGAGCAGAATTAGAGTCAGGGATGAATCCAAAAATGTTTAATAGTTTTCTATGCGGAGACAAATCCGCAATTGAAATGTGTGCAGTGAGCAATGCAGCTAATTTAAAATGTC
Source organism: uncultured Pelagibacteraceae bacterium (assembly GCA_902561095.1). Lineage (GTDB taxonomy): Bacteria > Pseudomonadota > Alphaproteobacteria > Pelagibacterales > Pelagibacteraceae > Pelagibacter. Next base: position 9,532 of record CACEOF010000006.1, on the reverse strand, counting down.
CTAGTAATGGACTAACTTTTCCTCCAGTTGGTGTTTATGATATTGCAAAAAAAATGATTCCAAAAAGTGATGGTGGTCTAATTGAATTTGAGGGACAAGTAGAAGTTATTTCTAGTATAGATTTAGAAAAAAAAGATATTCCAAATGATTTAAGATGGGGTGTTTATATTGTGATTAAAGCACAAAATGAATATGTAAAAAATTGTTTTAAAGATTATGGAATGGTAACAGATAAGTCTGGAAAATATTCTGCAATTTGGAGACCTTATCACTATATAGGATTAGAGCTTGCTCAATCTATTTATTCAATAGCTTTGGATAATAGAGCGACTGGGTATACAAAAAATTATAATGCAGATGTTGCAAGTTTTGCAAAGAAAGATCTCAAAAGAGGTGAAAAACTAGATGGAGAGGGAGGGTTTTGTGCAAGAGGTAGATTAATTACATCTGAAAAATCTAAAAAAGAAATGATTTTACCACTGGGTTTAACTGATAATGCAGTTTTAAAAAAAGATATAAATAAGAATGAAGTTATCAAAATTGATGATGTTGAGTTAAATCTTCCCAATGAAGTTATTGAGGCCAGAAATTATCAGTATAATTTGTTAAACAGTTATAGAAATTAATTGTAATTTTTCTCCATTAACAGATCTAAAAATAACGAAGCGGTCCATGAAAAATTTTTTGCTCCAAATGCTTCTCCAGTTTTAAAACTATAGTATTCATAGAAGCCATTTTTTTTAATGAGATTGATTGTTTTTTCCTTAATTTTATCAGCAAATTTTTTATCTTTATTCTTTAACCCTTGATAGATAATCCAGTTACAATTTATCCAGACTGGACCTCTCCAGTAGCGCTTTTCCTCAAATTTTCCATAATTTGGTTTAATACTAGAAAATAGATAACTTTCATGTTGGTTGTGATTTTTCAAATGTCTGATTATTTTTTTATTAATAAGTTGATTTTTTAAATCAGCAAATAATATAAAATAATTTGTAATTGAAGGAACAATAATTTTTTTTTTATTTTTTCTATCATAATTTACAAAGACTCCTTTTTTTGTATCAAATAATTTCTCAATCTGACTTTCCGACTTTAAAATAAATTTTTGTAATTTATTATGTTCTAAATTAAATGATTTAAGTAACTCTAATAAATCTTTATTTGCTTTTAAAAAGATTGAATTAAACCCTACATCCACCACATTAAACATTGATTTATTATAAAGTTTTTTTGGGTTATATTTATTTTTTCTTAAATGGTTCTTGATCGTTACATATCGATCATAATCTTCATCTAAAGGTCTATAGTCTGGATTTATAACTTTATTATCTCCTCTTTTATATTTTAAATTTTTTTCAACTTTAACTTCATTCATCGAATAATCCCAAAGAGGAGAATTATCATATCCACTCTCCCAGGGATGTAATATAGACACTAATCCAGTATTCTTTGGATCCCTATATTTAATTAACCATTCATGATATTTTTTTAATTTTTTAATTATTGATTTAATTTTTATTTTTTCGGAAACTTTAATTTTATTTTTATCTAAAATTTTTTTTAACATTATCGCTAGTACTGGCGGCTGAGTTATTCCTGAAGAATGTATCTTGTTTCCACAATTCCATACAGAATGATTTGGATAATAATTTGTATTTAAATCATGAAATAAAATATGAGGTATCATACCATCTTTCCATTGGCCTTTTAAAAGGGTTGATATTTCATCAAGGGCATATTTAAGATTAAAATGTGAATATCCTAGCGCTATAAAACCTGAGTCCCATTTCCATTGAGCGGGATATAGTTTATTATTTGTAGGTAATGTAAAACCTTTTTTTTTATTACCCAATAAAACCTTTTTAGCTTGTTCTATTAAATTTTGTCTCAACCCTTTACACTCCCTGCAGTAAGACCACTAACTAGATATTTTTCAAAATAAACAAAAATAAATAGAACGGGCAAAGTCACAATAACAGAACCAGCCATTAAATATTGTCTAGGCGTTTCTGCATCACCACTCAAATATTGTATGGCTCTTGAAAGAGTAAAAGAATTTGGGTTATCTAGAAACATTAAAGAAAATAAAAATTCGTTCCAAGCTATCATAAAAACATATAAAGCCACAGAAGATATTGCAGGAATACTCAGTGGAATTATAATTTTAGTGATTATTCCAAACCAACCAAGTTTATCTAATATTGCAGCTTCTTCCAATTCTTTAGGGATACTTTTAAAATATCCTTGTAGCATATAAATTGCTACTGGGAGGGTTGTGGCTGTATAAACAATCAACAAACCCTCTATAGAATTTCTTAGACCTAATTGACTAAAGATTGTGTACAGAGGAATTACCAAAACAATTGCAGGAAACATATAAATTATCAATATTGATGTTGACATAAATGTTTTTCCAAAAAAATTTAATCTAGCAATTGCATATGCTGCAGGAATAGCAAAAATAAGAGTTATGAGCACAGTACCCACAGAGACGATGGCGCTAGTTAAAATATACCTACCAAAATTATAGGACTCAAAAATTACAAAATATGATTTAAATAAACTCTTCAAATCTTGACTAAAATTAATACTAAAGTCTAATGGGTTTACTAATAATGCTATTTGAGTTTTAAAACTTGTTATTAACATCATATAAAAAGGAAAAAGTATAACGAAAGAAAAAAATAAAATTCCAAATAAAGTTAAGAAGTCAAAAAAGATAACCTGTGTTAAGTGTTGTTCTCTTAAATTTTCAAAACCATATTTATTTATTTTACTAACAAAAAAATATAAAATTAAAAAAATACCAATATTATACCACAGCGGTAATTTTTGAATTAGGTAACCATCACAAATAACAAAAATTAAAGAAAAAAGAATTGATTTGTAAAAATCTTTAATTTTATTTCCTATCCTTAAGTTAGCAAATGAAATTAGAACACCAAAAATAAAAATTATTTGTAGATTAAAGTTTTGAATATTTAAACCTTGTAAAGTTGCTAATATTTTCCATATAGAAACTATAAATATCAAAAAAGATGATGATATTAATGTAAATAAAATTAAATTTTTAGTTTTCATCGACTCTCTTTCCTAAAAGCTTGAAGTAAAAGAACATAAACATTAAAAGTAAAGCAACTATTACTATTGAAACAGCCGATCCCATTCCAATATCAGATATTGCAAAACCTTGTTGATAAACATTAATCGGTAAAGTTCTTGTACCTGAAGCGCCACCAGTAAGTAAGAAAACATCTTCAAACTTATTAAAATTCCAAATAAACCTTATCATAAATAAAATCGATATAACTGCAGTAATTTGAGGTAGTGTTATGTTAAAAAACTTCTGAAATGGGCTCGCTCCGTCAACATCAGCTGCTTCATATAATTCTTTTGGAATAGCTTGAAGTCTTGCAAGAATAAATAAAAAAGCTAAAGGAAAATATCTCCAAATTTCAAACATGATAACTGTTGTAAGAGCTAGCCTTAGTTTAAAATCGAACCCTAAAACATTAATGTTAATATATTTTTGGCCAAGTAAATTTATAGGGGTTTCAATAATTTGGTAGTTGATTAGTAAACTGTTTAAAGTTCCACTATTAGGATCCAATAGAAGTTCCCATGTATAAGCTAAAGCGACAACTGGAGCAACATATGGAAAAAGTAAAACACTTCGCATAAATGTTCTGCCATAAAATTTTTGATTAACCATTTGGGCTGTCAAAATACCAAATATGATTGAGCCAACAGTGCCAAAAAATGTGTAGTAAAATGTTGTGAGGAGTAGGTCTACAAATTCATTATCTAACAAAACTTTCTTGAAATTTTTTAAAGTAAAATCAGTATTAAGCAGTATGTTATCTGATGTACCGTTTAATTTAGGTTTTATTGATTTTAGAGCTTTTTTATCTATTTTTGAACCATCATTTGTTTCAAATTCTACTTGAAAATTTTCCCTATACTTTGCTGGCCAGTCTCCAAATTTACATTTTAAAATGTATTTTTTGAATTCACAACGTGGATCTAATTTTTTAATTTCAAAATTTTTCGGAAATTTATCTTGAAACGAGACATCCCTAATTTCTTGAATTAATGAGCTATTCCTTAGTTTATATAAAATTTTTATTTTCGAGGTATCTTCAGAAATAGATTTTACAATTTTTTTAGCTCTTGGCTCAGGTATTCTTATATCTTTAAGCTCAACTTCTTTAAAACTAATCCACACATTTGCAAAAATAGGAAATAAAATTATTGCAAAAACTAAAGCAACCGCTGGTAATGTTAAAATATAAGCAGTTTTCTTTTCAGTATTTGCCAAAGTGTCTTTCATAAAAAAAAGCGGATAAGTAACCTTACCCGCTTTTTTAATTAATTTAAATTATTAGAAACTAGCTAATCCAGCATTTATTTTGTCTACTGCTTCATCAACTGAAATTTCATCATCAATATATTCTCTTGTGATTCTATTTATGAATTGTGAATTAATAATTTTAGATGCTCTTGATAGCTCACCTTCTTTAACTCCCCATCTATTTGCTGTATCTAAACCAGCAACAATGTTATTAATAACATCAGGGTCATACAGATCTGACAAAGGAGCTTTTCTATCAACACCAACTGGCAGTTTGCTCCAAGCTTTTGTAAATGCTTCTGGATCGCTTGCATTTCCTCTTCTTACTGGAAATTTACCTTCTGGAGCAATTGATAAGGTATTTGTATAACCCTCATCCATTGAGTACATGATAAATTTTTTAGCTTCATCAGTATCAGCATCAGCTGTTATACCAAAGTATCTAATATCTGCCCAGGCAGCACCTTTTTTATTACTTGGTCCACTAAAATTAGTTATAAAACCAGTTTTAGATGCTAGTTCAGGAGATGTTGGATCACTATTTATAGTAGGTGGAGCTGAGTCTCTCAAACCTGCAAGCTCGTCCATAATAAATGGAGACCAAATTATCATTGGTGTTTTTCCAGCAAAATAAAGTGCTCTTGATTGTTTCCAATAAAGTTCGCCTGGAGGACTTGCCTTCGCGATGACTTTATAAAATTCTAATGCTTCTTTTAATTTTTTACCTTGCTTCTTGATACCACCTTTTTTAACTATATTTACCCCATTAGCTAAAAGAACATGTTCTAAAACTTGACTCATAAAGTTCTCATCAGTTTTAGTAGCAGCTACAAAACCAAACACACCATTTACTTTAGATAATTTTTCAACAGCTTTAACAATGTTGGCGTAACTTGTAGGTGGTTCTAGATCAGCGTTTTCAAAAAGATCCTTTCTATAAACGACCATCTGTGTCCATCCATCAACAGGAACAGCAGCAATTTTCGATCCTGACTTAGCCATGTTTAGAGCCCCTGGAGCAAAAGTATTTTTGCCAAGTGCTTTAACCACAGCGTTATTAGCATCAACATCTAAAATACCAGCTTCTGCCCAAGGTAAGACATATTGTAAAGTGTGATAAATCACATCTGGTAAATCACCAGCTGCAGCAGCTGCAGTTGCTCTAGTGCCCAGATCTTTTTCCTCAATTGGAATTACATCAACTTTGATACCTGTTTTAGCCTCAAAAGCTTTAGCCATTTCTTCTTGCTTAGCCATTCGAGCAGGTTGCACTTCTGTAGTCCAAAATTTAATATCTGCATAAACTGTACTTGTAATGAATAATGATATTATGCAAAATATTTTTAATATATTTTTCATTTCCCCTCCTAGATTTTTTTAAAAACTACTATATTTGACAGGATGTCGCAAATATTTGATTAATACTGATTTATATAAATTATCATCTTATTTAATGAAAAAAATTTAGCTTCATCAATTTAAAGTTGTATTAAAGTTTAATTCTAATTTTATTCTTATCAAAGATTAATAAATCCTGAAGATTGAAACCGATTTTATTTGAAATCTCCGTGTTGTTTGGAATTTTTGCATTTAATTGGTCCTTATCTTTTTTGAAGTAAATTATTTTTTCATTACCAAGATTTTCAATTAACTCTATTTCTGGATTAAAAGTAAAATCACTTATTTGGTTAAATTTTAAATGCTCAGGTCTAATTCCAATATAGTGTTTAGTTTTTTTAAATTTAATATTGTTAAATTTAATTTCTAAGCCAAATAATTTTAATATATTTTCTGAAATTATGTTTTCCTCACTAATTTCCAATATATTCATTTTTGGTGTACCAATAAATTGAGCTACAAAAATATTAGAAGGATTATTATATATTTCATCAGGGGTCCCAACTTGTTCAATATTTCCTTTATTAAGTATTACTATTCTGTCAGCTAAGGTCATTGCTTCTACCTGATCATGCGTTACATAAATCATGTTAGTTTTTATTTGATTGTGCAGCTTTGATATTTCAACTCTCATTTCAGCTCTTAGAGCTGCATCTAAATTGGACAAAGGTTCATCAAAAAGAAATATCTTTGGATTTCTAGTTATTGCTCTACCGATTGCAACTCTTTGTCTTTGTCCACCAGATAATTCTTTTGGACGCCTATCTAAAAGCTCTTCTATTTTTAAAATTTTTGCAGCTTCTTTTACTTTTGAAGCAATTTCCTCTTTTGGTCTCTTCTCAATTTTTAATCCGAATGACATATTTTCAAATACGCTCATGTGCGGATAAAGTGCATACGATTGAAATACCATAGCAGTTTGCCGCTTTGAAGGATGAAGTTCGTTTATCTTTTGATCATTTATAAATATTTCGCCATTATCAATTTTCTCAAGACCAGCAATCATTCTTAATAATGTTGATTTTCCACATCCTGATGGTCCGACTAAAACAAGAAATTCATCTTCTTTACCTTTTAAATTAAAATCTGAAATTATCTTATTTGAACCAAAGGATTTATGAATTCCTTTAAATTGTATGTTTGCCATATCTCATATCAATTATTTTAATGATGTAAAATAATTTATTTTAATAAATCAGGTATATCAATTAGAAAAATTTTTTCTCAAAATTGTCTTTGGATAACTAAAGATATTGTCTGTTATCTTCATTAACAGCTTTTTCCAATCTTATTAAAAAATCTGGTATAGCACTTTTAACTCTACTCCAAGTAGGAATAAAAGGAGCATCCATTGGGTTTAGATAAAAATCCTCTCCAGCTCGAATTATATTACTAGAAAATAACTCAACTGCTTTTTCTTCAGTGTGAGAATCAAATTTTAAACCATTTATTTCAGCATCAGCCCTGTAAGCATCTATAAGATCTAAGGCAGATCTGTAATAGGTTGCTTTTAATGATCTTAATTGTTCTCTACTAAAAGAATGACCTTGTGTAGCTAATTTTTTGATAAAGGTTTTAATAATATCAATAGACATTCTTGATAAACCTTTCTTTTCATCGTCTAGAGATAAATCTTGGTGCTTATGATCGTAAGTATCTGCTAGATCTACCTGGCAAATATTTTGAGGTGAAAAATTTCTTTGCATTTCTGACAAGATTCCAATTTCTATACCCCAATCTGATGAAATTCTAAGTTCAGGTAAAATATTTCTTCTAAACGAAAACTCACCTGCGAGAGGATATTTGAATGACTTCATAAAATCTAAATAATCACTTTTGCCAATAGTTTTTTCTAAGGCATTTAATAAAGGAAATACTAAAAGTCTTGCTACACGTCCATTCATTTTATTATCAGCCACTCTTGGATAATATCCTTTACAAAATTCAAAATTAAAAAGGGGATTTACAACTGGATAAAATAATTTTGCTAACATCCTCCTGTCATAAGTCTTAATATCACAATCATGTAATGCAACAGATCTGGCACTATCTCTTGCAATAGACATGCCTATGCAATACCAAACGTTTCTTCCTTTTCCATGTTCGTTCGGTGCCAATCCTTTTTTTTGTAATTCTTTGTCTAATTTTTTTAAATTAGGTCCATCATTCCAAAGGATAGTAAATGGAGTTTCTAATTTTTCAAAAAAAGTCCATGCCTTTCTTGCTTGAGCTTCGCTTGCTTGATCTAAACCTATAATTATATGGTGAATGTAGTTAGTTTTACTTATCTCCTCTACAATCTTAGGTAATGCATCACCTTTTAACTCTGAATAAAGACATGGTAATATAAGTTCCATTTTTCTTTCTTTAGAAAAACCTAAAAGTTCCTTCTCAATTTGCTCAAGTGATTTTGTTCCAAAATCATGAAGTGTTGAAATTATTCCGTTTTGAGAAAATTCACTCATATATAACTTTATTAATTTTTATTAATTTTAGCTAGAGCCATTTTGATCACATCTGCCCAGCCCTCAGGTGATGGCTTATTTGTAATGATTAAATTTTTTATAGGAATTTCATCTAACGTAAATTTATCGTTGAAAACCAAGCAAGGAAAATTACAAGCTTTAAGCATTTCCAAATCATTGTAATTATCGCCAACAGCTATTGTTTTTACCTTTTTATTATTTTTTTTGAAAAATCTGACAAAAACTTGAAGAGCCTTAGCTTTATTTACTTTATCAGTTAAATTAATAACTCTCCCACCTTCCTGCAAAACTAATCCCACTTTTTTAACAATTTTAAACAACTCATTTTTTTCACTTTTAATTCCATCAAATATAAAAGGAATTGTATATTTACGATCTAAAGCCATTTCAAGTTTTTGGTCTTCCAAACCAAAAATTATACTTTGTTTTTTTTTATCCATATCAGATAACCATTTACATTTACTTTGTAAATCTATTGGAACTGACTTTTCAAATATTTTTATAATATTATTTTTCTCTTTACTTAAAATTAATTCTTTAGGTAAATTAGAATTTAGTAGTTCTAAACCTTTAATAGCTGCTCCATTTTCGCAAATATAAGGTAAACTTGAACCTAACTCATTATTAAACTCTAAAATTTCTTTTTCTGTTTTACTGGTATTAGGAATTATAAAAATGCCCTTAGAAAGTAATTTTTTTATATAATCTTTAATTTCTTCAAATTTAAAAGTATCTCTATGAAGAAGTGAGCCATCAAGATCGGTAAATATTAAAATTTTTTGCATGTTCAATAATTATAAAATAATATTTTAAAATAAGAATATAAAAAAAATTTTTACCGAGTAAGAAGAGAAGGTTTTTTTATCTTTTTACTTTTTACTTCATTTTTTTGATCGCAATATCTCTTAAATGCATAAGCTACTGAAACACCACCAATTAGTACAAATTTTAATATCTTTAATTTAATTAGTGTTTTAATCATGATTAAATATCAAACTTTTCTAATAAGAAGTGGATTACTAAATTATATAGAAATACAAAACAAGAAATATAGAATAGAAAAATTATTCCTTTAGAATTAAAGATGTATCCCGTTGAAGTTAAAAGCACAATAAATAGGCTAATTGATAAAGCAAGCTTTGATTGTGACTTTTTTTTTAAGTGAGATTTAACAATATCTTTTTTCATTATGCACAATGATAATTATTAAAGATATTTATTCATCATTATTTTTGTCCTACTTAGACTTTCCAATGTTCTTTGATATTTATAAAATATTGAAATAAATAACAAT
>CACEOF010000005.1 GCA_902561095.1 uncultured Pelagibacteraceae bacterium | reverse complement strand
TTTAATAATCTTAAAATTCGTTTGTTAATTTTAGCGATTAATATATAAGATTTTGGAAAATTCAAACAAACAAATCGACACCATATATGGCTACAGATATAATAATACATGACAAAAAAGATAATGTCGGCGTAGTAGTGATAGAAAAAATCACCCCAAAGCAAGATTGTTCTTGTTGGGTAATGGAAGATGATAGCACAGTAAATATTCAATCATTAGATGAAATACCTTTGGGTCATAAAATTGCTATGACTGATCTTGATGAGGGTGATACAATTTTAAAATATGGTCATGATATTGGTAAAGTTGTGAAATCAACCAAAAAAGGTGAACATGTGCATGTTCACAATGTAAAAACTAAAAAATGGTAATGTGATGGAAATACCAAAAAGTTTTTTAGGTTATAAAAGAGAAAACGGCAGAGCAGGTACAAGGAATCACGTAATTATTCTACCTGTTGATGATATTTCAAATGCATGTGCTGAAGCCGTAGCAAATAATATTAAAGGCACTATTGCACTTCCTCATTCTTATGGAAGACTTCAGTTTGGTGCTGATCTAGAACTTCATTTTAGAACAATGATTGGAACTGGTTGTAACCCAAATGTTGCAGCTGTAATTGTTATAGGAATTGAACCTAAATGGACTAAAAAAATAGTTGATGGAATAGCTAAAACAGGAAAACCAGTTGAAGGATTTCATATAGAGAGAACAGGAGATATTGGTACAACTATGAAAGCCTCAAAAAAAGCGCAAGAATTTGTAATGTGGGCTTCTGAAAAACAAAGAGAAGAATGTCCTCTAAGTGATTTATGGATATCAGTTAAATGTGGAGAGTCTGACACTACATCAGGTTTGGCGTCTAACCCAACAGTTGGAAATTTAATGGATAAGTTGGAACCTCTAGGTGTTCATTTATGTTTTGGAGAAACTTCAGAATTAACTGGTGCTGAAAAGGTTTGCGCAACAAGAGGAGCAACAAAAGAAGCTTCAGATAAATTCTTGAAAACATGGAATGCATATAATGATTTTATATTGAAGGAAGCTACAGATGATTTATCTGAAAGTCAGCCAACAGCTGGAAATATTGCTGGTGGTCTTACCACAATTGAAGAAAAAGCGTTTGGAAACTTTCAAAAAATTGGAAATTGTAAATTTATTGACGTTTTAGAACCTGCTGAAGAACCAACTAAAGGAAAAGGTTTGTATTTTATGGATACTTCATCAGCTGCAGCTGAGTGCGTAACACTTCAAGCAGCAGCAGGTTTTAATATTCATTTATTCCCAACTGGACAAGGAAACATTGTGGGAAATCCAATTGAACCAGTTATTAAACTAACTGCTAATCCTTTAACAGTTAAAAGTATGGGTGAACACATTGATTGTGATGTATCAAAAATACTTTCACGAGAAATGAATTTATCAGAAGGTGGTGATGAATTAATTAAAACAACATTAAGAGTTGCTAACGGACGATTAACTTGTGCTGAAGCTTTAGGCCATAAAGAATTTGTTATGACAAAACTTTATAGAAGTGCCTAATTAATTTTTTAATTTCATGATGTATAAAAAGTACTTGGTATTGATACCTGGTATAATTTTAGCTTTCATTCTTTACACTTTATCGCAAGGTATAAATAACATAGTTGGAATAGAACTAATGGGGTATACCAAAAGTCCCATTTCTACAGCAATGATTGCCATATTATTTGGTATGTTGTTTGGAAATATATTCAAAATCAGGGAAATTTTTTTAAAAGGTTTAGATTTTACTCAAAAAAATATTCTAAAGCTTGGTATTATTTGTTTAGGAATTCAACTTAAACCTTTTGCATTTTTAGAATTTGGTAAAATAGCAATCCCATTAATAATAATTTGTATTGTTAGTGTTTTATTAATTATAAAACTAATAAGTAGAAAAATAATAATCCCAAAACGTATGTCCTACCTTATTTCCATTGGCAGTACTGTTTGTGGTACTACAGCAATAATGGCAATGGCTCCTGTGATAAACGCGAAAAAAAATGAAGTATCTTATGCAATTGCTAATATTACTTTGTTTGGTATTATTTCAATGCTCATTTACCCTTACTTTGCTAATTTTTATTTTAATGGTGAATCATTATTTATCGGTTTGTTTTTAGGTACTGCTATACACGAGACTGCTCAAGTTGCAGCAGCTGGACTAATTTATGATCAACAATTTAATAGTCCAGAAACTTTAAATATTTCAACACTAACTAAATTGATTAGAAATACATTTTTAATAATTATGATACCTCTGTTTGCCTATCTGTATTCCAGAGGTCAAATTAAACAAAGAAAATACTCAATTATGAGTATTTTCCCTTACTTTGTATTAGGTTTTATAGCCATGATAATTTTAAGAAATTTAGGTGATCAAATATTCTTGGTTAACCAAAATGAAATTTGGTTAAGTACAGTAGAAAATATAAAATTTTTATCTAAAATTTTTTTAACAATGGCAATGGCTGCAATAGGTCTCTCAACGAATTTGAGGGAGGTTAAGAATATGGGCTATAAGCCTTTTCTTGTAGGTTTTGTTGCTATGGCAACAGTTGGATTAATTTCGATTGTTACAATAGAAATATTTATTAATTATATTATTTAGCTTTAATAAGTAGTTTTATTTTTAAGTTTGATACAAATTTTCTCATGAATGCTGCAGCAACTCCTAAAACGATAGCAAACATAATTGTGAATAAACCATAAAAAAATGGCATCTCATTAGAAAAGTCGATAATAAATTCTGAAAAAAAGTTAAGATTTTTACTTTTAGTTGATTGAACATTACTTAAAATTTCATTAGCAAAAAAAGTGTCATAGGCAATAGCTATTCCAACAATTAATAATAATATTGCAAGTAAAGCTCGCAATCCAGAGCTATCAATTCTCTCACCAATTTTTTGACCTACTTGAACTCCAATTATTGAGCCTATAACTAACATTAAAACTAAAAGTAGATCTATTGATCCATAATTAAACGAATGTAAGAAAGTGACTATTACGCTTACAAAAATTGTTACAAATAAAGAAGTTCCTGGAACTAATTTAGTAGGCATTTTTATTATATAAATCATTGCAGGTACTAGTATGAAAGCACCGCCAATTCCCATAATAGCGGCAATAAATCCTACAATAAGTCCTATAAAAATTGGGGTAAAAATACTCTCATACAATTTTGATTTAGGAAATCTCATTCTGAGTGGAAGGCCATGTATCCAATAATGAACATGTGCCTTTTTTTTTGCTAGAACATTTCTTTTTGCCTGGTCTATTTCTTTTAAACTTTCAACAAGCATCAAGGTTCCAATGATTGCTAAAATATACATATAGGCTAATGAAATTACAGTATCTATTTTTCCAATATCTTTAAAATATGAGAAAGTATAAATTCCAACTGTAGTTCCAATTGCACCACCAATAACTATTATAAAACCCATTTTATAATCCAAAATATTTTTTAAATAGTATGTAGTTGATCCAGATACTGATGTGGCTAAAATATTATTTGCTTCATTTGCAACTGCATAAGCAGGTGGAATACCTAAAAAAATCAAAAAAGGTGTCATTAAAAACCCACCTCCAACTCCAAATAATCCTGATAAGACTCCAACTATTGCACTTAATAAAAGTATTTCTATAGGATTAACAAATACTTGTGCAATTGGTAAAAAGACTTCCATATAAATTTAAAAAATGCGGCTTAAAAATAACTTAGTTAAAAGTAACAAAAGTACCAACTAAAATTACACCCCAGTATGCAAGTAAACTCATTAAAATACCTACTTTAATATATGATGATTTTAATCTGGGGAGTTTATTAAAAATTTTTATTTCTGAAAGGTGCATTTATTACGTCATTACACCCACTGAAAAATTTGTCAAATTATTATTTAATTTATGCCAATTTTTTTTTAATAAATTGTTGCCCCATAAACTTTGACAAGATTATCTTCCACACCTAGAACTAATCTACCTAAGAACTCTCCAGGTAGCTCTTTGTTCGTTTGTTTTATCAAAACTGTTACGTGATCCCCTCGTCTTAAGCATCCAAAAGGTTCAAAAGTTTCCTTTAAATTTACAATTAATTTATTGTTTGCCCACTGTTTACCTAATTCAACTTCATTTGCTCCAAAAAGCATCTGAGTAGAGAAATCTCTTGTAAATCCTCCATAATCTTTAAGATTAGATGATTTTACTAAATTATCCCAAATTGGTTTGGCTAATTCATATATTTCATCATCAGTTTTAGATAAAATATCCATATTTATTTGTATTTTAATTTTAAGAGGCTTTTTTCTTCTCGTTCTCATCCACGATATGGTAAACAGGAACTTTCTCAAGGTTAAATTTACCTGTCTTAGGATCTCTTCTAGAAACTGTTAAACAGTGCCAGTTTTCATCGTCAAGTTTCATATGATCTCCTCTATAGTAATAACCCGGCCATCTAGTTTCTTCTCTAAACATTGTATGTTCTGTTACACACTGAGATGTAAGAGCTCTGTGTTTAAGCTCCCAAGCTCTCATAAGTTGATGATAATCTTCAGCTCCAACATTTTCTAGGTCTTCCTCTAACCAAGTCAAAAGCTCTAAACCTTTTTTTAACATATTGGCGTTAGTCATGTAGTTAGTCGCTATACCACCAACATATTCATCCATAATCCTCTGTAAACGTTGAAGTCCTTGTATTGGAGAAATATAACTTGGGGATACTGTCCCACCTGTTATTTCATTTTGAGCGACCTTATAAGTTTCAAGGGGTTTATAAACTTTAGCTTTAAAATCATCACATTGTTTATCTGATACATTTAAACCTTCGGCTTTTTTATCCTCAATATATTTAACAGCAGCTTTTGCAGCTAATCTACCTTCTGTGAATGATCCAGAAGAAAATTTATGTGCACTTCCACCGACTGTATCTCCCGCGCCAAATAAACCATCAATTGTAAGCATTCTATTGTATCCCCAGAAATATTCTGGAGGAGATAAATCCTCAGGCCCACTAACCCAAGCTCCAGAACATGTAGCATGCGAACCCATAACATATGGTTCTGAAGTTGTTAGTTCTGGGTTTGTGTACTTTGGATCAATATTTTGGGATGCCCAAACTACGGCTTGACCCACTGTCATTCCTAAAAAATTTTCCCAGCCTACAGTTTCTAAATGTGGATCTTGAAAAGCTTCTGTTGTAACCATTTGAATTGGCCCACCGCCAGCCATAGTTTCTTGAATAAATGCATGGTTTCTTAGACAAGTAGGTGTTGGATGATGGTCAATGTACTCACCTACTAATTCTTTAGTTTGATCATACCATTTTTTTTCGTAGTTTTCGCCATTAGCATTTTGAGTATAAGTCTTTAAGTGCAAAAAGTATGCACCAACTGGGCCATAACCATCTTTAAATCTGCACAACACTATCCTGTTTTCCATTTGTGTCATTTTAGCTCCAGCAGCAATAGGTAATGCATAAGCCGAACCATTACTCCACGGAGCATACCAAGTTCTGCCCATACCTTCACCAACAGCTCTTGGTTTAAATATGTGAGATGCACCCCCTGCTGAAACAATTACAGCTTTTGCTCTAAAGACATGAAAATCTCCAGTTCTCATATTAAATCCAACGGCACCACCCACCCTATTTTCTTTTGCTTCATCCATTAAAAGATGAGTAATCATAATTCTGTTATAAATTTTATCTGCAGATTTCTTTGCTGCCTCCGCAACAATTGGCTTATAACTTTCGCCATGTATCATAATCTGCCACTTACCCTCTCTAAGATATCTTCCAGTTTCTTCATTCTTCATCATAGGAAGACCCCACTCATCAAACATGTGAACTGTAGAGTCCACGTGACGAGCCATATCGTATCCTAAATCTTCTCTCACCATTCCCATTAAATCATTTCTTGCGTATCTAACATGATCTTCAGGTTGATTTTCACCCCACTGCATTCCCATATAACAATTGATTGCATAAAGACCTTGAGCAACAGCACCACTTCTATCAATGTTAGCTTTTTCAACACAAACAATTTTCATATCTCTACCCCAGTGCCTTGCTTCAAAAGTAGCACCTGTTCCTGCCATTCCTCCACCTACAACTAGAATATCACAATCTTCGTAATGTGTTCTATGCTTTGCCATTAATAATAGACTCCTTTTTTAAAAGAATCTTTTGGTACGCTTGGTAATTCACCATCAATATTAAGTCCTTCTGGCTCTGTATATAATCTTTGAGAATTGATTTCTCCTTGATTAGGCTTATCACCTTCAGCTAATTTAGGAATAAATTTCCCCCAAGGTTTTGTTGTTATTGGTGAAACAAAGTCCTTAGTAGTTCCATTTCTAAATTTAATCTTCCAAGAAATTGTACCTTTTTCTTCTTCTCTTCTCACTCTTACACTGTGGCCCATTGGAGCGAAGTCAGCATAGCCTCTGACATCAATTGCGTGATTAGGACAAGCTTTTACACATGAATAACACTCCCAACAAAAATTAGGTTCTATATTTTTAGCTCGTCTTATATTTTCATCAATATGCATTATATCTGAAGGGCAAATATCTACACAGTGACCACATCCGTCACACCTAGTCATATATACAAAAGTTGACATAATTTAATTATTTCCTTTTCTTGTTATCATATTAATAATGTTTTGGCTCTTCTCTTTTTATACCTAAGCCAAATTGCTCAGGTGCGTCTGCTGGTGGTGGTAGATTATCTCTTGAACCATCCGCTTCTGCTAAATTTTTTTGAATTGCTGCTCCAGGTTTATAAAACATATGAGCAAACTTTGACCAGTAAATTCCTCCAAATAAAATTAAATTTGAAACTACAAATAAAGTTAAAAATAAATATGACAATCGAGTTTGTCCGTTGAATTGAGTATATGACCATAGTAAACCAAACGTTGCACAAGCTAATAGAGCTAAAACAAATAAGTCTGCTTTAATAACCCTATACCATGGATGTGCTTCAGCTGAAACATCTACTCTTAAAAAAAACCAGAACCAATATCCACCAACACATGTTAGAATTGCTCCTATGTGCCATATAAAAGACCAAATTGTTGAAGATGACTTTTCAACGCCTGTATAACCAAAAACTAAAACTGCAGATGCAACCCAAAATAAAATTGTACCATACATACCAAGTATATGCGCTAATCTTCTTTTGCCAAACCCAAGCTCAGAGGTAGTGCCAATATCGTAAACAGTTGTCTTTGCGACGATAGATACTTTTTCCCCAACACCAAGTTCTTTTGTTGCATTAAGTTTTGCTTTTTTAGCGTTATTAAAAAAATATGTTAAGTTTCTGTGAGAAATCATTTGGATAATTGTTCCAGCTGCAATTAATACTACCATTGCAATAATAAAACTTTGCATTACAAGTGGAGAAACAGTCTCTGCTAAAGCAGAAAATGGATTTGTGTTTAGCATTTTACCCTTTAATTAAATTATTTTGATCTAATTTAAAAGATTTTCTAATCTAGTTAAATCTTCATATCAACATAAACTATTGGTTATTTTGTCCTTAATAACAACTTAAAATTTATATTTTTCGTTTGTAATGTTGGTTTTTAGGAATTACAGACCTAACTCCACCTTGGGGATTCTCTACATCTCCATCTCTTCTAGGTATGACATGAATATGACAATGCATAATAGATTGACCTGAAATTTTTCCAGCATTTGTTCCAATATTAAATGCTTTAACGGTTTTATCTTTCGCAGTGATTTCAATCTTTACTTTTTTTATCAGATCATTACATGCTATTAACTCATCGTTAGTTAAATCGAAGTAATCACTTAGATGCCTTTTGGGGATAATTAGGCAATGAAGATTAGATACGGGATATGTGTCGTAACTTGCATATGCTAGTTCATTTTCATGAGCGATACCACTTGTTTTAGAATTACAAAAAAGGCAAGGATTATTAAGATCTTTAACCATAAATTAATAACTTGGATATTTTTTTGCAGCTACTGAATAATGATTATTTAGTAAATTAAAAATTTTTAAACTTTTTCTTTTCCATCCAATTTTGTCTACAGTCTTAACAGAGGTAACACCTTTGCCCGAACCTATCAAAATAATTTCATCATATTTTGATAATGTATTAATCATTATATCCTTTTTAATTATTTTTTTTATTTTAGATTCAAAAAAGTTATAGGTAATTCCTTTATAACAATTATTTGCAGGGGAATATAATCTATTATTTCTTACTAGAAAAATGTTTGAAGTACCAGTTTCAAATATTTTTTTATCTGAACATAATCCAATATCAGATCTAGAGTTATCCATTTTTGATAGATGCTTTAAAATTTCTTTATACTTAAGATTTTTATATTCAGGTTTTTCTCTTTTTAATTTTACAAGTTTTAAATTGAAATCAAGTTTTGGTTTAATTCTTTTCCTAAAAGATATTGATATTACTTTTTTATTTACCGCAACTCTCAACAAATGGTTATAATTTTTTCCAGATTCTAAATTATTTTTAATTAATTTATTAATATCTTTTTTTATAGAAGTTTTAAAAATTTTATATTTTTTTATTGATTTTAATAAATTTTCAATATGCTCATTATAGAAAAGAATTTTTGGAGGAGAGCCATAAATCCACATAGTTGTAAATACACCATGATCACCCCAAAGATCTTTAAATTCTATCTCTTTGAGATCTTTAAGCTGATAAGATTTTTTTAATAAGTAAGTTACCATTTATAGTTAAAAATGATTCAGGGTGGAATTGAAATCCATAAATTTTATCAAAGTTGTTTTCTAACGCCATTGCTGATCCTGAAATAGCACATCTCATGGTTATGTCAAAATTTTTAGAATAAAAAGGTTCTTTCAACTTTAAGGAATGGTAACGACCTACTTTATAAATATTTTTATTTTTAAAAATAGAATTTTTACTTACTACTTTAACTTTAGACTGGAACCCATGATAAATTTGTTTTTGTTGAACTATTTTTGCACCCTCGCAAAATAATATTTGTTGAAATCCTAAACAAATTCCAACTATTTTTTTTTTTCCTTTATAATTTTTATAAATCCTACTTGTAATTGGATAATCTTTTGGAGATCCAGGGCCAGGAGATAAAACAATTGTAGATGCGTTTTTTAAATATCGATTATCGATTTCATCATAATTTGTACATCTAACTTCATCAAATAAGGATAATTGATGAACTACATTATGAGTAAAGGAATCTTTATGATCAATAACATATATCATTTGAATAAATCTATTAGTGCTTTAGCTTTAATAAAATTTTCATTAAACTCATGATTAGCATTGCTATCTATTACAACACCGGATGCGACTGAAATTTCAGAAATATTTTTAAAATTAAGTATTGAACGAATAATAATATTAAACTTCATGTCACCATTAAATTTAATATATCCAAAACTTCCAGTGTAAATATTTCTGTTTTCTTTTTCTTGATTGTTTAAGAGATTTAATGTGCTTATTTTAGGGCACCCTATTACAGAGCCACCAGGCATCATTGATTTAATTATATCTATGGTTTTTATCTTTTCATTTAACTTGCCTTTAATCAAACTTACATAATGAAAAAGATCCTTGTATTCCTCAACGATTTTTTCTTTTTTTATTTTAACTGATCCTGGAACACAAATTCGCGATAAATCACTTCGCTCCATGTCAACAATCATATTATGTTCCTTAGTTTCTTTAATATTTTTCCTAAAATATTGAAGAGCTTTACTTTTATTTAGACTTTTATTTTTCTTAAGTGTGCCTGCAATTGGTTTAGTGGTTATTAACCTTCCTTTTTTCTCAATTAATGTCTCAGGTGAACAACTAATAACTGAATAATTTTTATCTTTAATCAAAAAAGCCTCTGGAGCAAGATTTGATTTAGATAGACGACAAAAAAAATCTAGAGGATTTATTTTTGATTTATTTTTATACTTTGTGCAAATTTTAATTTGATAGGTTTCCCCTTGTTTTATTTTTTTTTTAAACTTGTTAAATATTTTTGTATAATTTTTCCTATTAATATTTAATTTAAATTCTTTATTTTTCTTTTCTATTGAAGAGTCTTTAAAAGATAAATTTTCGCTTAAACTTATTAAGGTTTCAGGTTTATAAAAAATTCCCTTAGGAAAAAAGTTAGTTTTTTGCTTAGGAAATTTAATACCAATTAAGTAATTTAAAATTTCGTATCCAAAAAAACCAATAAAAAGATCTGTTTTTTTATTTTTTTTTTTATTTGAATAATTTGTCTCTAAAAAATTGGTGACATTATTATTTGATAAAATAATTTTCTTTGAAAAATCTGTAAATAAATCAAACCCCTTTAATGTTTTGTAAATAACGTAGGGTTTGTTGGATAAATTAATATCGTTTAAAATTTTATTTGTATTCAATTTAATTTGTTTTTAATCTTAGCACTGCTTCTTCTTTTATAGGTAAATGGATTATTGCAGCGAAAATTGATAATGCAATTGCCAAATACCACGCATAATCATAAGAACCATAAATATCATGAAATAAACCTCCTAGATAAGCTCCAAAAAATGATCCTATTTGATGACTTAAAAAAACAATTCCATATAATAAACCTAAATATTTTGTTCCAAACATGTGAGCGACAATTCCACTTGTGGCTGGCACAGTTGACAACCACAGGAAACCAAAACTGGCACCAAAAATAAAAGCATTAATATTGCTAGCTGGTAAGAATATAAATAATATAATTGATAATCCTCTTAAAGAATAAATAAAACTCAAGATAATTTTTTTACTTATCTTGGTTGATAAATAACCACTCAAAAGTGAACCAAATATGTTAAATAATCCAATCAAAGATAATATTGCAGCTGCAGTCCAGCTTTCTAACCCTCTATCAATCACATAAGTAGGTACATGTGTGCCCACTAATGTAATATGAAAACCGCACACAAAAAAGCCAGAGACTAAAAGAATATAACTTTTTGAGGCAAATGCTTCTTTAATTGCCTCTAAAGTACTTTGAGAATTTGGTTTTTCAATACTTTGTTCTAATGATGGAGATCTTACAAAATATGAGACTAATAAACCTATAAATAAAGCAATAAGGAAGGCAATTAATGTAATTTGCCATCCATTTTCAGTTAAAGAATAAGTTGTTAGTAGTGGAGACAAAAAATATCCAAAGGATCCAATTGCTGTTACTAAACTCATAGCAATTGTTCTGTTTGATAATGGGAAATGTTTCCCAACTATAGCCATAGGAATACTAATAGCGGTGCCTCCTAAACCAATTCCAATCAAAATACCCATGTCTATTTGAAAAAATATTCCTGTGTTTGGACCCGCGTAAAGAAAATAAATACCCGCTATAAAAAAAACAAATGCTAAAGCTATAGCTTTATGTCCTCCGTATTTATCTGCTATTGCACCAAATATAGGACCAGTAAGTCCCCACATTAACATTTGTAGCCCTATTGAAAGTCCAGCCTCTGTTAAAGAAATACCCAGATCATCTTTAAAATCCATAAAGAATAAGCCAAAAGTTTGTCTTATACCTAAAGATATTAAAACTACCACACATGCAGCTACTAAAGTTATTAAAGCAGTTTTATTTCTAATAAATTTGTCTGTGCTCATGGAAAATTACTTTAAGTGTTTTAAAGCTTGCTTAATATCAGCGATAAGGTCGCTAGGATCTTCTAATCCAATATGTAATCTTACTAAATGTTCATCTTTTGCTAATTTAAAAAACTTTCTTGTTCCAATTTCTCTATGCTCTTGATGCAAAACTAAACTTTCGAAGCCACCCCAGCTATAACCATACCCAAAAAGTTTAAGTGAGTTAACAAATTTTCTGACAGAACTTATATTTTTACACTTTATTTTTAAACCCATTAACCCAGAAGCTCCTGAATAATACTTTTTCCACATTTTATAATTGTAAGAACCTTTTTTATAAGGATAAAGGATTTTGATATTTTTAAATCTAGATAGAAATTTTGCAACTTTTTCTGCATTTTCTCTATGTCTATCTAGTCTTACATCTAAAGTTCTTAATCCTCTTATAATCAAGTAAGCATCATCAGGGCCAAGCCTCAAACCTGTAATCCTCTCTGCAGCTTTAACTTTAGAAAATATTTTTTTACTTACTGCTAAAGACCCTCCCATAACGTCTGAATGACCTGAATAGTATTTTGTTGCAGATACAATTGACATATCAAATCCAAGTTTTATGGGTTTTAAAAAGTAAGGTGTTCCCCATGTGTTATCCATCGCAGTTAAAATTTTATTTTTTTTAGCAATTGAGAGAATTTTTCCTAGATCTTGAAAATCAAATGAATTACTCCCTGGATTTTCTACAAAAATTAACTTAGTTTTTTTTGTAATATTTTTTTCTAAAGATTTAAGGTCATGAGGATTGTAAAAAGTTGTTTTAATATTAAAATCTTTTAAAAAATTTTCGGTTAATATTCTTGTTGGACTATAAAGTGGATCTGCTGCAATAATTTCATCTCCGGGCCTAGTAACACTAAATATAGCTAAAAAAACTGCACCAAAGCCTGTTGGAGTTGTAAAAACATGATAACTTTCCTCAAGCCTGGTTAAAATTTTTTGCAAAATATAAGTAGTTGATGTGCCCTGTCTCGCATAATCATAATGACCCCCAATAGGATTTTTTTGAGCTTTTACTTGAGTTTTTCTTATATCTTTAGTTGATTTAAATATAATTGTGGACGCTCTAACAACTGGTGGATTTACAGACTGATTGTGAAAATCTTTAGCTGCATGTTTAAGAAAAGTCTTGAATGAGCTACTCATAATAAAATTTGATATGTTTAAGGGACAATGCTATATCCCATGAAAAACGTCAATATAATTAAAATAGGATTGAATGAGTTACCCGAAAAAACATAGAGGTCGAAGAAAACAGGGCTCAAAAAAAAGAAGAGCTAAAAGAAAAAATAAAAAGAAGTAAATAAGCTTCTATTATTTAATCCAACCACCACCAAGAACTTTATACCCAAATTTGTCTTTGTTATAAAAAACACAAGCTTGTCCTGGTGAAATCCCATCCTCTGGCAAAGTTAGATTAACTATCCCTGTTTGATTATCTTTTAAATTTACATTTGCTTCCAGTAAATCTCCAGTAGATCTTACTTTTACAAAAATTTTTTTTTCTAAGTCTTTATTGGGGGCTAGTAAATTTATATTTTTTAATGAAATTGTTTGTTTTCCAAGTTTTTCTTTTGGACCTACAATAATTTCATTTTTATCAGAATTAATTTTAAGCACATAAAGAGGCTCTTGATCTGAAACCTTTATTCCTTTTCGCTGACCTATTGTAAAATTAATAATACCATCATGGACACCTATAACTTCTCCATTTAAATTTTTAATATTTCCTTTTTGAAATGAGTCAGGTCTAAATTTTTGAATAACTGATGCATAATCTCCATTTGGAACAAAACAAATATCTTGGCTGTCTGGTTTATCAGCAACATTTAAATCTAAATTCTTTGCTATCTCTCTAGTTTTATCTTTCAACATTCCACCTAACGGGAATCTTAAATAATCTAATTGCTCTCTAGTTGTATTGAATAAAAAATAGCTTTGATCTCTATTCTCATCTATCGCTCTGTACATGTTTGTTGTATTTCTTTCTGTAATACTTTTTACATAGTGACCTGTTACTAATGCATCAGCATTAAGATCTTTAGACACCTCAAATAAATCTTTAAACTT
Organism: uncultured Pelagibacteraceae bacterium; assembly: GCA_902561095.1. Lineage (GTDB taxonomy): Bacteria > Pseudomonadota > Alphaproteobacteria > Pelagibacterales > Pelagibacteraceae > Pelagibacter. The sequence continues at coordinate 68,745 of CACEOF010000005.1, read as the reverse complement.
TACAGTTTGATTACATTGCACACAAGGAATAGGAGTTTCACCTTTTAAATAACTCTCAACAAAATTATCTATTACCCCTTGTTTAAATTTATCCTGATAATATAAAATTTTATGTTCAATATCTAATTTATTAGCTACTCTTTTTGCATCCATAATATCTTGGCCAGAGCAGCATTGTTTAGAGGCAGCTACTTCCTTACCATCATCGTATAACTTTAAGGTGATACCTATAACTTTATAACCTTGTTTCTTCATCATTCCTGCAACAGTAGAAGAGTCTACACCACCGGACATAGCTACAACTACAGTAGTATCTGATGGTTTTTTATTAAAACCTAAAGAGTTTAGTTCTTTTTTCATAAGGTGGTATTTATACTGATTTACAATATAAGTTAAATTAAATGATTTTAGATTATGAACCAGGTGACAAAGTCACTAATCCAAGGAAAAAAGAATGGGGAATAGGACAAGTACAATCTATTATAAATGACAAAGTCACTGTTAATTTTGAAAATGTTGGTAAAAAAGTAATTAATGCAAATAATATTGAACTAAGAAAACTTGGTAAATAAAAAATGAATTTAAAAAAAGTAGTTAAAGATTTAATTGAAAGTTTTTTAATTGCTGGAGACTTGGCTATTGAACTAAGGACAAAAGGTTTAATAAAAAAAATTAAATCAGATAATACGCCTGTGAGCAATGGAGATATAGAAGTAAACAAACTTATTACAAAAAAAATATCTAAAATCACACCAGAAATTCCCATAATTTCTGAAGAAAGTTTCGAGAATAAAGATAAGCAAAATTTAAAAAATTTTTGGCTTATTGATCCAATCGATGGCACCCACGATTACATAAATAATTTAGAAGAATTTACAATTAATGCTGGATTAATAATGGATAATAAACCAGTTGCAGGACTAATTAATGCACCTGCTAAAAATAGAATGTTTTACTCTTATGGAGAAAATAATGCATACGAACTTAAAAACGGAAAAGAATTAAATCTCGGTGATTCAATTATAAAAAACACAGATCGAATTAAATTTATTTCATACTCAAATAAAATTAAGCCGGAGATTCAAAAAATTTATAATGATTTAGGAGTAAAGGAAAATATTAAAATGAAAAGTTCCTTAAAATTTTGCGTTGTTGCAACAGGTGAATACGATGGTTATGTTGCAGAACCTAGAGCTTATGAGTGGGATATAGCAGCTGGTCATGCAATTTTAAGTCATGCAGGTGGAGAAGTTACTGATTTTAGTGGAAATGAGATTTTATATGGTAAGCCAGATTTAAAAAATACAAGTTTGATTTTAAAAAGTAAAACTATATTATAATGGATGATCAGCTAAGAATTATATTAATTATAATTATATCAGTCTCTATTTTTGGATTATTAGTTTTTGTTTTTGTTAAAAATTATATTAGAAATAAAATTAATCATCTTTTAAAAGATGATGATAAAAACAATTTAGAGTAAATTAATAATTTTTAAAAATTCATCTTTTTCTATATCCATAACTTTTTTTGAAGTTTCAAAATCAAAACCATTTCTTGCTAATAATGATATGTCTTTTTTATAAAATAAAGTTCTATTATCTTCATCTCTAGCTGGTCCTATTCTTTTTTTTTTACAAATTTTTATTGCAGAAAAGAAGTCTTGATCACTATTATCTTCTCTAATCTTATTGACTGTATCTTTAATAAACTCTTGATTTATTCCTTTTCCCATTAAGTAGTTACGAATTTTATTAAGTGAATGTCCTTTTTGGACCATGCTCTTTGCTTTACTTTCAGAGTAAAATTGATCGTTAATAAATTTATTTTTTTCTAAGTCAGATAAAACAATATCAATTAGTTTATTAACATCCTTTTTTCTTGTATCTGATGCAGAGAGTTTCATGTATTTTTTTAATAAATACGTTTTAAGTTGTTGCTTAGAAGGTGCGTATTTTTCAACATATGCAAAAGAATAACTTCTCATTTCATCTACTGTGACTTGAAGAGTTTTTTTTCTATTTCTTATAGGAATCATGATTAGATTGAATATAATATACTTAAATGATCGAACAAATTTATACTTATTTTACAATTGAAACACTTTATATGTGGATTAACGTAGGAGTTATCCCTTTCTGGCTTATTTTAATCTTTTTTCCACAATCTTATTTATGTCGTTTTTTTGTAACCTCTATATTCCCATTTGTATTACTAAGCGGTGTTTATATTTTTATTTTATATAAATCCTTCCTAATTGGTTACGATTTTGGTGGTAATTTTAATCTTTATTTGGGTCTAAATGAATTATCCAGGTTATTTGAGGATTCATTGTACTTAATGATTTTCTGGACTCATTTCATAGCTATAAATTTATTTGTTGGTGGATGGATTGTTAAGGATGCTCAAAAATTTTCAATTAATAAAATTCTGCTTGCTGCACCATTGATAATTACATATTTGATAGGACCGTTTGGTGTTTTTGTTTATTGGATAATTAGAATTTTTTACGCAAAAAGAATGAGTCTGTATGAGTAATCATATAGATTTTTATTTTGATTTTATAAGCCCCTACGCCTTTATCGCTTATAAAAATATTATCAAAATTGAAAATATAAAATTCAATTATAAGCCTATTCTGTTAGGTGGTTTACATAATCTGGTTGATATAACTGCACCAGCTTTTAACAAATTTAAATTAAAAAATATGAAAAATGATTGTGAATTGATTTCTAAAAAAAGTAAAATTAGTTTTATCTGGAATTCAAAATTTCCAATTAACTCACTTTATATCATGAGAGGTTACTTGGCAGTAGAAGAGAGTAAAAAAAAGGATTATTTAGAAACTTTTTTTAATGCTTATTGGCAAAATGATACAGATTTAACTGATGAAAAAAATATAATTCAATTAATAAAAAATTTAGGTATCAATCACGAAGAATTTTTTAAAAGTATTTCTAAACAAGAAATTAAAGACGAATTAAAAAAATTTACTAGTGAAGCCTATAAAAAAGAAATTTTTGGGGCTCCCACATTTATTGTTAATAATAAAATTTTTTGGGGACAAGATCGTTTAAATTATGCTTTAGATGAATTTAAAAATAATTAAACTATTTTAAATTTACTTTGTCTGATAGCTCCAAATCCACCATCTATATGAGAAACATTTTTAAATCCCATATCTTTTAAAGTTTTTGCAGCAAGAGCAGATCTTAATCCACCTGCGCAAAATAAAACCATTTCTTTTTCCTGATCAAGTTTTCCTTCTTGAAAATATGGGCTTCCTGGATCAAGCCAAAATTCTAGCATTCCTCTTGGAATGTGATGAGAGCCTTCTACTTTTCCATCACGTTCCAGCTCTCTAACATCTCTTATATCAATTAAATTACATTTATTGTCCTCAACTAATTTAGCTGCTTCATCTGTGTCAATTGTTTTTATCTCTTTTAAAGCATTATCAACAAGTGTTTTAGATGATAGGATTGACATAAAAATATAATTTAACTTATGAAACTTCAAAATCAAAACATAAAATCAAATTTTTTAAAAAAAATTTTTATTAAAATCTGTAGAAAACTTGATTTTGAAATTATTGATCAGGCAAATTTGCATTTACCAGTGATGAATAAACCTATTAACAACAACTTATCCAAAATAGGGAAAGAGTCTCTAATATTTCCAATGGGAAGAACAAAAGTGACTAGACCAGTAAAATCACTAAATATTATTCTCAGAACTTGTGCTTCAGTTAATATGTTATCTCAATCTAAAAAAAGAGTTTTTAATTTAACTAAAAAAGATTATTCGCTGAAAACTTTAGTCTCAATCATTAATTCAATAAACAACAGTAAAAAATTATTTAAACAAATTAGATTAAAATTTACAATTATCGATCATAATTCAGATGAAAAAATAATCAAAAAAATGAAAAAACTTTTAAAAAAGCAATTTTTTAAAAGTGAAATAATAAAATTAGATATTGAACTATACAAAAAAAAAATTAAGAAAATTAATCAAGAAGGAAAGAAAGTTACTACCAACCAAATCTCCAATATGAGTAATATAAATCAGTCATTACATTTAGGTAAGAACTGTGATGACTTAGTTTATTTTGTAGAGGATGATTATATTCATGCAACAAATGCAATAGAAGAAATGATCCATACTTATGAGAGAATATCTAGTCAAACAGGAAAAGAATTAATCTTATGTCCCTCTGATTATCCATATTTATATAATAAGTTAGAATGTTCTAATATTTTCCTTGGGCACAAACATCATTGGCGTTCAGTAAATGAAACTTTGTGTACTTTTTTAACAAGCTCAAAGATTATAAATAAATATTTTAAAAAATTTGTTAGTGCTTGTGAATTAGAACATTATCCTTTTGAAAAACCATTTCATGATATATACAAATCTGAATTGTGTATTAGTCCAATGCCTGCTATAGCGGTACATTACACAAATATTAATTCAATTTATGGTTTGTCACCTTTGATAAATTATAAAAAATTGTGGGAAGAAAACAAATTATGAGTTTAAAAATTAATTCATCAGCACCAAATTTTATATCACCATCCACTTCTCAAAAAAACTATTCTTTAAAAGACTCGTTGGGAAAATATGTTGTTTTGTATTTCTATCCTAAAGATAACACGCCTGGATGTACAATAGAAACTAATGATTTTAATAAACTGCTTTCAGCTTTCAAAAAATTAGGTTGTGAAGTTTATGGTATATCTAAAGATAATTTAGAAAGTCATGATAAATTCAGAAATAAATATAAAATTAAATTTGATTTACTAGCTGACGAAGAATTAAAACTTCTTAAAAAATATAAAGTTTGGGGTAAAAAAAAGTTTATGGGTCGAGAATTTATGGGCACAATTAGATCTACATATTTAATTGATAAAAAAGGAAAAATTTTAAAGATTTGGAATAATGTTAAAGTTAAAGATCATGCTAAAGAAGTTTTGGAAACACTTAAAAAAATTGTAGAATAACAAAGGCCCCATTCGGGGCCTTAAATTAACTAACAAGAGAGAGATATTTTGTTAATTTTTGTTAGGAGCTCTTCAATGAGATAACGACATGGAGATCGAAGAGCCCCTATATTGCATGCAATTAGTCTCGTATTGCGTATGCTATCACACCTGTTTCAGTTACGTCTGTACCCTTGGTTTCAGCTTCTTTACTTAATCTAATTCCAAACGTAGCTTTCATAATTGAGAACACAATATATGACACAACAAATACAAAAATGTTAATTGATAGTACACCAATTATTTGTGCACTAAAATTTGCATCAGAGTTTGTTAATGGCACTGCTAAAGTCCCCCAAATTCCCGCAAACATGTGTGCTGGAATTGCACCTACAACATCGTCAAGTTTGAAACTGAACAATAATTTAGTTCCAAATACAACAAGTAAACCACCTACTGCTCCAATGAAAATTGCAGCTAGAGGCGTTGGTGCTAATGGTTCAGCAGTTACTGCAACTAATCCACCGATTGCTCCGTTTAACATTTGTACAACATCTGTTTTACCATACATTAATCTTGTTATTGTTGCTGCAGCCATTACACCACCACAAGCTGCAAGATTAGTATTGATAAATATATTTGATACAGCTACTGCATCAGCAAACGTTCCTATTGCTAATTGAGATCCGCCATTGAATCCAAACCAACCTAACCATAGGATAAATACACCAATCGTTACTAATGGAATTGAAGAAGCAGCGAAAGGTTTCATTGCTTTAGCTTCACCTTTACTGTCAAATCTTCCGGCACGTGAACCAAGTAACATTATTCCAGCTAGTGCAGCTGCACCACCTGTTGAGTGTACTAAAGTTGAACCAGCGAAATCTGAGAAGCCAAGTTCTGCTAACCAGCCTCCACCCCACTGCCAACCCATTACGATAGGATAAATAATTCCAGCTAAGATTGCTGCGAAAAGAAAGAACGGCCAAAGTTTTACTCTTTCAGCCATTGCTCCTGAACAAATTGAAACTGTTGTTGCACAGAAAACCATTTGGAAATACCAGTCAGAACCATCTGCATATCCAGTATCAACTGAACTTGCATCTGACCATGGAGTAAATGTTCCAATGTATCCACCTTCTGGAATTCCATAAGCTAAGTTATATCCAAACAACCAAAACATAATTCCTGCAATTGAGTAAAGACCAATGTTCTTTGCACAAATTACTGAAACACTTTTTGAAGTTACCATACCAGATTCTAGCATTGCAAAACCTGCTGCCATGAACATGACCATGAAACCACACATTAAAAAAAGTAGTGAATTGAATATAGCTTGAACTTCAGCAGAAACAGTTGTCTCTGCCATTCCTGCACTACTCATGTTTAATAAAAATATTAAACTAAGAATTGGTGCAGATATTCTTTTTATTAATTTAGTCATAAGACCTCCACTGTTAAACAAAGGGTTATAAATTTAATAAATTTTTTTATCTAACGCTGATTAGGAAAATTGGGTATGCGATATTTGCATATAGAAACAGCCTTAACGTGTATAATCCACATTAAGGCTGTTAAAAAATTACTATTTATTGAATACTTCTTTTAAAGCTTTAGCTGGTAAAAATTTTACCTTTTGAGAAGCAGCGATTTGAATTTGTTCACCAGTTCTTGGATTTCTTCCAACTCTAGCTTTTCTTTTTGCTACTTTATAAGTACCAAATCCAGCAATTTTAACTGAGTCATCCCCTTTTAAAGCGTCCAAAATAGTGTTGGTAATTGTATCAAATGTTCGCTCTGCATCAGCTTTGCTCAAATTAAGTGAGCCTGAAAGCTTTGCAATTAGTTGTTTTTTGTTCATTTTAGCTCCGGTTTTGTTGGTTAATATTCATACTTGTCATAAACCTTGATAAATCAAGCTTTTTTTTAGTGTTAAAAGATTTGTATAACACAAGATGTTGTGGAATTTAAAATAAGTGTTGATTTTAGTGAATTTTTTGATGTTAAAAAAAAGTTTTTTAATTAAATAAACCTAAATCTTTAAGGTCATTAAAGGTTGTGAAAAACATTAATGATAACAGCAAAAACATTCCGATTCGAAAAAAACCCTCTTGGGTTTTCTGTGACAAAGGACGACCTAAAACTTTCTCAAACGCGTAAAACATTAAGTGACCTCCATCAAGCATAGGTATTGGAAATAAATTTATTAAACCTAAACTAATAGAAATATATGCCATCATACTGATAAAAGCTAACACTCCAAAAGTTGCAACTTGACCAGAAATTTTAGCAATCCTAATTGGACCACCAAGTTGAGAAGTATCTGCTTTTCCTAATATCATTCCACCAATATAATTTAATGACGCGGTGCTGACATAATATACTTCATTAGCTGCGTGATATAATGCCTGAGCAGGACCTAATTTAACGTGGTTAACTTTATTGTTATATGCACCAAGCTTTATTCCAACCATTCTTTTATTAATTTTATTTCCTAATCCATCTTCACCTTCGATAATATTAGGTTTAACTTTTAATGTTAATTCATCGTAAGATCTTTTAACTTTAAAATCTATAATATCTCTTGTTGACATGGTAATAAATTTGGAAACTTCCATAATACTTTTAACCTCATTTCCATCTATTTCTAAAATTATATCTTGATTTTTAAGTCCACCTAACATAGCTGGGCTATCTTTTTGAACTTCATCAATAACCGCCGGCGTAAAGTCTTTACCAACAAATGTATAGATTGAAAAAAATATGACTAAAGCCAACAAAAAATTAGCTAAAGGTCCTCCAAAAACTATTAAAACTCTTTGGTACAAAGGTTTTAAAATAAATAATTTTTCTCTTTCTTCCTCGTTATATTTTTCAAGTATTTCTTGGTGGTCTGATTGAGAATATACATTCCTATCACCAAAAAACTTAACATAGCCACCTAATGGTATAGCGCATATTTTCCACCTAGTGCCTGATTTATCGTTCCATCCAAAAAGCTCTTTTCCAAAACCAATAGAAAAATCAGTAACACCTACTCCATATTTTCTTGCAAAATAGTAATGTCCATACTCATGTATAAAAACAACAACAAGAATTAAAATTAAGAAGGGTATTATATAAGTAAGCATTTACTTACTTTTTATCTGATTTTAAATATACTCTCAATATGATTAATAATGATTGGTTGTATTTGACGCAAAATTCTATAACGACACTAATAAGTCTTTAAATAAATCAAAAATGAACAATTTTAACGAACTTTTAATAGAAAATAAGCTTAAAAAATCAATTCAGTTTTCTAATTTTAAAACTCCCACCCCAATTCAGAGTCAATCAATCCCAATAAGTCTTGTGGGTAGAGATATTTTAGGCACAGCTCAAACAGGGACAGGTAAAACATTAGCTTTTACAATTCCAATGCTCAATAAATTAATTTTAGACAAGAATGCCATGGCACTAATTGTTTGTCCTACGAGAGAGCTAGCGTCTCAAGTTATGCAAACTGTACTTAAATTAAATGTAAGAGAAATAGGAATAGGAAACGCATTACTAATCGGTGGTGAGAGCATGCAAAAACAACTTCGAAAATTAAATAAAGGGGCAAGAATAATAGTTGGAACACCTGGACGAATAAACGACCATTTGGAGAGAAAAAGTTTAGATCTCTCAAGGGTTAGCTATTTAGTTCTTGATGAAACAGATCGAATGTTAGACATGGGTTTTACTCCACAAATTGAGTTAATTTTAAAATATGTTCCAAAAAACCATCAAACGTTATTATTTTCAGCTACCTTGCCAAATAATATTTTAAAAATATCTCAAAAATATCTTAATAATCCCGAGAGAATTTCTGTCGGATCAATATCCACTCCTATTGATAAAATTAAGCAAGAAACTTTTCAAATTAATCAAGACAAAAAATATCACGAACTAATTAATCAATTAGTTGAAAGGAATGGTTCAATTTTAGTTTTTGTTAAAACAAAACATGGAGCGGATAAAATTGTTAAACGTTTAAAATACGATGGTCATAAGGCAGATGCTATTCACGGGAACCTAAGACAAAGCAAAAGAGAGCGGGTAATAAAAGGATTTAGAAATGGTAATTATAGAATACTAATAGCAACGGATGTTGCTGCACGGGGATTAGATATCCCAGTGATCAAACATGTTATTAATTACGATCTACCACAAGTTCCAGAGGATTATATTCATCGAATAGGACGAACCGGTAGAGCTGGTAAAGAAGGTTCCGCTTTGACCTTTTTAACTCCAAGTGATCGATCAATGTGGAATTCTATAAGTAAATTAATAGATCCAAATTACAAACCACCCAAAACAGATAAAAGTCAAAAGAAAAATTTTAGGGTTGGTAAAAAAGGTAAGGCTCCATTTAACAAAAGAAGAAAATTTAATGATAACAAAAAACGTAACTTCAGAGATAAAAAGAAGTTCTTTAAAAAAGATGAAGATAAAAAATCAAAATTTAAGGACAAAAAAAAAACTTTTGGCTTTACCAATAATCCAAAATATTTTGGTAAAAAAACAGATGATGTAATTGAAAAAGACGATAAAAGATCATATTTTAAAGGAAGAAAAAAATTTAAAAGAAGACAAAAACCTAAAAAATTTTCATTTAAAAAACATAAAAAGAAGTAAGATTTAATTAGAAATTTTTTGTATCAATGATGCTGTATTGTTTGTTGGTTTATTAACATCCTTTGAAACCTCATGAAAAACAAGATCAGGAACTTTACGTTCATTCAAAAATGCTGAGCCCTGTAGCTCTAAATTTAAATAACGATTAACATCTGCTTGATTAAGAATTACTGGCTGACGGTGATGAATTTCTTTAATATTTTCTTTTGCTTCCTCTGTAATTAAACAAAATTGGTCCTCTTCAAAAATACCAGCAAAATAAATTACATTACTATCTTTTCTAACAAAATAATGAGGAGTTTTTTGATTCTCTTCCCTCTTCCACTCATAAAAACCATCTGCAACAGCAACACATCGATGATTTTTAATCAGTTTTTTAAAAGAAACCTTTTCATCAATCGTTTCTAATCTTGCATTAATCAATGCTTTAAATTCTTTGTCTTTAGCCCAACCTGGGACTAATCCCCAATTTAAAGCCTCTAGAGTGTTACCATTTTTATATTTTTTTATAACTGGAAGTTTTTGATAAGGATGAGCGTTATAATTTTCTATATCCTCAACTTGAATAACAGATTTTACTAAAGAAGAAGTTTTAATAACTGGATTTTTAACAACATACCTTCCACACATTATATTGATTGTTGTTTAATTAATTCTTCTATTTGTCTTATCATGATCTCTGGAGATTGCATTGAAGGGTGTATCTTTTTTGCTTGTTCATAACTAAGAATTGCTTTTTCATAATTTTTTAATTGTATATTTACTAAACCTTGTCCTGCCAAAGCACCAAAATGTCTTGCTTCTATTGCTAAAACTTTGTCAATATCATCTTGAGATTTTTTAAATTCTCCTATCAGATAAAAAACTGTTGCTCTTTTATTCCATGCCTCAGCCCAATTTTGATCAAAATTTATAACTTCTGTAAAGATTTCTATAGCTTTCAAAAATTGTTGGTCTCTTACAAACTGAGAACCTTCCTCTAGTTTTGCGGTAAGTTTTGCGTCGGTTGGATGCGTGCTCCAAATTTTCCATATTTCCTGTTCAACAATAGATGATACTTTTGATTTATTTACCTTTAATTCATTGAATAATTGGTTAAGTCTTACATCTCTTTCATTTGAAAAAGAGCTCGTTTGAGAAAATAAATAAAATAAAAATATCAAAAAAAGTCTCTTCATGGTTTTATATTATCAAATAAAAGATTTAGAGTCTTCGGTCTTAAGTGTCTTGGTTGTTTTTTATACAACTATAAAATGAAATATCTTTCTCTTTTTCATCAGAGTTTATTTTTTGAGTAATTTCATGTATCAATTCTCCAGTACTTCTAGTGTAGACTGCAGACTCAGAATAATTTCTCTCTTGATCAAAAGCCTGTATCAAAATTATATCTTTATTTGATATTTTAACTTCTAAATTAATCTTATTAACAAATTTTGATAAATTTTTTATAACTAATGTATCCGGATTTTTTGCTATTATTTTCAAACTTTCGATATTTTCTCTTTTAATTTGATCTTTTGTAAAAGAAACGAAATTGTGTTCTGTGTTTTTAATAATAACTTTTTCAAACTTACAATTAAGATCTAAGTCCGTTTTTACTGAAATATTAATATTTTTTGCTTGAACATTGCTAGTAAATAAAAAAATTATTAACAAAATAAAATATTTCATAAAATATTATTTTAAAATTTCATTTATTGGTGTTATTTGGCCAATTTTAAAAATAATTGCGTCCTCTTTTTTGAAACCATATTTTTCTGCATTATCTTTAAATCTGTCTCTCGGTTCCATAATTGGTTCCAACGATAATACAAAAGTGCCCCAGTGCATACCAATTACTTTTTTACTTTTTAAATCTCTTGAGATCTCAAGAGCTTCCTCAGGATTAGTGTGATAAGCTGATTTATCCTTATATGGTGTTAATGGATAAAAATTATACGCTCCTATATTTATAATATTAATATCTATTGGACCGTATTTTTCACCAATTTCTTTGTAAATATTTCCAACTCCAGTATCACAAGCAAACAAAATTTTTTTTCCATCATATTCAATTAAGAAATTTCCCCATAAAGTTTTATTGGTATCCGTTAAACTTCTTTTAGACCAATGGACTGCTGGAAGAAATGTTATTTTCATTTTTTTGTTAATAATGATTTCTTCATACCAATCCATCTCATTGACATCGCTATATCCATTTTTTTCAAAATACTTACCTAGCTTCAAAGGGGTCATTACTTTGGTATCTTTGAAAGGAAATCCTCTGATTGTCATCATATCTTGATGATCATAGTGATTATGAGTAAGTAAAAAAATATCTACAGGCGGTATTTCTTTTAAATTTAAAGCTGGTTCAGTAAAACGTTTAGGGCCAAATATTAATGGTCCAGCATTTTTAGAAAAAACAGGATCCGTTATAATTGTGGTATCCCCTAATTTTATCAGAAAAGTTGCATGACCTATCCATCCGATGTAGTCACCATCTTTATATTTTTGAATATCAGCTATTACTTGTTCTTTGTCTACAACATGATCTTTTGGAACAGTCATATTGAGTTTCTTTTTTTCTTTATTAAATAATTTAAAAGACCATTTAAAATTTCGATCAACTTTAGGGGAACCTAGAGGGTTTCTAAAAGTGCCGTCTGGTAAATGATGATAAGGTATTTTATACATATAAATATAAATTAATAATAAATGATAAATTTATAAAATTATAAAATTAATTTTTCTTTTTATCTAAAATAGCAATAATACTTTTTTTAATATTTTCACTTATTTTTATTGTTCCTTGTTGGTTAGGGTGTATCCCGTCTTGTAGATTTAAACTTGGGTTAAGTGCCACACCCTCTAAAAGAAAAGGTATAAATTGTAAACTATGCTTCTTAGATAATTTTGGATAGATAGCATCAAAGTCTTTCTTATATTTTATTCCATGTGTTGTTGGAGCAATCATTCCAGCTAAAATTATTTCTATTTCTTTCTTTTTTGCAATTTCTATTATTTGTTCTAAATTTTTTTTGGTTTCATCTGGTTGAATACCTCTAAGCATATCATTTGCACCCATTCCTAAAATGACAAGATCTATGGCTGGGTCAGATAAACTCCACTCTGCTCTATTTAATCCACCTGAAGATGTACTGCCTGAAACACTTCCATTTATAACTTGAATATTAAATCCATCTTTTTTTAATTTATTCTCTAAAACTAAGGATAAATGATGTTCTTTAGGTAAACCATAACCAGCCATTAAGCTGTCTCCAAATAATACTACCTTTTCTATTGCACTTGCATTTATGTGCACTAGAAGGATTAGCAAAATTTTTATAAATAAAGTTTTATTCATGTCCACACTTCTAAGATTAAAAAAAATAAATCTCAAATACCAAACTGGCAAAGATAATATCAGAGTTTTAAAGAATATAGATTTAAATATTAAGAAGAAAGAAACTGTTTCAGTTGTAGGTGAAAGTGGTTCGGGAAAAACTAGTTTAATAATGCTAGTTGGTGGATTAGAGAAGCCAACCTCTGGAAAGATTATTTTCCAAAATCAAGAAATTACAAGCCTTAATGAGGATGAAGTGTCAAAAATTAGAAAAAAAAATATTGGAATTGTATTTCAATCTTTTTATTTAATCCCAAATTATACTGCTGTTGAAAATGTTGCTTTAACACTTGAACTAAATAATTTTAAAAATCCTGAAAAAGAAGCAAAGATTCTATTAGATCGTTTTGGTTTAAAATATCGTTTTAATAATCTTCCAAGTCAACTATCTGGTGGGGAACAGCAAAGAGTAGCCATAGCAAGAGCAATCGCTATGAAACCTGAATTGATTTTAGCTGATGAACCAACTGGTAATTTAGATACTGAAAACTCTACATTGATTTCAAATATATTGTTTAAATATGTGAAAGAAGAAGGTTCTTCTTTAATTATGGTAACTCATGACCCAAAACTTGCCGATAAGGCAAAAAGAAAAATTAAAATTAAAGATGGAAAAATCAAATAACTCTTCAGAATTTAATTTAATACTTAAATATGCTTTAAAAGATTTAAGTAGAAACTATCATAAAATCTCAAGCATCATTATAACTCTGTTTATTAGCCTTTTTATTTTAAGTGCTATTTTCACAATCGAAGATAGTTTGAAAAAAGAGCTAAATGATAATGCCAAAGCATTATTAGGTGGGGATTTAGAGATTGATTACAATCGTAATCAAGGAAACTTGGATTTGGTAAATCAAGTTAAAGAATTTGCAACAGTATCTCAAATGATTGAATTTAGTACGATGCTTTCAACAACTGGAAGAGAGAAAAATAAATCTTTATTTACAAGAATTAAAACTGTGGATGAAAAATATCCACTTTATGGTGAAGTTGATTATGAGCCAATCGATGCTTATGAAAGGATGCAAAGAGAGCCAAATACAATTTTAATTAACAAAAGTTTATCAAAGACACTTGACATAAAAATTAACGAGCAAGTTAAAGTTCAAGACCAAAACTTTACTGTCATTGGAATTATTAAATCAGTACCAGATGTAAGTGGATTTGTTGCATTTGGTGATTGGGCCCTAGCTGGCAAACAAACTTTAGAAATATTAAAACTAAATGGAATAGGAAGTTTTTTAAATTATGAATATAAAGTAAAATTTAACAATGATGAAGACCCAGAACTAATAGAAAAAAAAATCGAAAATATTTTTAAAAACGACCAAAAAGTAAAACTTAGATACCCTGAAAATTCAGCAAGTGGTATTAAAAGAATTATTAACAATTTTTCTCAATTTTTATCTCTTGTATCTATAAGCGCAATGTTGATCGCAGGAATTGGAATTGCAAATACTTTGTTATCTTTTATCAATCAAAACAATATGTCAATTGCTGTCAGAAAAGCAGTTGGATTTTATTCTGGAAATATAAAAACACTGTATTATCTGCAATTATTTATTTTACTGTTTGTTATTACTGTAATTTCCTATGGTTCTAGTTTCTTAATTGTTCCAATAGCAGATAAATACTTGTCTGATGGATTGGGATTAAATGTTTACCCTGTTTTTTCATTTTTAAATTTTTTTAAAATATTTTTGGTTGGATTACTGGTCCTTGTAATTTTTTCTATACCAACAATAAGTTCTGTTGATCAAGTAAAAGCTTCTAATTTGTTTAGAAATGTATTTCAAAATCTACGATTTTATTATTCAACAAAATCAGTCGCTGTAAGTTTTATAATGTTATCTATTTTAATTTTATTATTTACAATTGGATCTGAACAGCCAACCTATAGTTTGGGATATTTTGTTGCTTTTTTTGTGTGTTTAATAGTTTTTTTCTTACTTTCTAAATTAATTATTTTTCTTCTAAAAAAATTTAAGTCTAGTTCAATTGTTTCGCTTAAAGTCTCAATTAAAAATATTACTCAAACAAAAAGTATTACTCCTATTACTGTAATGTCTCTGGGGTTGGGCGTTACATTATTGTTAACTTTGGCTTTAGTGGGTACTAATTTCCAAAGAGAAATTGCTAAATCAATACCTGATATTGCACCTGATTATTTTTTTGTTGGAATACAAAAAGGAGAGCGTGAAAAATTTGAGCAAGGTATTTTAAATATGGATAAAGATGCAAATATTGAAATAGTTCCAATGGTATCATCTGGTATTGTAAAAATTAATGGAGTTGATCCTAATACATACATCAAACCAGATAATGATAGTTACTGGGTAATTCGAAGTGAACGAAGATCTTCGTGGGTAGAGGATATTCCAAAAGATAATCCACTCATAAAGGGTGAATGGTGGGATTTATCTAAGCCAAATCAGTTACAAATATCACTGGATGCTAAAGTTGCAAAAGATTTTAATATTAGATTGGGCGATGTATTTACTTTAAACATTTATGGACGTGAAATTGATGGGAAAGTAATAAACTTTAGAGAAGTAGATTACCGTGATCTAAGTATTAATTTTGCAATGCTGTTTAACCCACAATTTGCAAATAAAATACCATATGAATATTTAGCAACTGCAAAATTTAATACTGATAAATTTGATGAAACAGAAATGCTGGAGGTAATGCCAAGTTTATCCATGATTAAAATTGCAGATTATCTTTTAAAAGTAACTACAGTTTTAAACAAAGTATTTATTGCTGTTACTTTAATTTCTGCTGTAACAATTATTATAGGTTTAATTGTAATATCAAGTGCAATCATTGTTCAGGGAAAAATTAAAGAATATCAAAATCTAGTTTTCAAAATCTTAGGTTTTTCAAAAAAACAAATTATTTTATCATCCTTAATTGAATTTATCATTATTTTTATGTCTGTGATTTTGATTGCAACTTTTTTTGCTGTAATAGGGTCTAAATTTATAATGGAAAATATATTTGAACTAGTTTGGCAGTTTGACTTTAAAGTTTTATTTTATTTAGGTCTTTCAATTGGGTTTATTACTTTAATATTGATTTTAATTACCAATTTAAAATATTTGAATCCCAAAATCTATCCACTTATAAGAAATCAATAATTTTTTAAAATTACGGTAAGTAA
Source organism: uncultured Pelagibacteraceae bacterium (assembly GCA_902561095.1). Lineage (GTDB taxonomy): Bacteria > Pseudomonadota > Alphaproteobacteria > Pelagibacterales > Pelagibacteraceae > Pelagibacter. The sequence continues at coordinate 52,550 of CACEOF010000005.1, read as the reverse complement.
AAACAACTATGAGATTTTATTTCCATCGATTTAAAGAATTCAATAATTTAGACCCTAGAGGACTTATAGGTTTTTGAAGTATAATTTTTTTTCTTGTTTTGTCTTTTACTAGTTTTAATAATTTTGTGGCTAAACCTTGCTTTCTAAACAATGGATTTACAAAAATATATTCTACTTCTCCTATGCTATTAAATCTTACAAAGCCTAATGTTGTATTGTCATTTTTGAATGTAAATACACCATCAGACTCCTCAATTTTATATTTTGAATGATCAATTTTTGGCATTTTCTCTAGTAATTTAAGAGTAAGAGAATAGTTGCTATAATTACAACAATGGTGCTAACAACTATATAATTAAGTTTAATATTTAATTTTTTTTCAGCAAATTCAGTAATTTTTTCCCAAAACAAAACAATCAAGAAAACTATAACAGCTGGGATTATAAATTTTATCATTATTTGGAATTACTATCACTAACATAAACAGAAACTCCTCTAGAGTTTAAATCTATATCAAATTTTTTATGTAAAGGTGGAAAAGCTCTTTGTGAACAATCTAATCTGTCACAGGTCCTACAGGACACACCAATTGGTATTTCTGAAGATTTGTCATTGATATTTATGTTTTCTGTATAAACAAAATCTTTTGCATATTTCGCTTCACAACCAAGACCAATTGATAAAACACTTTTAGCTTGTCCAAATCTTCCAATACCCTTTTCTACGGTTCTTGCAATACAAACATATTTTTCACCATTGTTCATTTTACTAACTGCGGCTTGAATGATTCCAGGTCTTGTAAATGCTGAATAAACATTCCATCTAGGGCAAGCTCCACCATATCTTGGAATATCAATTCCTGATAATGAAAATCTTTTAGAAATATTGCCAGCCATATCTACTCTTAAAAAATGAAATGGAATTCCAGGAAGTTTTGGATCTTGCAAGCATGTTACTCTATGTGCAACTTGTTCAAAGGATGTTGCAAATGTATTTTGTAATAACTCTAAATCATATTTAAGTTTTTTACATTCAGCGTGAAATAATTTATAGGGCATTAAAATTGCAGCAGCACAATAATTTAACAAAGCAACTTTTGTTAATTTTGTAGACTCTTCAGATGGAAAATTAAATTTTGATAAATAATTATCTATTTCTTTACTTGCTCCCTCTTGAGCTATTTGAGCAGCAGCATATAATTTTTTAGTCTCTAATGAACTATAATCGCTTAATAAAAGTTCTTTTTTATTTTTTTTATAAATTTTTGAAAAAGGTTTTTTCTCGTCAGGGATTACATCTTTTACTGTTATAGAATACTCGGTATTTAAATATTCACAAAGTGCAATATATCGAGTTCGATTATTTTTTTGGATTTTATCAAAAACTTTATTTGCAAATTCTTCTAATTTTGGAAAGTAATTTTTATTGTCCTGTAAGAAGTCAGAGATTACTTCACCTGGAAAAGAATTTTTTCTATTGTCTACAATTTTTCCAGAGAGTGTCTCAATCTTATTTATTAATTCATGATCTTTTTTCTTTAATATATCTCCTAATCTAACTATTGCTTTTCCAATTTTTGGATTTGTACTAACTAAATCTTTTACTTCTGGTCCTAAAATATCTAAATCCTCAAACAAACTATCATCTAGAATTTCTGAGATAGTGTTTTGAAGATTAATATCAGTTTTTGATGTAAGGTCAGATAGTTGAATATTTAACTTTTCACAGACATTTAAAAGCAAATCTCCATCAATTTTTCTTTTACCACTCTCGATTAAATTTAAATAACTAGGAGAAATTTTTAAATCTTCAGCTAATTTGTTTGCTTGAAGTCCAAGTTGTCTTCTAAATGCCTTGATTTTTGGGCCTATTTTTAGATCTATTTGACTCATTTTACTTTTTGTAAATTTTGTAAATTTATTTTTACAATTTTTTTATTTGATTTACAAGCTTTTTATCTTTTTTTATAGCTTTTGTAAATTTAGTAAATTATAAGATTTACATGAACAAAAAAATAAAAAACACAGAAAATGAAGCTCAAATCATAAGAAAAGAGGATTTAGATCGTCATAATAGTAGAGGTATTTACATGAGGGATGATCACTGTGATTGGGGTTCAAGTGGAATGAACGATCTTATCGAAACTTCAAGCGATAATAATTAGTTTTTTCTACTTAAATTTATTTTCTAAAATTATAGCTGGATAAGGAGCATATGAGCGCTGAGAAAATTATAGATCAAGTAAATAACATAACTTCATTTGATAGTGAATTTACAAAACAGGACGTTGAGCGCTTGAGAGGTTCAATAAAGATTGAATATTCATTATGTAAACAATTATCTTTAAAATTAAGAAAACTACTAAATGAGGAAAACTATGTTAATACTTTAGGTTGCATGTCGGGTAACCATGCTGTTCAACATGCTAAAGCAGGTTTAAAAGCCATATACCTCAGTGGTTGGCAAGTAGCTGCTGATGCAAATACAGCTGGAGAAATGTATCCAGATCAATCACTTTATCCTTATGATAGTGCCCCTAAATTAGTTGAGTCAATCAATAATGCATTGTTAAGAGCAGATCAAATTCAGCACATGGAAATTGCTGATGGAGAAATGACTAAAGAAAACAAGATAGACTATATGCTACCAATCATTGCAGATGGAGAAGCCGGTTTTGGAGGTCCATTAAATGTTTTTGAACTTACTAAAAAATTTATTAAAGCTGGTGTAGCAGGTGTTCATTTTGAAGATCAATTAGCAAGTGAAAAAAAATGTGGCCATATGGGAGGTAAAGTTCTTATTCCAACTGGATCAGCAGTAAAAAATTTAAAAGCTGCAAGACTTGCAGCAGATATCGCTGATGTTCCATTAGTTATTTGTGCAAGAACTGATGCTAATGCTGCAAAACTTATTACTAATGATTACGACGAAAATGATAAACCTTTTTTAACAGGAGAAAGATCCCCAGAAGGTTTTCATTATGTAAGACATGGAATTGATCAAGCCATTTCCAGAGGTTTAGCTTATGCTCCATATTGTGATTTAATTTGGTGTGAAACAGCAACTCCTAACTTAGAAGAAGCTAAAAAATTTGCTGATGCAATTCATTCAAAATATCCAGGACAAATGTTAGCTTACAATTGCTCTCCCTCTTTTAACTGGAAAAAACATTTAAGTGACAATGAAATAGCATCATTTCAAAAAGAGATTTCTAAAATGGGTTATAAATTCCAATTTATTACTTTAGCAGGATTTCATACACAAAATATTGCAATTTTTGAACTTGCTGAGAAATATAGAAAAGAAGGTATGTCTGCTTACTCAAGAATCCAGGAACAAGAATTTGCTAGAGAAAAAGATGGATATACTAGCGTAAAACACCAAAGAGAAGTCGGTACGTCTTATTTTGATGCAGTTTCAAATACTATTAGCAGTGGTCAAACCTCAACAAACGCAATGGCTGGATCAACAGAATCTGAACAATTTTAAAAAATAAATCCCCCTCTCCATTTTTTTATAGCCCTTAACTGGGCTATTTTTTTAATTAATTTAATCTCTCAATACTAAGAAACTAATTGATGCAAATTGAATTTCTTTGCAAAACTAATCACATCTGTTAAGCATTTTTCAAAATGACTAATAAAAACTTTGGTTTTGGTACTCAAATTAGGAAATCTCCCTATTTTGACTCTACAGTGAAATGGGGTGCAACTGGTTTTTCGGTCTACAATCATATGTATATTCCAAGAGATTTTGGTAATCCTGAGCAAAATTTCTGGAATTTAATTGAAAAATCAATTCTTTGTGATGTTGCTGTTGAAAGACAGGTAGAAATTACTGGGCCAGATGCATACAAATTTACTCAACTGTTAACCCCTAGAGATCTTTCAAATATTTCGATTGGTCAGTGTAAATATGTTTTAATAACTAATAACGAGGGTGGAATATTAAATGATCCAGTTTTGTTAAGATTGGCCGAAAATCATTTTTGGCTTTCACTTGCAGACAGTGATGTATTGTTTTGGGCTCAAGGCGTTGCAGTTAATTCAGGTTTAAATGTCAATATATCTGAACCTGATGTTTCACCATTACAGTTACAAGGTCCTACTTCAAAAGACATCATGTTTAAATTATTCGGTGAGAGTATTAAAGATTTAAAATATTATTGGTTTAAAGAATATAATTTAGATGGCATACCTTTAATTGTTTCTAGAACAGGCTGGTCGAGTGAATTTGGTTATGAATTATTTTTAAGAGATGGTTCTAAAGGAAATGAACTGTATGAAAAAATAATGAATGCTGGAAAAGAATATGGTCTTCAGCCAGGTCACACTTCTTCTATAAGAAGAATTGAAGGTGGAATGCTATCATATCACGCTGATGCTGATATACATACAAATCCATTTGAATTAGGTTTTGACCGTTTAGTGTCTTTAGATAACGATATTGAATTTATAGGAAAGGCTGCTTTAAAAAAAATTAAATCCGAAGGAATTAAAAGAAAACAAGTTGGCTTAGAGATTAATTGTGAACCGCTATCTGGTCCAAATACAACTTTCTGGTCTATTAAAAAAGATAATAATAAAATTGGTAAAGTAACCTCTGCTGTATATTCGCCAAGATTAAAAAAGAATATTGCACTTGCAATGGTAAATATTAAATATTCTGCAGTTGGAACTAAGTTAATAGTTGAAACAAATGAGAATAAATTTGAAGCTATTGTAGTTGAAAAGCCTTTTTATGATCCTAAAAAGAAAATAGCTAGTAGTTAAGTCTTAATTTTATAACCTTTTTTTAGTAGTACAGATACGATAGTCACACAAATAACTAGGAATAGAACCATTAAGCTTACACTAATCCATATATTAAAGTCAGAAACTCCATAAAATGCAAATCGCAGACCATTAATTAAATATACTACTGGGTTGAAATAAGTAACCGTCTGCCAAAATTCTGGTAGCATATCTAAAGAGTATAAGCTTCCACCTAAAAAAACCATAGGTGTGATCACTAGAGTTGGAACAATTGACATTTGTTCAAAATTAGAGCTCATTAAGCCAATTAAAAATCCAAATAAAGCAAATGTAAAAGCAACTAATACTAATAAAAAAATCATTAACAATGGATACTTAACTTGAACTTCTACAAAAAAAGTAGCTGTTAAAAAAATTACTACACCGACAAGTAATGTTTTAGTTGCACCAGCACCAACAAATGCTAGTACAATTTCAAATGTTGAAATAGGTGCTGCAAGAATTTCATACATGGTGCCGTTAAATTTTGGAAAAAAAATACCAAACGAAGTGTTACTTATTGATTGAGTTAACAATGTAAGCATTAATAAACCTGGAACAATGAAAGATCCATAACTGATACCATCAATTTTTTCCACATAACCACCTATAACAGATCCAAAAACAATAAAATATAATGAAGTTGAGAGAACTGGTGAAAATAAAGATTGCATCAATGTTCTTTTGAAACGATCCATTTCATGAAAGTACATTGCTCTAAATGCGTAATAATTAAATTTCATTATTCTCCTTAACTAAATTTACAAATATTTTCTCTAATGTAGTTTGTTCTGTTTTAAGATCTTGAAGTTTCAAACCTGCATCCTTTAAATCTTTTAGTAAATTAGTTATACCAGTACTTTCTGCGTTAACATTATAAGTATAATTAACTGATTTATTATCACTTCCTATTTCTAAGTTATATGGTTCTAGACTGCCAGGCACTTTATTTAACTCATTTTGAAGATTTATAGTTAATTTTTTATGACCCATTTTTTTTAACAATTCATCTGTCTTATCGATAACAATAATCTCTCCTTGATTAATTACAGCTACTCTGTCAGCAATTGCCTCAGCTTCTTCTATATAATGAGTTGTTAAGATGATAGTAACTCCAGTCTTTCTCAAATCCTCAACCACTTTCCACATATCTCTTCTGAGCTCAACATCTACCCCTGCTGTTGGCTCATCCAAAAATAATATTGAAGGTTCATGAGATAAAGCTTTAGCAATTAAAACTCTTCGCTTCATACCACCAGATAGCTGTCTAAGTCTTGAATCTTTTTTATCCCATATACTTAAATCTTTTAAAATTTTTTCAATATGTTTTGGATTCGGCTTTTTTCCATTTAACCCTCTTGAATATGAAACATTATCAAAAACTGTTTCAAATAATTCTAATGTTAGTTCTTGAGGAACTAATCCAATTCTTGAACGGGTTTCCCTATAATCATGAATAATATCAAAATCTTCAACAGTTACTTTTCCTGATGAAGGTGTTACGATACCACAGATAATACTAATTAAAGTTGTCTTACCAGCACCATTAGGTCCTAGAAGAGCGATAATTTCACCTTTTTTAATATCTAAATTAATTTTTTTTAAAGCTTCAAATCCATTATCATAAACCTTTGATAAATCTTTAATTGTGATTTGATTAGTCGACATTTAGATAGGTTATATAGAGACAATTTGTGGGATTACAATAAATTTTAATTTATTGTAATTTAACATTATGAAAAAAATTTTTATCTCTTTTTTGTTTTTATTTATATTGAATGCCAATGCTATGGAAAAGGAAACAACTTTTGATCAAAAGCTGTTTAATAAGGCTCAATCTGAAGGGAAAGTTATTATAATTAGTTCTTGGATTAAGTATTGTTCATCTTGTGAAGGACAAATGAAAATTTTAAATAAAGCAAAAAATGATGGTAAATTAAATGACATAGAGTTTGATAATATTGAATATTTTTCTTTTGATGTAACAAACAGAAACATAGCTGATTTATTTAATGTTCAATATCAAACAACTCTTATAATTTTCAAAAATAAAGAAGAAGTTTATAGAAGTCTTGGAGAAACTACCAAAGACTTACTTTATGAAGCTATAAAATCCTCAATTTAGTAATTAAAATTTTTTTATTTTTAAAATCACAGCTGGCAAAAAAGTTGCAATTAAAAAAGATAAAAATAATAAAGATTGAGAAACAAAAGAGCTAAATACTTCTTTTGGTACCAACACTCCTACCAATAAACTTTTAGAAAAATCTGGAAAAGGAAACATTAAAAATCCAGCAATTAATCCAGCTATTATGGAAATGTAAGCAATCTTTTCGTTAATTCTTTTATTATAGAAACTATAAAAAACAGTTAAAACAAAAGCACAACAAAATAAATCTGCTAGCAAAAATAAATATAATATATCAAATCCTTTTGAAGCAATAACAAATACAATAATTGACAGCCCGATAATGAAATATTTAGAAAGTTTTAAATAATCGGTTTTCTTATCAAAATTAAATGTTGCTTTGCCATCAACTACAAACAGACTTGATATCGCATTAACTAGTGTATCTGCTGTCGAAATAGTTAAAGCCAATCCAAGAACGATAATTAATAATGACAATAATTTAGTTTGCTCTTTTAACAGTAATGTAAAAAATCCAAGATCTGGTCTGTTAGTTGGATCAACTGAAAAAGACACCATACCTATAAAACCCATTAAGAATACAATTGGAACAATAATTAAAAAGGAAATAATCAATCCTTTTTTAAGTGTTTCATAATTTTTAGCAGCATAAACTCTTTGCCAATTACCTTGATGAAATAAATTTGTTGCAGCTACTGCGATAAAAAAAGTCAAACCTGCAGTATAGCTTGGTACATAAGAAGAGCTCAAGAGCTGAGGATTTTTACTTTCAATAAACTCAAAAGAAAAATTATTTCCATTAAACAATGTAATGTATGAAATTGTTATCAATAACAAAACTGCTATGACAAACATCTGAATATTATCTGTAAAGATTGAAGCCCTCAAACCTCCATACAAAGTATAAGTTAAAGTAGAAATAATAACTATCAATGCAGTAATCCATAATTCTGTTCCAGAAATATAATTAATTAGGACAGCTACAGCAGTAACTTCTGCACATAAAAAAATAAACATATAAAAAATTGTCATTAGCAAAATTAATTTAAATAAACTTTTACCAAATTTTTTTCTCATATATTCAATAAGTGAAGAGCCTTTAGGAAAGTCTCTTCTAATTTTTTTTCCCAAATAAATCAAAAATATCATTGGAAAACCAGTTCCCAATGCATAACCAATTACTGCTCCTATGCCACCCCATGTTGAAGCTGAAGCTGGTCCAAATAAAATCCAGGCGCCTAATGCTGATGCAACTAAACTTGTTGTAAGCGAAAACAAACCAATATTTCTATTCGCAGTTAAATAATTATTTATTCCTTGGAATTTTTTTGAATGATAAATTCCAAAAATTACAAATATTAAACTTATAAATATAACTAATGTTAATGATGATGATTGACTTATAAAGTATGTTTTATCCATTTTATCCCTTTCTGAATTACCGGACAGGTTCTTAGGGTATAATCTCAGTCTATAAAGACACCCCTTGTAAATTTTCTATTATATACACGTTGAAAAGAAAAGCTTAAAAATTTTTTAATTTTATTTTTGACTTAGTATTTCAACCATACATTGAGTTGCATAATCTCTCCACTCAGAGGAGGTTTTGTTTTTTAAACTATTCAAATGATCTCTATTACTTTGAATGTCATCTTTGTGCTTTAATTTATCAGCACCGTTTAAGTTTGCCTCCATATTAGATAAATTAGTTTCCATTGCATTTATCCAGCTTTTTCCAAGCTCAACACATTTTTGATCATCTTTTTCATCACAAATTTGCTTAAAAAAATTGAAGATTACATCATCAGTCTTAACGGAACTGCTCATTGACTATTGATTGCAGGTTCCAATTGACTCTGGACCACATGTTTGTCCATTAGTCCAAGTTGCACCAATTAAATTAGCACCATCAAAGTTAGCATTAGTTATATTTGAAGAGGTAAAGTTTGACTCCATTAAATTTGAGTTCTGAAAATTAGCTTCAATTAAAGTTGCCCCCATAAAATCCACTCTTGTTAGATTGGCACCAGTGAAATTTGTTTTTTCAAAATTGGCACCTATAGAAACTGTTTCATACAGATTAGCTCTTACAAATGTAGACTCGGGAAATGTTCCAAATGATAAATTGGAGTTCATCATTATGCTTTTGTCTAAATTTACCTGAATAAAACTTGCAAAAGACAAATTAGAATTTGGGAAATAGCTTCCTTGTAAATCTTGTGCATCAGAAAATCTACAATTAGAATAATCTACACCTTCAGTTAATGGATCATCGCATGCGGCATTTGAGTTAACAGAAAAAAATATGCTTAGTAAAATTGTAAGAACTAACTTTTTCATAAGTAAAATTAACAAATAAAATTTGGCAAAACAATGAATGTTTAAAAGTTTAAAGATTATTTAACAATGGCATTTGTGAGTTTTTGAAGTATACCTATCATTTATGAAAGAATATAATGTTGCAGCTATTCCTGGAGACGGGATTGGAAAAGAAGTGGTGCCAGAAGGAATTAAAGTACTTAAAGATGTAGCCTTAAAACATCAATTTAAAATAAGCTTTACAGAATACGATTTTGCATCATGTGATTATTATGAAAAGCACGGAAAAATGCTTCCTGATGATTGGAAAGATACTCTGATTAAACATGATGCAATATTTTTCGGTGCAGTAGGAATGCCAGATCAGTTGCCTGATCATATTTCTTTATGGGGATCTCTCCTCCAGTTCAGAAGAGAGTTTGATCAATATATAAATCTTAGACCGGTTAAGCTTTTCCCAGGTGTAAATTCACCATTAGCTAATAAAAAACCTGGAGATATTGACATGATGATTGTTAGGGAGAACACCGAAGGAGAATATTCATCTGTTGGTGGAAGAATGTACAAAAATACAGATCGTGAAATAGCCATTCAAGAAACAATTATGTCTGCTCATGGAATTGATAGAGTTCAAAAATTTGCTTTTGAATTAGCAAAAATTAGAAAAAGAAAAAAATTAACAAATGCAACGAAGTCTAATGGTATTTCGATCACCATGCCATTTTGGGATGAACGTTTTGAAAAAATGAAAAAAAATTATCCTGAAATTAACACTGATCAATTTCACATTGATATTTTGGTAGCAAGATTTGTTTTAAACCCTGAATGGTTTGATGTAGTTGTGGCATCAAACTTATTTGGAGATATTTTATCTGATCTGGGACCAGCTTGCACTGGAACTATTGGAATTGCTCCATCAGGTAATATTAATCCGGAAAATAAATACCCGTCATTGTTTGAGCCGGTACATGGTTCTGCACCTGATATAGCTGGAAAGGGAGTTGCTAATCCGGTTGGACAAATTTGGTCTGGTGCAATGATGTTAGATTATTTGGGGGAAAAAGAAGCTGCTAATTCAATTGTAAAAGCTATTGAAAAATCTTTAAAAAATGAAAAAAATAGAACTAAAGATTTGGGTGGTGAATGCAATACTATTGAATGTTCTAAATCTATTTTATCAAATCTTTAAGTTTTATTTCTTATAAATTAATAAAAATTATTTTTTACTTAAAATTAAGTTATTCCACCATCAACAACAAAACTTTGCTTTGTGCACCCTGAAGACTGATCTGATGATAAAAATAATACCAAGCTAGCTACATCATCTGGTTTAAGTTGTCTTTTAATTGCCTGACTATCTAATATAAGTTTTTTGTATTTAGGTGTAAGCCAGTGCTTTATCTGTCTCTCTGTGGCAATTGAGCCTGGTATGACAGAATTAGTTCTAATGTTGTATTTCCCAAATTCTTGAGCGAAAGATCTAGTTAAACCGACCACAGCTGATTTTGCCGTTTCATAAACAACTTTATCCCCTTCTCCTAATACCCATGATACTGAACTCAGATTAACAATAGATCCTGATTTGATTTTTTTCATACCTTTTACAACTGCTTGTGCAGCAAAAAAATAATGTTTTAAATTAATTCCCATTCTATTTTCCCAATACTTCTCATCAACTTGTTCTGTAGTATGCCTATCATCATTTGCAGCACTATTAATTAAACAATGAATTGCACCTTTTTTGGAAATAATATCTTTAATAATTTTTTGTAATTTTTTAACATCCAAAATATTACATTCAATGAATTTAGGAACTCTGAATCTCTTTTTTTTTATCTTTTTAATTAATTTATTAGATGATTTAATGTCAATGTCTATGAAGTAAACTTCACTTTTTTGTTCACAAAAATATTCAACAATAGTAGCTCCAATTCCAGAACCACCTCCAGAAATAAATACTCTTTTATTTTTTAAATCTGAGTATGTTACCTTCATAATTAAAGTCTTACCTTTGTCTTAAAATCAAATAAAGATGTATGTTTTAAATCAAAATATAATTTCATTTCTTTTTCAAGTTCAATCTTAATTGTAGAAGGGAATTTTGCTAGAATTTCTTGATTTGAATAGTCTAATGTGACTATTTGTTCATGACCAATATACTCACTTAAATCAGCTCGTAGATTAATATCAAAGTCTTCCTCATTAAATTTTTTAAAATAAATATGCTCTGGTCTAATTCCAAAATATATTTCTTTGTTATTTAAATCTGGCTTTTCTATAAAGTCATAATTATTAATTGGAACCTCTAAAGTTGATCCATCAGCAATAAACGAAATATTATTTGAATTTTCAATTAATTTACCTTTGATTAAATTCATCGATGGTGATCCAATAAAATCTGCTACAAAAGTATTACTAGGTTTATTATATATATTTTCTGGAGTATCATTTTGTTGAATTACTCCGTGATTCATTATGGCAATTTTTGTTCCTAAACTCATTGCCTCTGTCTGGTCGTGAGTTACATAGACTACAGTAGTTTTTAATTGTTGGTGAAGTTTTTTTATTTCTCTTCTCATTTCTACTCTTAATTTTGCATCCAAATTTGATAATGGTTCATCAAATAAAAAAATTCTTGGCTCTCTTACTAAAGCTCTACCAATAGCAACTCTCTGCCTTTGACCTCCAGATAACTGAGATGGTTTTCTTTCTAATAATTTATCTACCTGTAAAAATGTTGAAACTTTTTCCAATTGTTCTTCAATTTTTTCTTTTGAGGTTTTGGCTTGCTTAAGACCAAAAACCATATTTTCTTTTACATTCATGGATGGATAGAGTGCATAAGATTGAAATACCATTGCAATATTTCTATCTTTTGGCTCTACTTTACTAACATTATAATCATCTATAAAAACATTTCCCTCATTAATTGTTTCAAGCCCTGCAATAATATTTAATAAAGTTGACTTTCCACATCCAGAGGGTCCCAATAGTACTAAAAAATTTCCCTCATCAATTTCTAAATTAATTTTTCTCAATACCTCAGTCGTTCCAAAGTTTTTTGATAGTTCCTCAATTTTTAAAGTTTTCATGCTTATCCTTTCACAGCTCCTGAAGTTAATCCTCTAATAAAATATTTTCCTGCTAAAACGTATACAATAAGTGTTGGTATTCCAGCGATAATTGCTGAGGCCATATCGACATTATACTCTTTAACACTTGTGCTTGATAAAACCATATTGTTTAAAGCAACCTGAATTGGTGCTGCCTCTCCAAATGAAAAAGTTGATCCAAACAAAAAGTCATTCCAGATTTGGGTAAATTGCCAAATAACAGTTACAACTATTATTGGTGCCGAAATAGGAAGTAAAATTTTAAAAAATATTTTAAAAAAACCTGCCCCGTCTATTCTTGCAGCTTTCACTAATTCGGTAGGCACTGAAATATAATAATTTCTAAAAAATAAAGTAGTAAATGGAATTCCGTAGACTGTATGAACTAATACAAGTCCGACAACTGAATTTGATATTCCTAAAGTTCCCAGAGTTCTAGCCATAGGAAGTAATATTGCTTGGAAAGGAATAAAACATCCAAATAATAAAAATAGAAAAACCCATTGATCTCCTCTAAATCTCCATTTAGTTAAAACATAACCCGTCATTGCTCCTATGAATGTAGAAAAAAATACCGCTGGTACAACCATCTTAATTGAATTCCAAAAATATGGTCTTAAAAAAGTATCTCCTGCTCCATAACCTCTTCCTCCCCAAGCAACTAACCATGAGTCAAAATTTAATGAGCTAGGCCAAGTTAAAAGTGTTCCTTGTCGAATTTCTTCCATTGTTTTAAGTGATGTAACAACCATTACATAAAGAGGGAAAATAAAATAGGAGGCAAAAAGAATTAAAACAAAATACAAAAACCACCTCAAAAAAATATTTGTATATTTAGACTTTTGTTCTAGTTCTTTATAAGAAGATGATTGATAGTTATCTTGCATTTTCTCTCCTCAATTCCGAATATAAATAAGGAATTATTACAGCAGCGACAGCCATAAACATCATCATCGCACTTGCTGCAGATAATCCTACTTGACTTTTATGAAATGCTGCTTGTGTCATAAATAAAGCTGGCATTGTGGTTGAAATACCTGGTCCACCTTGTGTTAAGGCAACTATAAGATCATAACTTTTAATAGATATATGAACTAAAATTACAAAACTTGTAAAGAATACAGGTCTCATCATAGGTAGTAATATTTTCCAATAAACGGTAAATAAACCAGCTCCGTCTATTTTTGCAGCTTTTACAATTTCATCCTCGACTGACCTTAATCCAGCTAAAAATAAAGCCATTACAAAACCAGCAGATTGCCATACACCTGCTATAACAATGGTGTAAATAGCCATTTCCCTATTGACCAACCAATCAAAAGTGAAATTTTCAAATCCCCAATCAATAAACATTTTCTGTATTCCAAGAGTTGGATTTAAAATCCATTTCCATGCAGTTCCAGTAACAATAAATGATAGTGCCATTGGATATAAATAAATCGTTCTTAAGACACCCTCAGCTCTAATTTTTTGATCTAAAAAAATTGCTAAAATTATTCCTATAACAATGCAAAAAATTAAGAATAAAGCTGTGAAAACTAATAGGTTATCTACCGATATAAGCCATTTTCTTGAAGCCCATAACTTTTCATATTGTCCAAAACCCCATAATTCATATTTTGGTAAAATTTTTGAATTTGTAAAAGATATATATAAAGTCCAAAGCACAAAACCATAAACAAACCAACCAATTAGTCCAACTGCTGGAGCCATTACGATTTTTGGTAAATTTTTTTCTAACCACTTGAACATTATAAATATTTTTTTGATTAAAAAAAAGGCCACTTAGTTAAAAGTGGCCTTTAGATTTTTTATGTATTACATATTAGCTAGAACTGAGTCAGCCAATGCGTTTGCAGCATCTACTGAAGACATATTAGAATTAAAGTGTTCTGTAATAATATCTTGTAGAGCAGCTTTCATAGTATTTCCTTGTGCCATACCATGAGCAAAACTTGGAACTAGTCCACCACTAGCACCTGCAGTTTTAATATCCGCGTTTGAAGTTTTTGCACATTTGTCAAACTCATCCATTGAAACATCTAATCTAGCTGGAATAGAACCTTTGTATAGGTTAAATACTTTTTGGAAGTTTTTACCCATCATTAGTTTTGCTAACAATTTTTGACCTTCTTGTTTATCTGGATCACTTGTTTTGTAGAATATAAAGCTATCTACATTGTATAAGTAACCATTATTAGAAGGAGTTGGAGAACAATAGTAATCTACTCCAGGTGTTTTTCCAGCAGCAGTAAACTCTCCCTTAGCCCAGTCACCCATAATTTGGAAACCTGCTTTTCCTTCAATTACCATTCCAGTAGCAACGTTCCAGTCTCTTCCTGGACTACCTTCATCAGTATAACTTTGAAGTTTTCTCATTTGGTCAAAAACTTTTACTGTGGTCTCACTTCTTAAACAACTTTCTTTTAGATCTACATAGCAGTTCTTATAGTAGTTATTTCCACCAATACCCATAGCAACGGCTTCAAAAACTGTAGCATCTTGCCAAGCTTGACCACCGTGAGCAAATGGAATTATTCCCGCAGCTTTAAGTTTTTCAGCAGCAGCATTAACTTCATCCCAAGTTGTTGGAACTGAAATACCATTAGCATCAAAAACAGCTTTATTAGCCCACATCCAATCAATTCTGTGGATATTTACAGGAGCTGCGCAATATGGTCCGCTGTTATTTTTACATTTATGTACTGCAGCAATCATTGGATCTAATAACTTATCCCAACCTTCTGATTGAGCAATTGGATCAATGTTATATGGTGCTACAACACCCTCTTGGTCATACTCTTGAATTGTAGGACCTTTTATTTGAGATGCAGATGGAGGATCACCAGCAACAATTCTTGCTTTCAACGCCACATTAGCAGCGTCTCCACCACCACCTGTTACAGGCATGTCCAGCCATTCACCACCATTAGCAGCAAAATCATCTTTTAAAACTTTTAAAGCAGCTGCCTCCCCACCTGATGTCCACCAATGCAGAACCTCAATTTTAGGACCAGCGTAAGATGAAGTTGATGTGAAAGCAAATGCAATTAAAGCAATTATAAGTTTTCTCATATCTTCCCTTTTGTTATTTAACTTTTGTATAAACACCAACTATAGGTAAAAGGAATACTAAAAGTAAATTAAAAATAATTTATACAACTTAAAGTTGATTTTCATTTTATTTAATTTTTTATAAGTTTTTTTTTTAAAATTTAATCAATTAAAATTTCAGTTTTTCAATTTCTGGTTGATAATTTAATTTGAAACAACTCTGCCAAGTCTTGCAGCGCCTCTAACACCACTTGCATCACCAAACTTAGGTTTAAGGAAAACCCCTTGGTATTCTTTTCCTATAACAAATTTCTTAACCATAGATTCGACTTCACTTAAAAAATCAATTTCATTTGAAACTCCCCCACCAAATATAAAAGCATCAGGGTCTAATATATTTATAATACTTGAGAGAGACATAGCTAGATTTACCTTAAAATCATCTATAAATCTTTCTGCGTCTAGATCATGCTTTCGATGTAACTCAAAAATCTCGTTTGTTTTTAAATTTTTTCCATAAAATTTATTAAATCTTTTTGCTAATCCCAAACCAGAGATAAAACTTTCAATTTCGGCTTCTCGAGCATTGTTTGAGTCAAAATTTTCTTTTTTGGCAGCAAAATATGGAATTTGATTATGTCCCCACTCACCTGCTACTCCATTTGGACCACTTATAATTTGTTTGTCTATTACAAGTCCCCCTCCAGCTCCTGAGCCTAAAATAATACCATAAACTATCTTATAGTTTTTTCCTGAACCATCAATTGCTTCAGATAACGCAAAACAATTTGCATCATTTTCACAAAAAACCTCCTTACCAAGTGCTTTACGTAAATCGTTTTGAAAAGGTTTTTTTTCTAACCAATAACAATTTGGTGCATTCTTTACCAAACCTGTTTGAGGAGAGTGTATACCAGGATGACATACCCCAATAGGTAATTCCATTTTGAATTCTTTTTCTAATTTTTGACTAATATCTTTAATAGCGCTAATTATTGATAAATAATCTTTGGGACATGACGTTCTAGATCTGTGTTTTTCTTGACCATTATTTTCTAAAACAACACTTTCTATTTTTGTTGCACCAACATCGATACCTATTTGCATAATTAATACGTTGCTCTGCCACCGCTCAAATCAAAAACAGCGGCTGTTGAAAATGAATTTTCTTCACTAGATAACCAAGTAACTAAAGAAGCTAATTCCTCAACTTTTGCAAACTTATTTCTCGGAATTTTTGAAAGCATATAATTAATATGCTCCTCGGTCATTTGATCAAAAATCCTTGTTTTTGCAGCAGCAGGAGTAACACAGTTTACTGCTATATTTTTTTGAGCAAGTTCTTTTCCAAGTGATTTGGTTAGACCAATTACCCCAGCTTTTGATGTACTGTATGCGCTTGCGTTTGGATTACCTTCTTTTCCAGCTATGGACGCTATGTTTACTATTCTTCCATAATTATTTTTTTCCATAAAAGGAACTACAGCTTTACAGCAATAAAAAACTGCATTGAGGTTTAAATTAATTACTTTATTCCACTCTTCTATTGGATATTCTGCAACTGTAGTATTCATACCAGCCACACCAGCGTTGTTTACAAAAATATCTATTTTTCCGTGTGTGCTCTCAGTTTCGGTTAATTTTAGATTAATCTTTTTGAAATCACTGACATCTACTATTTGATAATATAAATTTTTAGAGTTTATTTTTTCCAGAGCTTTTTTAGCTTCACTTTCATCAATATCCCAAATAATTACTTTTGCTCCTGACTGAATAAATCTTTCTGTAATTGCTAAACCAAATCCTTGGGCTCCTCCTGTAACAACAGCAACTCTGCCTTCTAGATCAAATTGTATCATATAATTTTTTTATTTTTTTTGGATCTTATTAAAGGAAAAGCAAGTGCAATTAAAGATAAAATAAAGAATGTTAACGCAATGGGTCTAGTTAAAAACATAAGCCAATTACCGTCAAATATTACAATCGATTGTCTCAAAGTTCCTTCAACGAGTTCTCCTAAAATTAATCCAATAATAACTGGAACAACTGAAAAACCATATCGTCTCATAAAAAAACCTAGCACACCAAAAAATAGCATTATCCATACATCAATTATTGATTGGCTTAGTGAGTAAGTTCCACAAACTGATACTGCAAATATCATTGGCCATAAAATTTTATTAGGCACAAGAGTAATTCTTGCAAAAATTTTTGCACCAAAGAAACCAAAAATAAAAAATAAAACATTAGCCACTAACATTGCACCAAAAATTCCATAAAGAAATTCAGGTTGTTCCTTAAATAAATCTGGTCCTGGTCTTACTCCATGGATAATTAATCCTGTTAATATGACTGCTGTGGTTGCACTTCCAGGGATACCAAGTGCTAATGTAGGAACCATTGCACCTCCAGTAGCAGCATTATTTGCTGCCTCTGCTCCTGCAATTCCCTCTACAGATCCTTTTCCAAATTCTTCAGGATTTTTTGAAAATCTTTTTGCTTCTGAATAACCGATTAAAGAAGCAACAGTTCCTCCCTCTGCTGGTAATACTCCTATAAATGATCCTATTCCACTTGATCTAAGAATTGTTTTCCAAGTTTTTTTATAGTCATCTTTACTTGGAAGTTTTACAGCTTTTAAAGCTACTCTCTTAAATACTTGATCAAGTAATGTAGATTGGGTTAACATTTCGCTTATAGCAAACAAACCGACAACAACTGGAATAAATCCTATACCTACTGAAAGTTCATTTATACCATAAGTAAATCTATCTATTGATGTCATAAAATCTTTTCCAACAGTTGAAATTAAAATTCCAAAAGCTCCTGCTATTAAGTTTTTTATTGGACTGCCATCACCTATTGAAGCCAACATAGTTAAACCGAAAATTGCTAATGCAAAATATTCAGGTTGACCAAATTCATACGCAAGATTCGCCAATACTGGTGCGAAAAAAACCAAAACTATGACACTAAATATCCCACCAACTGTACTTGAAACTGTTGCCATACCTAAAGCTCTACCTGCCTCACCTTTTTGAGCCAAAGGATATCCATCCAAACATGTTGCTGCCGCAGCTGGAGTACCAGGTGTATTTATAAGTACAGCAGTAATTGCTCCTCCATATGTTCCTGCGCAATATATAGATGTTAACAAAATAATTGCAGATAATGGATCTAAGGTCATGGTAAAAGGTAATATTAATGCACCACCTGTCGTAGGACCTAAACCAGGCAGAACTCCTAAAACTAATCCAAATAAAGTTCCAAATAACAAAACTAATAATAGCTTTGAACTAAACAAAGGAGCCATCATTAAAATTAAATTATCCATATTAATAATAGTAAAGATTAGTGATTATTCCAGGAGGAAATCTTAGTCCCAAAATCATTTCAAAAAAGATAAAGACAACTAAAGGAAAAATTATACTTACTAGTAATAAATAAAAAATTCTTCTTTCACCCCAATAATAAGAAACAAAAATTGACAATACTGAGATTGCTAGAAAAAAATCTAAAGTTTTTGATATAATTATAAAAATAATGAAACTTAAAATTGTAAGAAAAAAAGGCCTTGGTAAACTTTTTTCTTTTTTCCAAGGTTTTTTAAAAGACAAATAATAAATAATTGAAGTTAACGCTATAATTAAGACTAGTAATCCCTTCGGAAATGTTGCTGGTTGAATACCTCTGTTTAAAATTGGTGGAACAGTATCAAATGAAAAAGTTGATATTAGTAAAATTGTTGAAACTAAAATAATTGCAAAAAAAACTTTAAATTCTGTCCTAAAAAAAAAGGGCAAACTTTTGTTTGCCCTTTTATTATCACGTACATTATTCATATTGAGAAATGTACTTAATTAAAACTACTTAATGTAACCTAAAGCTTTGAGTTGAGCAGTCATTTCTGCAAGCATAGTTTCCATTTGCTTACCCCACTCATCAGCTCCAACTACACTAGTTGAATCGAGACCAATATCAGTTAAAAAACTTTGGAAATATTTATGCTCCATAGCTTTTATCATTGCATCCTCTAATTGTTTTTTTCTGTCAGCAGGAACACCTTTTTTTGTAACAAAGCCTCTTACTGTAGATAAAACAACTGGAATTCCTAATTCAGTAGCCGTAGGAACATTACTTAATTTTTCCATTCTATTACTTGCTAAGACAACTGACACACATAAAGTACCATCTTCTATTTCAGTAACAGCTTCACCTAAATTTAAAACACCTACATCAATATCTCCTTTGATAAGGTTAGTTTTAATAGGTCCTACACCTTTATAAGCAACGATTGTTGGGTCTGTTAGTTTTCCTTTTTTTGTAAAAGCAATAGCACTTACATCATCAATACCACCTACATGTGTTGTTCCATATTTCAACGATTTTGATTTTTGGGCACTAATAAACTTTTTTGCATCCTTGATTTCATTTTTACAACTAACAACAAATAATTGAGGATCATCAGTTCCTCTCGCTAAAGGTTGCATATCACTTAATTTAACTTTGGTTTTTCCCAAAGCCATAGATACAGCATGTCCAGTAGTCCAAGTTAAAGTATGATTTCCATCTGCTGGTAAAGTCATCATATAATCCATAGATGCAGCTCCACCACCACCTTTTTTGTTAACTAATTGCATATCTTGTTTTAGATATCTTCTAGTTCTTAATAACATCATTCTAGTAGTTACGTCTGTACCACCACCAAAACCAGCATGTGTAACTGCTTGAATTGGGTGACCATCTGCTTTTGCAGATGTAATCATCAACGGAAGTGCTACAACGAAGAATTCGGTCACCAAAAACGCAGCAGCCAAAAACAACTTAAAGCTTTTTTTCATTATTTCCCTCTTTAGTTAATTTATATTTAAATATATAACCATACTCCAACATAAGAGGTAAAGAAAAAAATGTCTGAAAATAAAAACAATATAGCTGTTTTATTAGGTGATCCGTCAGGAATAGGGCCTGAGTTAATTGTAAAATTACTTGATAACAAGATTTGTAATAAAGCTAATTTAGTTGTTATTGGAGAAAAAAAAATTTTAGAGGATGGTGAGAAGATTGTTGGAAAAAAAACAAACTTAAAGGTTGTTGAAAATTTTAAAGACATAAATTTTAATGGTGAAAATAAATTTTTTCTTGATATTTCAAAAGGTGCAAACAGAGATTATAAATTAAGTGAAGTGTCTGCTGAGTCTGGAAAAACAGTATTAGATGCTTTGGAATTAGCTTTAGATCTTGCAAAAGAAAAGAAAATTGATGCTATCAATTTTGGTCCGATGAATAAAACTAGTTTGATAATGGGAGGTTGTAAATACAATGACGAACACGATTTTATGCAAGCAAAACTTGAGATGAAAGAATTTTGTTGCGAATTTAATGTTGTTGATAATTTTTGGACTGCAAGAGTTACTTCGCACATCCCACTAAAAGATGTGGCTAAAAATATTACAAAAGAAAATATATTAAAACCAATTAAACTTTTAGACAAAACTTTAAAAATGAGTGGCATTGAAAAACCAAGAGTAGCTGTCCAGGCACTTAATCCTCATGCGGAATTTGGAAATGAAGAAAAAGACGAAATAATACCTGCTATAGAAGAAGCAAAAAAACTTGGAATTGATGCTGATGGACCACTGCCATGTGATACTTCATTTATCACAGCATTCAAAAATAAAAATCACGATTGTATAGTTGGTATGTATCATGATGCATTACAGTGCGGTTTAAAAGCTTTTGGATTTGACAGGGGAGTTACAGTTTCGGGAGGGTTAAGTGTTCCTGTTACTACACCTGCCCATGGGACCGCTTTTGATATAGCTGGAGAGAATAAAGCAAATCTAGAGCCAACATTAAATTCTTTTAAATTAGCATTAAGAATGGCCGAAAATAAAAATAAATAATGTCAAAAATAAAAGAAATTAGAACAAAAGTTTACCAATGGAATGGTAAAACTGTTCCACCTCAAAATAATTTTTGTACGAATGCCTCAGATCTTCTATTTGAAAAATCAGATGCAATGGGATCGTTTAGATTTCATGAATGGCTGATATGTGAGATAGAAACTGATGATGGTGTTACAGGAATTGGTAATGCAGCCCTAGCTCCACAAATTGCAAAAAAAACTATTGATACTTATTTAAAACCGTTAGTAATTGGTGAAGACCCTTTTGATTATGCTTACATCTGGGAAAAAATGTATAGAAGAACACATGCTTGGGGCCGAAGAGGAATTGGTATGGTCGCAATCTCAGCAATTGATATAGCGATCTGGGATATAATGGGGAAGATAACTAAAAAACCAGTATTTAAACTTCTTGGAGGCAGAACAAAAGAAAAAATCCCTGTCTATGCATCAAAGCTTTATAGCCAACCCATTAAAGCTCTTCAAAAAGAGGCTGAGAGTTACGTAAAGCAGGGTTTTAAAATGTTTAAAATGAGATTTGGTTGGGGTCCAAAAGATGGTCCTGATGGTATGAAAAAAAATATTGCGCTTGCTGAAGCCGTCAGAGAAGTAATTGGTGAAGATACAGATTTGATGATGGAATGCTATATGGGTTGGAACTTAGATTATGCGAAAAGAATGATACCTAAATTAATGAAATTTAATCCAAGATGGCTTGAAGAGCCAGTGATTGCAGACGATATTCATGGTTATGAAGAATTAAATAAGATGAATATGATACCAATTTCAGGAGGTGAACATGAGTTTAATATATACGGTTTCAAACAGTTACTTGACCTTAAAGCCGTGAGTTATATTCAATATGATAACAATAGAGTGGGAGGTTTTACTGTGGCTCAGAAAATTAATGCTATTGCAGAAGCTCATCAAGTTCCTGTTATTCCTCATGCAGGACAAATGCATAACTACCACTTAACAATGTCAAATTTTAATTGTCCAATATCAGAATTTTTTCCTGTCCATGACGTTGAGATTGGAAATGAACTTTTTTACTATATCTTTGAAGGAGATCCGGCTCCTAAGGACGGTTTTATAGATCTAGATGATAATAAACCAGGACTAGGTCTAAAAATAACTGACAAATATAAATCTGACTTTAAAATTATAGAATAATTAATAGTTATTTACTTCTTTAAATGTTGGCATTGAACTTGCTGCCCCTGCTCTAGTTGTAGATATACCTGCAACTTTATTTGCAAAAATCAATGCATCTTTATATTTTAAATTATCTGCTAAACCTACTGCAAAAGCTCCATTAAATGCATCACCAGCTCCGGTAGTATCTACTACCTGATCTTTTAATTTTAAAGCATCAATAAAGTATTCCTCATTTTCATTAGCAAAATAGACACCTCTTTCTCCCAAAGTAATAATAATATTTTTTATCCCTTTTTTTAAAAATTCTCTTCCTGCAATCTTAATATCTTCCTCAGTAGTAATTTTATTTTTTAAATAAAATTCAGCCTCAGTTTCATTTGGTGTAAAAAAATCTAAAAGGGTGAAATTTTCCTCATTGATTTTTCTTGCTGGTGCAGGATTTAAAATAGTTAAACAATTATTTTCCTTAGCTTTTTTTAAAGAATAAATTGTAACTTCATCTGGAGTTTCCATTTGAGTAAGGAAAATTTTGGATTTTTTAAGAATTTCTAAATTATCATCGATATCTTTGCTATTTAACTGAGCAGCTGCACCTGGAACAATATTAATTGCATTACTGCCATCATTATCAATCATTATACCAGCAACACCAGTAGATAGGTTTTTATCTTTTGTTATGGCGTTAGTAATTACACCTGCATCTTTATATATTTTGAAAGCCATATCTGCGTGGCTATCTTCGCCCATTTTAGTTATAAAATTTACTTTTCCGTTAAGTCTTGCTGCAGCAATTGCTTGATTTGATCCTTTGCCGCCTGGGCCAACTAAATGATCTTTTCCTAGAACTGTCTCTCCTTTAAATGGTATCTTTTCTGAATAAAAACAAAGGTCTGCTACAAAAACTCCAAATATACAAATAAACTGCATTATTTAATTTTTTACGACCAAACCTTACCGTCTGGTAAAATTACCCCTTTAGTTAATATAAAACATCCATAAGGTCTTGCATCAGTAGTTGTAACTATACAGTAAGCTTTTTTGGCTTCTTTATAAAAATCTTGTCTAGAAATAGAACCAACATTCCAATTTTCACCTGAAATTTTTTTAACTACTTCAATAAATTCTTTATGAGTTTCTGTTAATTCATCCGGTTTATCATCTACTTCCATTCTTAAGGCTGGAGACCCACCTTGTGAAACAACAAAGCTATCTAGTGGAAAAACTGAAAGAATTGCTGAAGCTGCTTCTTTAATACCAACTCCATCTAATCTTATTACTTTATCATTAGATGTGTTTGCCGGAAAATTTGCATCAGCTAAAATTAATATTTCTCCATGTCCCATTGATCTTAAATGGAATAGTAATTCAGGACTTAAGACTGGATTAATATTAATTAACATTAAGTTATTATATTACATAAAAAAAAAGGGTGGAATAAAATTCCACCCTTTAGTTTTTAATTTATTATAAAGATTATTTAAAATCGTTAGCGTTTGCTTTGGTTACTAATTGTGTACCAGTATCAATATTTGGATCAATACTTCCACCATTAGCTAACTCAAGTGCATATTTAACACCATAAGCACCCATGTTATAAGAGAACTGGGCAATTGTTGCTGTCATTTCTCCTTTAAGGATACTTGTAGCTGCATCTGGAGTTGCATCAAATCCAACAACTACTACATCATTCATATCTGCATCCTTTAGAGCTTGCATAGCACCTAATCCCATGTTGTCGTTAGAAGCAAATATTGCTTTAATGTTAGGATTTTTTAAAATTATAGACTCTGTTACTGATCTACCTTTTGCAGTATCCCATTCTGCAGTTTGAGTTGCGACAAGATTTAAACCACAATTTTTAAATCCTTTAATTGCACCATCTCTTCTAAGTAAGGCAGTAGACTGAGACTCAATACCAGTTAAGATCGCAACATCAGAACCTTTTGGAGTTTTATCACATATAAATTTTGCAGCTAACTCAGCACCATTCATATTGTTAGTTCCAATAAATGTAACACCTTCGTTTATTCCTTTAGTATCAACAAATACAACTGGAACTCCACTTTTAATAGCGTCATCAACAATTGGTGCAAAAGCATTTGGATCTCCTGGTGCTAATGCTAAAGCGTCAACACCTTTTGCAAGTTGGTCCTCAACTTGATTTATTTGTGCCTGAACATCTCCTTCTTGAGGAGGTGCAATTAGAATTAATTTAACTCCTAATTTTTTAGCTTCTTCTTCAGCACCTTTTGTTACAGATGCCCAGAATGGATTTCCAGATCCAGGACCTTTGATGCTAAACAAGATTTTTTTACCATGTCCATCAGCAAAAGAAACTGAACCTAAACTAATTGATAAAAATATTGCTGTAAAAAGAACAACAATTTTTTTTGTTAAGTTTTTCATTTATTTATTCCCCTATTGTTATTTAAATAATCTAAATTAAATAAAAATTTGAGAAAAAATTCAACTGTTTATAAAGTCAAAACAACTTTTACGTGTAAAAACTGATTATAATTATTTTCTAGTTCCTAAGTCTCTTCTCAGAACATCTATGTAAACAGCTATAACAATAATTGAGCCGATTAAAACCTGCTGCCAAAATGAACTTACATCCATTAAATTAAGTCCATTTCTTAAAATACCCATAATCATGACTCCAGCAAAAACTCCTAATACTGTTCCTCTTCCACCAAAAAAACTTGCTCCTCCAATAATGCATGCTGCAATAGCATCTAATTCGGATTGTAAACCTGCATTTGGATAACCAGAGTCGGTCCTTCCAGCTAAAATTAATGCACCAATTCCAGATAAGAAACCACAAAGAGAATATACTATGATTAAAATTTTATTTACATTTATACCTGATGCTCTAGCAGCACTTGGATTTCCACCTATTGCATAAATCCATTTGCCTGTTCTACTATGATTTAGAAAAAACCAAAAAATAATATATACGACTGCGATTAAAACCAAACTAACGGGCAGATACTGTGACTTTTCTAATCCTAACCAAGTAAGATCAATTCTACCATGACCCAGGTATCTAACTTCATCTGTGAAACCACTAATTGGAGTTCCACCTGATATTAAATTCCCTGTTCCTCTGAATATATAAAGTGTTCCTAAGGTCATTATAAATGGATGGGGCATCCTTAATAAAGTAATACCTGCTCCATTAAACAAACCACATAAAAAACCCGCTATTAGAGGAGTTATGACAACTATAAACCAGGGCGCTCCTGCTTTGGCTACAATTGCTAAAACCATCAGTGACAACATCATTATTGAACCAACAGATAGATCTATTCCAGCGGTTACGATAACCATGAAGACCCCTAAGGCTAACATAGACTGCCAAGAGATTTGTTTGAAAACGTTGGTTACGTTTCTCCATGATAAGAATACATCTGGTTGCAAAATGTGCATTACCAATATCATAAGTACAAGCAATAAAAGAATGCCATACTTTTCAATATAGGGCATTAACTTTAGATATAGACTTTCTTTCTTATTATCTTTTTCTTCCATTTTATTTTTTACCCATAATCCATCCAATTACTTCATCCCTTGAAGTATTTGAAAGTTCAGACTCTGCAAAATTTGTACCTTGAAATAGAGCCATTACTCGATCACAAACAGAAAAAATATCATCCATTCTGTGACTTATAACTATCACGCCAACACCAGTTTTTTTTAGACTATTAATAAGATCTAATACTTTTCCAACTTCTTTAATTGCAAGGGCTGCTGTAGGTTCATCCATAATAACAACTTTTGCATTAAATGCTGTTGATCTAGCAATTGCAACAGCTTGTCTTTGACCTCCAGATAGTTCTTCTACTTTTTGATCTGCACTCTTAACATTTATCTTAAGTTTTCCTAAATGAGCATTAGTTAATTCTTTTATTTTATTAAAATCTAAAAATTTCAAGAAACCCACATTTTTAGTTGGTTCTCTTCCTAAAAAAATGTTTTCTCCAATAGGTAAATTTCCAGCCAAAGCAAGATCTTGATAAACCATTTCTAATCCTAAGTTTTGTGAGTCTTTTGGACTTTCTAAAATCTCTTCTTTCCCCTGAAAATATAATGAACCTGCACTAGGTTTGTATAACCCTGATAAAACTTTCATGAGAGTTGATTTGCCTGCTCCATTGTCACCAACAACTCCTAAACATTCTCCTGCATGCACTTTAAGGTCAACATTTTCTAATGCAGTAATTGTTCCAAAATATTTCGTAATTCCTTTTGCTTCTAATAGTGGATTGGTGAAAATTGACATAAATTACGAAAATATAAAAAAATCAATTAATTGCAACAGGTTTTGATGCGAGAAGATTGATAGTTTTCTTATTTGCCATTTTGCAGAATTTTGGTTTTAAATTTTTTGTCATTAAACTCATATCTTTTAAAACAATATCTCCCATATCAAAAAAAGCTGACTTTAATGCTCCAGCTCTGTGAGCAGAAAACAATATATTTTTCACTTTTCTTAACGAACTATCCTTTGAAACTGGTTCTTCTGGAAAAACATCAGTTGCAACAAGAATTTTTCTTTTTTTTACTTCTTTTATTAGATCATTAAAATTTACTACTGCTGCTCGACTCATTAAAATGAAACATGAGTTTAATTTCATCTTATTTAATAATTTTTTATTTATAAAGTGTTTATTTTTAGTAGTGACGGTAGCCAATACATATATAACTTCGCAACTTTCAAACATTCTATTTAAGCTGATGCTTTTAAAACCTAACTTTTGAATATTATGTTTTGGAATCCATGGATCATAAACATTAATATCTTTAGAAAAAGGTAACAATAATGGATAGAGAGATTTAGCTAGATCTCCAAAACCTAATAAACCTATTTTTTTCCCTGACAACAATGATGCGTTAAGATTGCTTTCTAGCCCATATTTTTCTTTTCCTTTGATAAAATCTGAATGAGCGTTATGGATGTTTCTCAGTAAAGATAAAGTCATCCCAAGTGCAATTTCAGCAACCGGCTTTGAAAAAACTGGCGAAGTTGCAATTACATTGATACCTTTTTTAAAACAATATTGGTAATCCATATTATTTATAAAATTACTTTCAACATTAATGATTGCTTTCAACTTTTTTGCTTTGACGAGTAGATCTTTTGATAAATCAGGTTGTCCTATAATAAATGAGGCTTTTTGAATATTTTTATTATAAAAGTTTTTTTTATATTTTTTTGGAGCATGAATGAGTTTGTAGTTTGATTTTAATTCTTTGAATTTGTCTTTAGAAAAAATTAGCTTTAGTGTTCTTGGAAAAGGATCCAGAATAACAATTTGTTTTTTCATTTAAATAAGTAAACGCTTGACTTCTTCCTCAGTAAATTTTTTTGGTTTTTCACATTTAGTTGTTATTTTTTGCGGAATCCCAGTATTAGCAGCTCTCATTGTTGATTGAATGATATCTAAAACATGAAGCGATAATTCGCCTGAACACCTATGCTTTTTTTTTTGTTGGATAGCATAAAGCATTTCAGATAAACCAACACTTCTATAATTAGCGTTGGTAGGAGACTCATTCGATCTAACACTGGATGAGGTAATATTTATTTTTCCTAAATGCATTTTATCAGTTTTATGCTCTCCCCACCTACCTCCCTCGGTAACTGAAATATAAACTGAACCACCAAACATATTAGGGTCAGGCACAATTATTGATCCTTTAGTTCCATATAGCTCCATATGATTTCTTTGATGATTAACTACATCAAAAGAAAGAGTGACCTGAATAATTGCTCCTGTATGAAACTGAATGGTTGCTAAATAAGTTGTGGGTGTTTCCACTTTAAAAGATCTATTTTTTTTTGGCCCAGCCCCGTAAGTTCTTTTTTTAAAAGCTGTTAATGTTCTTCCCTGTACTTGTTTCGCTGGTCCAAGCAAGTTAACAAGTGTTGTAAAAAAATAAGGTCCCATATCAATTACAGGTCCCCCCTCTTTTCTATACCAAGACTCTGGTTTTGGATGAAAAGACTCTACTCCAGGAAAAGCAAAAATTGCATTACCAAGTTTTATATCTCCAATCAAATCAGAATCGATTAATTCTCTTGCTTTTTGTATTCCTCCACCTAAAAAAGTATCAGGCGCATTACCAATATAAAGTTTCTTTTTTTTTGCTAGAGCCACCAGTTCTTTGCCCTTTTCAAAGTATGTTGCTAAAGGTTTTTCTGAATAAACATGTTTACCAGCATTTAAAACTCTTTTAGATACTGAGTAATGAGATTGGGGAATTGTTAGATTAAGAATTGCATCTATCTCATTATCATTAAGAATATCATTGACTGTTTTAGATTTAATATTATACAGTTTTGCACATTTATCCGCAGCTTTTTGATTAATATCTGCACAAGCTACAATTTTAAAATTATTAAAATATTGGTGTCCTCTAAAATAGGTTTCTGCTATATGTCCGCATCCTATCAAACCTACCTTAAATACTTTATTCATTGAAAAACTAGATACCTTGTCTTTGTTTGGACTTACCGTCTTTATGAAGTTTTAAAGCTTCTTTATTTTCTTTTGTTGAGGGAATTTCCAAAGTTGGACTATCCCAAAAAGCCGAACCTTCTACCCATTTATATGCATGAGTTTTTATAGAAATAACGTAAGTCACATCTGACTTCTTTGCTCGTTTAAATGCTTCTTCAAGGTCTGAAATTGACGTAACATGTTCTGATTTAGCCCCCATGCTTTCAGCATGTTTTGCAAAATTGACATCAACTAATCCAGGGGTTTTAGAACTCTTCAATAAATTATTAAACTCTTTTCCACCCTTAAACAATTGTAGTCTATTAATAACTGCAAAACCTCCATTATCACAAACAATTATAATTAGCTTATTTTTTGTAATCACCGAAGAATAAATATCTGTATTGTTGAGTAAATATGATCCATCACCTACAAACGAAATCACTTCTTTGTCTGGGTTAGCCATTTTTATACCTAGCGCACCTGAGATTTCATAACTCATACAGCTAAAACCCCATTCACTTTCATGTGTGTTTAATTCTTTTGGACGCCAAACCTGAACAACTTCACCAACAAGACCACCAGCAGCAGTTACTGCTATGTCTGTTGGATCTGAATTTCTATAAATAGCTCCGATTACTTGAATATAACTAGGTATTTCTTGGTTTGTTGGAGCACTCTCTTTATCAATATGTTCATTCCAAATTTTTAATTCTCTTTGTGATTTTTTATTCCATTCATCACTAGCTTTCCATTCTCCTAAAGCTTTAGAAAGTTCAATTAATGAAACTTTTGCATCTCCTACTACCGCTTGAGCTAAATGTTTATTTGCATCAAATCTTGAAACATTAATTGATAGAAGGTTAAAGTTTTCATTTTCAAAATTAGCCCATGACCCTGTAGTAAAGTCAGCAAGCTTTGTTCCTACCGCAATTGCAAGATCAGTTTCTTTAGCAAGGTTATTGGTATTTTTACCACCTAGACCTCCTATTTGACCAGCATAATGAGTGTGGTCTCTTTTCATTGTTGAATATCCCATTACGGTTTGAGTAACAGGTATATTATGTTTAATTGCAAAGTTACTTAATTCCTCCATTGCATTAGAATAAAAGACTCCACCACCAGAAATTATAATTGGTTTTTTTGATTTTTTAATTTTTTCAGCAGCTTCTTTTATTTGAAAATCATCTGGTCTTGGTCTTCTAATTGAATGAATTCTCTCTTTAAAAAAATCTTCAGGATAATCGAATGTCTGTCCTTGAATATCTTGACACAACGATATGCAAGCTGGACCACAATCAGATGGATCTAACATTGTTTGAATTGCATTTGGAAAAGATTGTATAATTTGCTCTGGTCTTGTTATTCTGTCAAAATATCTCGTGACTGGTTTAAATGCATCGTTTGCTGTAATTCCAGGATTATTAAAATGTTCTACTTGTTGTAAAACTGGATCTGGCATTCTGTTTGCATAAGTATCACCAGGTAAGAATAAAATTGGTAATCTATTGCTCAATGCAACAGCTGCAGCTGTAACCATATTAGTTGCACCGGGTCCAACGGATGAAGTTGCTATAAAAATTTGTTGTCTTCTTTTTCCTCTAGCATAACCTATTCCTGTTAGAGCCATATTTTGTTCATGATGTCCCCTGTACGTTGGTAAATCTTTTTGATTTTCCTCTAAAGCTTGTCCTAAACATGCAACATTACCATGTCCAAATATCCCGAATACTCCAGGAAATAATGGCTCCTTTTTGCCGTCAATTAATATTTTTTGTGCAATTAAATATTTTACTATTGCGTGAGCACAGGTGAGGGTTACTTTTTTCATAAAATTTGTATATTTTTTTTTCGTATGGTGTTTATATTTGAGTATATTTATAAATTAAAAAACCTAACTAAGTAAACCAAAAAAACTATGTATAACAAGTTTGGACAATTCATCGATGGAAAGTGGGAACAGTCAGAGAAAAAAGAAACATATGACGTTATTAATCCTGCAACAGAAGAGGTAATTGGTAGTGCATCAAAAGCATCTTCTATTGAAGTTCAAAAGGCACTTAAGTCTGCTGAAAAAGGACTAAAAGTTTGGAGCACTACAACTCCATGGCAAAGATCATATGTTCTTAGAAAAATTGCCGATTTAATGAGAGAAAAAAAAGATGTTCTTGCAAAATGGCTAACACTTGAGGTTGGAAAACCCCTTACAGAGGGTGTTGGTGAAGTTGGAGGAGCAGCTGATATTTTTGAGTGGAATGCAGAAGAGACAAAAAGAATTTATGGCCAAACAGTTCAAAGTAGATTTCCAGATACTAGAGTTCATGTTTATTATCAACCAGTAGGAGTAGTAGCTGCGTTGATACCGTGGAATTTTCCAATTGTTTTAGCAGCTAGAAAAATTTCGACAGCTTTAGCTGCAGGTTGTTCTGTTATCTGTAAACCTGATGTAATTACTCCTGGTGCTGTGATGGAATTAGTTGATATCTGTAAACAAGCTGGTGTTCCTGATGGTGTTGTAAATCTTTTATCTGGTGATCCAGCTGAAATTTCAAATGAATTATTGGAATCTGATATTGTTAAAAAAGTTTCTATCACAGGTTCAACTAGAGTAGGAAAATTAATACTTAAAAAAGCTGCAGACAAAGTACAAAGAGTTACAATGGAACTCAGTGGTCACTCTCCTTTTATAGTTTGTGATGATGTAAATATTGATAATGTAGCTGATATTGCTATAGCAGCTAAATTTAGAAATAATGGGCAAGTTTGTATATCCCCTAATCGATTTTATATTCAAGAAAATGTTAAAGATGAGTTTATCAACGCTTTTATAAATAGAGCAAAAAAATTAAAAATTGGTAATGGTATGGACGAAGGAGTAAACCTTGGTCCATTGACAACTGCGAAAAGATTAGAGGAAATTGAAAAATTAGTTGATACAACGAAAAAAGAGGGAGCAGAAGTTTTAATGGGTGGAAAAAGACCGTCAGGTTTTAACAAAGGTTTTTATTATGAACCAACAGTTTTTGATAAGGTAGAAGATAACTTCACGATTATGAAAGAAGAACCATTTGGCCCGTTGGTTCCTATGTTAGCATTTAAAACTTTTGATGAAGTCATTGAAAGAGCAAATGATAATGATCTAGGTCTTTGTAGTTATCTTTACACTAACTCAATGGATAAGGCTAATAGAGGATCTGAACTTTTAGAAACAGGATGTGTTGCTGTAAACACGGGTGCTGTAGCAATTGCTGAAGCACCATTTGGAGGAATAAAACAAACTGGATATGGACGTGAGGGCGGATCAATGGCAATAAAAGATTATTTAAATGTTAAATACACTCATATGGCCTTAAAGGCTTAAAATGAGAAAAAATAAAATTAAACAAATGATGATGGAGGGAAAATCAGTCATTAATGGATGGCTACAAATTCCAAGTACAGTTTCAGCAGAGGTTATGGCACATCTGGGATGGGACTCTCTTACAATTGATATGCAACATGGATTAGTTGATTACACTAACGCACTTCCAATGCTTCAAACTATATCCACAACCGATGTTACTCCTCTTGCACGTGTGAATTGGAATGAACCTGGTCAAATAATGAAAATTCTAGACGCAGGTTGTTACGGCATAATTTGTCCAATGGTAAGCAATCGAAATGAAGCAGAAAAGTTTGTTAAAGCATGCATGTATCCTCCTAAAGGATATAGAAGTTTTGGTCCAATCAGAGGTCTAATTTATGGCGGAGGAGATTATGCAGATCATGCAAATGATGAAGTGCTTAAGTTTGCAATGATTGAAACAAAAGAGTCTTTGGAAAAACTAGACGAAATAATGTCTACTCCAGGTTTAGATGGAATTTATATTGGTCCTGCTGATTTAAGTCTTGCGATCGGTGAAGCGCCAGGTTTTGACAGGCCTGCAGAGTCAAAGGCATATTCTGAAATTTTAAGAATACTTGAGCATGCAAAAAAAAATAATGTTTTTTCTGGTATTCACAACGGTAGCCCAGAGTATGCTCTTAAAATGATTGATAAAGGATTTAATTTTGTGACAATTGGTGCTGATCAAAGAGCTATGAGCTCAGGTGCGAAAGCAATAGTAGATAAAATGAGAGGTTCTTTAAAAAAAGAAGAGTCGAGTACTTACTGATAAATAAACTTTACAAAAATCAATAAACTAAATGAAAAAAATTCTTATCATTCAGCCTATACATCAGGAAGGTATAAAGTTATTACAAAGTAATTCTGAATACGAATTTGAAGTTGTAGAAAATATTGAAATAAACTTTTTAAAAAATAAAATTAAAGACTGTGACGGTGTTTCAATTAGAACTGCTAAACTAAGTAGGGAAGTAATTGAAGCTGCTAATAATCTTAGAATAATCTCAAGACATGGTGTTGGATATGATAATATTGATTTAAAAGTCTCAAAAAAAAAAAATATTACTTTGGCAATTACATCAACTGCAAATGCTGTTGCGGTTGCTGAACATGTAATGTTCATGATTTTAAATATTTCCAAAAGAGGTAGCATGTATGATGACACTGTAAAAAGTGGAAAATTTAACGAAAGAAACAAATTACCTAAAACATTAGAGCTTTGGAATAAAAATATTTTAATTGCAGGATTTGGTAGAATAGGACAAGCCTTAATTAAAAGGTGCCTTGGTTTTGAAATGAACGTTTTTGTTTTTGATCCTTTTGTTTCTAAAGAATTTATAGAAAAACGTGGTGGTACAAAAGTGGATAATTTAAGCGAAACCTCAAAAGATATGGATGCAATATCACTTCACATACCCTTGAATGATAAAACAAAAAATATAATTAACTATGAATTACTTAAATATATGAAAAAAAATTGCATTATAATCAATGCCGCCAGAGGAGGTATTGTAAATGAAGTTGATTTAGATAGAGCTTTAAACGAAAATTTAGTCTTCGGTGCTGGTTTGGATGTATTTGAAACTGAACCTCCTAATGAAAACAATCCTCTTTTGAAGAATAAGAAAGTTTTTTTAAGTCCACATACAGCAGCTTTCACTGAGGAATGCATGATAAGAATGGGTAAAGAAACTATTCAAAATATATTTGATTTTTTTGATGGTAGTTTAGAAGATTCAAAAAAAGTTAAACTATAAAGCTATTTTAAGATCAACATCTGCACATACCTCAGATAAATATTTGAAACCTTTTTTTGCATATTCTAAAGGATTTGCTTTAGCCGGATCTTGTTCTGCTTCTACAACTAACCAGCCTTTATAATCAATATTTTTTAAATATTTTAATAAAGGTTTATAATCAATACATCCGTCTCCTGGTACAGTAAAAGCTCCCTCTAAAAATGCTTTTCTAAAACTCCAATCTTTTTCAAGGGATTTATTTAAAATATCTTCTCTCATGTCCTTACAGTGAATATGAATTATTCTGTCTTTATAATCTTCTGCTATTTTTACAGAATTACCTTTTGCAAATAGCATGTGACCAGTATCTAGTATTAATTTGACTTGGTCAATTGTGTTTTCTAACAGTCTTTTTGTGTCATCTTCTGTTTCGATCACTGTACCCATGTGATGATGATAAGCCAAAGGCATATCTTGGTCTTCTAAATATTTTCCCATCTCAGAAATTTTTTTACAATATTCATGCCATTCATCTTTATTCATTTGTGGTCTACTGGATAAGGGTCTATTTGGGTCTCCAGCAATAGAGTCTGAAACTTCAGCAAATACAATACATGGTGCTTTACAATCTTGAAAAAGTTTTAGTTGTTCTTGAATTAATATAATTTCATCCTTTACAGAATTTTTTCTCAAATTTGCACTGTACCAGCCTGAACATAACTTTAGTTTATATTTTTGTAACAATGGAATGAGTTCCTCTGATTTTTTTGGAAATTTCCCTCCAGATTCTATTCCAGAAAAACCTGCTTCGCTTGCTTCTGATAAACACTGTTCCAAAGGTGTTTCACCACCAAGTTCAGGCATGTCGTCGTTGCTCCATGCTATTGGTGCTATTCCTAATTTTACTGACATAATACTTATATTTGTTATGATATATAAAATCATAATCTAATGAATACAAATAAATTATCCTTAGGTATTGTTGGTGGAGGTCCAAAATCTTGGATAGGTCATGTCCATCGAATTTCTGCAAGATTTGATGACAAGTACGAAATAGTAGCTGGTGTATTTTCAAGAAATGCAAAATTATCAATTAACTTTGGAAAAACTTTAGGTATCTCTAAAGATAGATGCTATTCAACTTTTAAAGAGATGGCTTTGAAAGAGTCAAAAAGAAATGACGGTATTCAAGTAGTCTCGATAATGACGCCCCCATCAAGTCATCAAATTATTGCTGAAAAATTTATTGAAAAAAATATAAATATCATCTCGGATAAACCATTTGCTGGTAATCTAGATCAAGCCAAAAAACTTTATAAAAAAATAAAATCAAATAAAAAAATTAAATATGCTCTAACTCATAACTACTCAGCTTACCCAATGGTTAGAGAAGCCAAAGTTTTAGTAGAAAAAGGTAAAATTGGAAAAATTGAATATGTGAATGTTGAATATATCCAAGATTGGTCTGGTGGAACAAAAATTAATGTAAGAAATGCCAAAAAAAAACTAAAATGGAAAATAGATAATAAAATAGTTGGTGCATCTGCCGTTCTTAATGAAATTGGAACTCATGCTTACCATTTAGCCACATATATTTCAGGACTAAAGGGAGAAAAAATTTTTGCTGACATTAAACAAATTTCAAAAAAAATAAAAATGGATGATAATGCACAAGTAATGATTAATTTTACAAACGGTGCAAAAGGTATGTTTTGGACAAACGTCATGGCTAAAGGTGGAGTTTATGGTCTTAGAATTAGAGTATTTGGCTCTAAAGGAAGCTTGGAGTGGGTTCAAAATGACCCAAATTATCTAAAATTAAATCCAGACAAGGGCGCAGTAAGATTTCTTGAAAGAGGTTTTCACAATGCTGAGCTTTCAAAAAAATTCTCTAGAATAAAATTCGGACATCCAGAAGGATATTTAGATGCATTTGCAAATATTTATAGAGAATTTGCTGACTCCTTAAAAAATAAATCAAAAAAAAGATATTTTTATCCAAATGAGGATGAGGGATTAGAAACAGCGAAATTTATAAATGCTTGTAAAGTTTCATCAAAAAATAAAAGATGGGTCAAAATCAAATAAATATTGCATTACTTGGTCTTGGAAGAATAGGCCAAATGCATGCTTTAAATTTAACTAATAATCCAGAATTTAATTTAAAATATACATTTGATATTGATAAAAATTTAAATAAGAAATTAGGAAAAAAATATAATTCAATTCCTATTAATAATCCCAATTTTGCATTCAATGATAAGAGCATTAAATGTATTTTTATAGCCACAAGTACTAAGACACATTTAAACTATATTGATAAAGCAGTTAGAAATAAAAAAGTTGTATTCTGTGAAAAACCCTTAGATTTAAGTTTAAAAAAAATTGATGAATATAAAAAAAAACTTTCTAAGTTCAATCCAAAGATTCAAATTGGTTTTAATAGAAGATATGATGCAGGACACAATTCTTTAAAAAAAAATCTTGTTAATGGAAAAATTGGTAAATTAGAAAAAATAATAATTACAAGTCGGGACCCTGCACCTCCTTCAGCTGATTACTTGAGAAATTCTGGTGGTATTTTTAAAGACATGATGATCCATGACTTTGATTTAGCACGATACTATGTGGGTTCAGATGATTTTAAGCATTTATTTGCAACAGGTGAATACTTTAAAGATAAAAAATTTAAAAAAGTAAAAGATTTAGAATTAGCTACAGTGGTAATGAAAACTAGGAAAGGTGTCCAGTGTGTAATAACAAATTCAAGACATTGTAGTTTTGGTTATGATCAAAGAGTTGAGTTATTTGGTAGTAAAGGGATGATAATTTCTGAAAATCAAAGAGATTCAGAAACAACATCCTATTTTAAAAATTCAACAGGTAGTAAACAATCTTTTAAAAATTTTTTTATAGAGAGATATTCAGAGGCATTTAAAAACCAGTTATATGACTTAGCAAGATTTTGTAAAAAAAATATTAAACCACGGGCAAATTTTGAAGATGGAAGAATGTCAGTGATATTGGCTGAAACAGCAAATAAATCTTTAAAAACAAAAAAATTTGAGCTGATTAAATTTTAAACCACCACATTGATTTAATAGATTTATAATATATTTAACTTAACAATGAAAAATATTAAACCATTTGGTCCATCAATTGGAAAAACAAAAATATCTAAAAAGTTTATAACTAAACTAAATGAAGAATTTGATAAAAAATCAAATTATCGAAAAATTGATTATAGTTCAAAATTAGCTAGTCAAATAAAAAATGAAGTAAAGATTTCAAATAATTTTATTAAAAAATATTTATTTAAAGAGCTAACAATAAATGTCAAAAAATTTTTAGTAAATGAACAAATTAAAAATATTAAAGAAGTAAAAATACTTAATCTTTGGGTTGTTCGACAGTTTAGGGGTGAGTATAACCCTATCCATTATCATAATGGCGATTTGTCTGGAGTTGGATACTTAACTTTACCAAAAAATATGACAAAAAACAATTTAGTTAAAAATAAAAAACTTAAAACCAATGGAACAATTGACTTTATAAATGGACAAAAAGCGTTTCTTAGTAATAGTATTTATAATCTAATTCCAAAAATTGGAGACTTAATAATATTTCCAAACTATCTGATGCATACCGCATATCCATTTAACATAAATGGAGAAAGACGATCATTTTCTTTTAATGTAAAAATTATTTTTAAAAAATAAATGGATACTAATTTTTTTAAAAATATTAGAATTTTGGATGGTGGTATGGGGCAACAACTATTGGCCAAAGGATTAATTTCGAAAGGCACATTGTGGTCTGCCAGTGCTAATTTAGATAAAAAATTTCATGATCTGGTTGTTGACGTACACTTATCATTTATAAATGCTGGATCTGAGGTGATACTTACCAATACCTTTTCGGCAAGAAGAACTAGATTAATACAAAATAAAGTTGATAAAGATTTTGTATATATAAACGAACAAGCTTGTTTATTATCAATTAAAGCAAAGGAAAAATCTGGAAAAGATGTTTTAATTGCTGGTAGCTTACCATGTCAAAATGATACTTATGTAGAAGATCAAAGAGATAGCAAAGAATTAGAAAAAGCTTTTTATGAACAAGCTCAGGTTATTGCTCCATATGTAGATTTTTTTTATTTAGATGTTGTTTCAAGTGGAAGAGAAATAGACATAGCATCAAACGTTGCAGTCAAATTAAATAAACCTGTTCTCTTAGGTATCCATGTTAAAAAAAATAATTTACTCCCCTCAAATGAAACTATCACTGAAGTCTTGAATAAATATAGAAGTAATAATTGGCTAGGAGTAATTACAGCATGCGTTTCTCCAAAAATTGCTGAGGAGTGCACCTCTGAAATTAAAAAGTTAGATATCCCGTTTGGGTTTAAAGCCAACCTTTGGAAAGTAGAAGAACCAACTCCAGTTCAAACCTTTAATAAGGCTAAACCTGATGAAATAGGTACTAATCCGAATGTTACTCTTGGGAAAAGAGACAACAATTCAGCTAAAAAATTCTATGATTTTTCGAAAAGACTTGTTGAAGAAGGGGCAACAATTCTAGGTGGATGTTGCGAAACAACACCAGAGGATATTAGAGAAATTGCTAAACTAAGATAATTTTTTTCTATCAGCTCTTCGAACAAAATAAATACCTATACAAACTGCAGTCAAAGAAATTAAGACCTTAATTGTTATTAATTCTTTTAAGAATATGTATCCTAGAATTATTCCAAAGATTGGTATTAAATAAGATACCTGGGATTGAAAAATCAAACCATTATCTTTTAGTATTTTAAACCTTAATAGCCATGCAATGCCTGTTGGAACAATGCCTAGATAAATTACAGATATTAATGAGTCTGTTCTTGGCACTACCTGCCACGGTTGTTCAATAAATGATACCAATGGTATTAAAATAATTGTTGCCCAGATTAATATCGAACCTGTCACATTTTCATTTTTTTTCTTACTAATTTTTAAAGTTAATACACCACCAATAACATAGCATGTTGATCCTAACAAAATTAACAAAGCTGAAGTAAAATTATTTTGATCAATTAAAAGATTGTCTGAAAATAAAAAAATTATTCCTGAAAAACCGATTAAAATTCCAAAAGTTTTAATTAAGTTAAATTTTTCATTTTTTGTGTAAAAATGACCTAGTATGGTAGAACTCAGTGGTGTTGTTGACATTAAGATTGCAGCAAGATTACTTTGAACAGATTTTACTCCATAGGCAATTAGAAAGAATGGTGCAACCAAATTTATAAAACCAATCATAGCAAACCAATGCCAATCTTTAGAAAAAGCCTCAATTTTTATTTTTTTATAATAGCAAAGAAGTATAACTGGAATTGCTCCAAAAAATACTCGTAGGAAAGCGATTGTAACTGGACCAAATGAATAAGTTGCTATTTTTATATTAAAAAATGCGGATGCCCATATTAAAGATAATATGGTTAATAAAGCATAATCAATTATTTTTGGTTGTCTCATTCAGTTAGATCATCTATTTCTGCACCAGTTAATCTTTTTAATCCCACATAGCTAATTCCAAAAACTGCATTAGGATGGCCTGCAGCAGCAAAAACTTTAGAAAATCTTCCTAAGTTTTCATCTATAAATATTTTAATTTTAACTAAATGACCAATGGGAGACACTCCTCCAATTGTATAACCAGTAATAAGTTTGACCTCATCTGGATTTGCCATGGATACGTCTTTTTCACTCAATTTTTTTTTCAATTTATTTAGAGAACATCTTTTATCTCCAGATACCAAACAAAGACAAAATGTTTCGCCAGTTTTGAAAAGCAAGCTTTTAACAATTGCTCCTACATTACAACCTAAAGCTGTAGCCGCATCATTTGCTGTTCTTGCTGTAGCCTCTAAAATTATAACTTTTAAATTTGGGTCAAATTCTTTAAGAAATTTTTCTGCTCTTTTAACTGGTTCTTTATTTAATATGGAGTTCACTTATATAAATTAATGATTAATAATATTGATTAAATACACTACTTATGTGAAAATTGCATAAGTGTTATTTATTAAATAAGCAATATTTAGATTAGTTTATTTGCTAATTAATGCTCTAATATTTATATAGGAGACATAATGAGTGCAGCAAATGTATTAAAATTTATCAAGGAAAAAGAGGCAGAATTTGTAGATTTAAGATTTACAGATCCTAGAGGAAAGCTTCAACATTTAACTATGGATGTAACAGTTGTAGATGAAGGTATGTTAAATGAAGGTGTTTTTTTTGATGGATCATCTATCGCTGGTTGGAAAGCAATCAACGAGTCTGACATGATTTTAAAACCAGATACATCAAGAATGTTTATGGATCCTTTTACGTCGCATAATACTGTTGTGATATTTTGTGATATTTTAGACGCTGTTAAAAAAACTCCTTATGAAAGAGATCCACGAGGTGTAGCAAAAAAAGCTGAGGCTTATTTGAAAGAGTCTGGCATTGGAGATAAGGCTTTTTTTGGACCAGAACCCGAATTTTTTGTTTTTGATGATGTTAAAATTAAAAATGACATGAATGATTGTGGCTTTGTAATAGATAGTAAGGAAGGCCCGTATAATTCAGGTAAAGAATATGAAAATGGAAACATGGGTCATAGACCAGGTATCAAAGGAGGTTACTTTCCTGTACCACCTGTAGATAGTGAACAGGACATGAGGGGAGAATATCTTAAAAATTTAAAAGAAGTGGGTATTAAAGTTGAAAAACATCACCATGAAGTAGCACCTAGCCAACATGAACTTGGAATGTATTTTGGAACTTTAGTAGACCAAGCTGATAATGTTCAATTATATAAATATGTAGTACAAATGGTTACACACTCATTTGGTAAAACAGCTACTTTTATGCCAAAGCCTGTTGCTGGAGATAACGGCTCTGGAATGCATACACACCAATCAATTTGGAAAGGTGATACGCCCGTATTTTCTGGGGATGGTTACGCTGGATTATCAGAAACTGCACTGCACTATATCGGTGGTATATTAAAACATGCAAAAGCAATCAATGCTTTTGCTAATGCAACTACAAACAGTTATAAAAGATTAATTCCAGGATTTGAGGCACCAGTTCTTCTTGCTTATTCTGCAAGAAATAGATCAGCTTCTTGTCGTATACCAATTACTTTAAGTAAAAAAGGTGCTAGATGTGAAATTCGTTTCCCAGATGCTTCTGGTAATCCGTATTTAACATTTGCAGCAATGCTTATGGCCGGAATTGATGGGATTAAAAATAAAATTCATCCAGGTGAGTCATTTGATAAAGATTTATACGAGTTACCACCAGAAGAGGTAAAATCTATTCCTACAGTTTGTGGCTCATTAAGAGAAGCAATGGAAAATTTAGATAAAGACAGAGAATTTTTAACACAAGGTGGTGTATTTACTGATGATCAAATTGATGCTTATATTGCGTTGAAATTTGAGGAAATACACAAATTTGAACATGCACCTCATCCGGTAGAGTTTGAGATGTACTATAGCTGCTAGCAGAATTAACTACTGTTTTGTTGTAGCTATACTATTCTTGTTCATACCTTTTTTTAGAACGTAATTCTGCGTACCATTAGCACCAGTATCCACTTCTTTTCTAAGATCTTTAAAAAATGATTTCTCTTTTAAAGAATTTTTTAAGTTTTTAACAAGATTTTTAAACTCAAATGTATTCATTATTATGGCTTATCTTAAATATGCAAATAATGCAAATCTGATATGCTCAAAATGGGATTGTCGACCTATGATGTTTTAAATGACTCGCCGCAGCCACAACGCTCAGTTTCATTAGGATTATTAAAAACAAAAGTTGAGGATAACTCCTCTTTCTTATAATCCATTTCAGTTCCTAAAAGATACATAATAGCAGCAGAATCTACGAATACCTTTACACCCTTATCCTCAATTATTTCATCATTTGGATTAACTTCTTTTGTATATTCCATAACATAAGACATCCCTGCGCAACCACCAGATTTAACTGATACTCTTACTCCAAGAGAATCTTTTTCTGCATTAGCCATTATCTCTTTAATTCTAGATGCAGCGTTATCACTTAATTTAATTATTTGAGACATTACAAATTCAATTCCAATTTGGCTGCCTCTGACATCATGTCTTTGGTCCATGGTGGATCCCATACTAATTCTAAATCAACCTCTTCAATCCCCTCTACTTGCATTGCTCCTTCTTTAACCTCTTTAGGTAAACTTTCTGCTACAGGGCAATTTGGTGTTGTCAAAGTCATTTTAATTTTGGCAGATTTATCATTTTCAACTTTTATATCATAAATTAAACCTAATTCATAAATATTAACAGGTAGCTCAGGATCATAAATTTTTCTTATTTCCTCTATAATTAATTCTTTCTTAGACATAATTAATTCTCTGTTTTTACTTCTTCTTTTTTATCCTCAAATGCTGAAACCAATGTATGCCATGAAAGTGTAGCACACTTAACTCTCATTGGATATTGTTTAACACCTGACAAACACATTAATTTAGTTTTTTCATCATCTTGTAAATATTCTGATTTTAATTCTGGATTTTCTTTAATCATTCCTAAAAAATCTTCAACAATTTCTTTAGCTTCGTTTTCATTTTTACCTTTAATTAAATCTGTCATAATTGAAGCTGAAGCCATTGAGATAGCACAACCACTTCCTTCAAATGAAATATCTTCCACTATTTTTTGACCATTTAATTTTAAATAAACATGAACATTGTCTCCACATAAAGGATTGTTACCTTTTGCATCTTTATTAAAGTCATCTGTTTTACCAAGATTTCTTGGATTTTTACCATGCTCTAAAATAATTTCTTGATATAATTCTTTTAAATTCATTTTAAGTTAAATATTTTTTTGCAGTTGTTAATTGAGTCATTTAATTTATCTAGATCATCTTTAGTATTATAAATTCCAACAGAAGCTCTTGCACTTGCAGGTATATTTAATTTGTCATGTAAAATTTGACAACAATGATGTCCTGCTCTTATTGCTACTCCATCTTCATCTAGTATAGTTGCGATATCATGTGGATGAACTCCTTCTAAAGTGAAGGATAAAACTCCACCTTTATTTTTAGGGCTACCAATCAATTTAACAGAGTTATTTTTTTGTAATAATTCTTGTCCATATTCAACTAAATCAGCTTCGTGTTGCATGATGTTTTCTATACCAATGCTTTCCATAAACTTAATTGACTCATCAAAGGCAATGACTTGAGCGGTCGCCATTGTTCCAGCTTCATATTTATTTGGTAATTCACCATAAGAAATACTATCTTTTTTAACTTCACTGATCATTCCTCCACCACCTTGATAAGGAGGTAATTCCTCTAGCCATTTTTTTTTACCGTATAAAACACCAAGTCCTGTTGGTCCGTACATTTTGTGACATGATATTGCATAAAAATCACAATCGAGATCTTGCATATCTAGTTTAAGATGTGGCGCGCCCTGGCAACCATCAATGACAACAATTATACCTTTTGAATGTGCTAGATCGGTTATTTCTTTAACAGGTAGTATTGCACCTGTAACATTTGATAAATGTGTAATTGCTATAACCTTAGTTTTAGGTGTTATTTTTTTTTCAATTTCTTCTAAAGAAACTTCACCATCTTCGTTCATTTCTGCAAAATTAATTTTGATATTTTTTGATTTTCTTAAAAAATGCCATGGAACATAATTTGAATGATGTTCAAGTTCAGTGATTAAAATTTCATCGCCTTCGTTTAAATAATTTTGTCCTAAGATATTTGCAACTAAATTTAATGCTTCAGTTGCACCTTTTGTAAAAACAATTTCATTTTTATCTTTGGCGTTAATATATTTTTGAACAGAAGATCTTGTATTTTCGTATAAATTAGTAGCTGCTATTGCAAGATAGTGAACACTTCTTCCAACATTTGAAAACTGTTTGGTATAAAATTCATTAATTCTATCTGCAACAACTTTAG
This sequence comes from uncultured Pelagibacteraceae bacterium, assembly GCA_902561095.1. Taxonomy (GTDB): domain Bacteria; phylum Pseudomonadota; class Alphaproteobacteria; order Pelagibacterales; family Pelagibacteraceae; genus Pelagibacter. The sequence continues at coordinate 8,425 of CACEOF010000005.1, read as the reverse complement.
GTTTTTGTGAAGAGTTTGCGCTATCAAGGTAAACTAAATCATTATTCTTAATTTTTTCGTCAAAAATAGGGAATTCTTTTTTTATATTTTCTATTTTCATTCTTTTATTCCAATCATATTTTTAATTAAATTTCTGATTTCAGAGTCTGTAATTTTTTCTACTACATCAAGTAAAAAACCATTAATTAAAAGTTCTCTTGCTTGGTTATAATTCAGCCCCCTAGACATTAAATAAAATATAGAGTCTTCGTTAAGACTTCCTGAAGCTGAACCATGTGAACATTTTACATCATCTGCATAAATCTCTAATTCAGGCTTAGCATTAAATTCTGAATCTTTATTTAGTAGTATTGCTTTACTAAGCTGATATCCATCAGTTTTTTGTGCATCTGAACTTACAAATATTTTTCCTTGATATACTGCTTTAGAACTATCTTCTAAAACACTCTTAATTAATTGATAGCTTTTCGTATTCTCTGTCAGATGATTTACTATTGTTCTTATTTCGTGATGTTTACTATTATCAAGAGAAAAAATACCATTTACAAAAGCTGATGAATGTTCACCTTTTAAATTACAATTAATTTCACTTTTAAAAAAACTTGATCCTGATGATAAAATAAATGTCTCTGAAACAGTGTTTTTATATTGTTCAATATTATTAAAAGAATATTTAATGTTTTTATTTTCTAATTTATCTACTTTATAATTTTTAAGAATTGCATTTTCTTTTAAATTAAAGTTATAAAAAATATTTAAAAAATTTTTTTCTGATGTATCACTAAATAAGTCAATCAATCTCAAGTGACTGTCTTCTTGCAGCTCAAAATCTAGTTTTAAATTAATGTTTTTGGACCAAATTTTAGAGTTTGTTGTGTGGTAAATAATAAGTGGTTTTAATAACTGATAGCCCTTTTTAATGACAATTTTAAAGGATTTATTAGTAAGTGCATTATTTAAATCAGACAAAGAATTATTGTTATAAAATTTATTAACAGTTTCTGACTGATCAATTATTTCTATTTGTTCTTTTTTTTCATAATCAAAATCAATTTTTTCGATTCTGCCGTTTATAAATACTATTTTATTATGTTCTAATCCATCTACATATACAGAGGTATCAACTTTATTGGTAGATGTATAATCATTATAAAAACTCAATTCCCCGATATTTTTTTTAATTATCTGGTTAAGGTCTGAGAATTTCCAATCTTCTTCTTTTCTATTAGGAAAACCTTTATTTATAAAATTATCCAAAGAAAATTTTTTTATTTCAATATCTTTTTGAGATAAATTTAAATTTTTAATAGTATTGTCAAAGTCTTTTTGTAATTGTTCTTTCATCTAATTAAAATTTTCATATCCTTTTTTTTCTAATTCTAAAGCTAGATCTGAACCACCAGATTTAACAATCTTTCCATTCATTAAAACATGGACAAAGTCAGGCTTAATATAATCGAGCAATCTTTGATAATGTGTGATTATTAAAAAAGAATTTTCTTTGTTTCTTAAAGTATTCACTCCATCTGCAACAATTCTTAAAGCATCTATATCTAGCCCTGAGTCGGTTTCATCAAGTATTGAAAGTTTTGGGGATAACATTGACATTTGTAAAATTTCATTTTTCTTTTTTTCTCCTCCAGAAAAACCAACATTTAATTGTCTATTTAACTTTTCCTCATCAAATTTAAGTTCTTTAGATTTTTGTCTAACTAATTTTAAAAATTCTATCGCATCAAGTTCTTTCTCACCTCTCGCTTTTCTAACAGCGTTGAGAGACGTTTTTAAAAATATATTTGTGTTTACTCCAGGGATTTCTAGGGGATATTGAAAAGCTAAAAAAATACCTTTATGAGCTCTTTCCTCTGTTTCAAGTTCAAATAAATCTTTTTCCTCGAAAAGAACTTCACCAGAAACTTCATATCCTTTCTTTCCTGACAAAATATTTGAAAGAGTACTTTTGCCTGACCCGTTAGGACCCATTATAGCATGAACCTCACCAGGATTAACTTTAAGTGAAAATCCCTTTAAAATTTCCTTATTATCAATTTTAGCGTTTAATTTATTTATTTTTAACATTAGCCTACACTTCCCTCTAAACTAATCCCTACTAACTTTTGAGCCTCAACAGCAAATTCCATTGGTAATTGTTGTAATACTTCTTTACAAAATCCATTTACAATTAAGCCAACCGCCTCCTCCGCACTTAGTCCTCTTTGCTGGCAATAATGTAATTGTTCCTCACTTATTTTAGAAGTGGTTGCTTCATGGGCTATATTTGACTCTGAATTCTTATTTTTAATGTAAGGAACTGTGTGAGCACCACATTTATTTCCCATCAATAGAGAGTCACACTGTGTATAATTATTTGAATTTGATGCCTTGGATGAAATATCGACTAATCCTCTATAGGTCATATCTGAAAAACCAGCACTAATTCCCTTTGATATAATTTTACTTTTTGTATTTTTTCCCAAATGGATCATTTTAGTGCCTGTATCAGCTTTTTGGTAATTATTCGTAATGGCAATTGAATAAAACTCCCCAATAGAATTATCGCCTTTTAGAATGCAACTAGGATATTTCCAGGTGATTGCAGATCCAGTTTCAACTTGTGTCCAGGATATTTTGGAATTCTTTCCTTTGCATAAACCTCGTTTGGTTACAAAGTTGTATATACCACCTTTTCCATCCTTATCACCTGGATACCAATTTTGAACTGTTGAATATTTTATTTCAGCATCATCTAGAGCAACTAATTCGACATTTGCAGCATGCAATTGATTTTCATCTCTCATTGGAGCTGTACAACCTTCTAAATAACTAACGTAACTTCCTTTGTCCGCAACAATTAAAGTTCTTTCAAATTGACCTGTATTAGATGCATTTATTCTAAAATATGTTGAGAGTTCCATTGGACATCTGACACCCTCTGGAATATACACAAATGAACCATCGGTAAAAACCGCTGAATTTAAAGTTGCAAAAAAGTGATCAGTTAATGGAATTACGGAACCTAAATATTTTTTAACTAATTCTGGGTGATTTTGAATTGCCTCTGAAATTGGACAAAAAATTATTCCTTGTTTTATTAGTTCTTCTCTAAAAGTTGTTGCGACTGAAACTGAGTCGAAAACAGCATCAACAGCAATACCATTTAATCTTGCCTGTTCTTGAAGAGGAATACCTAACTTTTTATAAGTTTCTAAAAGTTTAGGATCTAATTCATCTAAACTTTTTGGTTTATCATCCATACTTTTAGGTGCAGAATAATAATACAAATCTTGATAATCTATCTTTGGATATTTGGGTTTTTGCCAATTAGGCTCTTTCAATTGTTTAAATCTTTCGAAGGCTTTTAATCTAAAATCAAGCATCCATTGTGGTTCTTTTTTAATATTAGAAATAAATTTAATTACATCTTCATTAAGACCTTTAGGTGCTTTCGTATTTTCTATATCTGTCGAGAAACCGTACTTATAATCTTTTAATTTATCAATTTCCTTCTGTCTGTTTTCCATCTTAATTAACCCGTTCTGATTTATTTTTTAACAAGTCCTGTAAACTTTTTTTTTCAAAAAAAGTATTAATATGAGTTTCTAATTCATCCCATAGATTGTGAGTTACACATTTAGTTGCTTTACCATTACAGCCTTTTTTTGACTCTTTTTTACACTGAACAGTTTTAACTTTTTCATCAACTGCACTTAAAATATTTGTAAGCTTGATTTCATTTGGTTTTTTTGACAAAACATATCCACCTTGGTTTCCTCTTGTACTTTTTACAATTTGATTTCTTTTTAATTTTGAAAAAATTTGCTCTAGGTAGTCTAGAGAAATTCCTTGTCTTAATGAAATATCCCTCAAAGACACTGGATTAATAGTATCAAACCTTGCAAGATCAACTAATGCCATAACGGCATATCTACCTTTTGATGTTAATTTCATATTACCTAATAAATTGTGGGGTTTTTATACATACCTGACTAAAATGGTCAAGTTTAGACTTTAAAAAAAAACTAACATTTTGTCGCTCACTTGTGATAAACGTAACTTTTTTTTGAGAATAATAATCAATTGCGCATATGGATAACAAGATTTTAGAAATATTTATTCCAGGTCCTGCTGGCCGACTTGAAGCTAAATATTTTAAAAGTAAAAAAAATACATCTCCAATAGCACTAATATTACAACCTCATCCTCAATATGGTGGAACCATGAATAACAAAGTTGTAGTAGATACGTTCCATACATTTATGGAAAATGATTTCTCCGTTTGTAGAGTAAACTTTAGAGGAGTTGGAAAAAGTGATGGAGAATTTGATAATGGCCAAGGAGAATTAGCAGATGCAGCTGCAGCACTGGACTGGTTGGAAAGAGAAAATTTTGATAATTCACAATGTTGGGTATCTGGTTTTTCATTTGGATCTTTAATAGCCATGCAGTTGTTAATGAGAAGACCAGAAATAAATAGATTTATAGCAATTTCACCTCAACCAAATGTGTACGATTTTTCTTTTTTATCTCCATGCCCCACATCTGGTATGGTTGTTTATGGAAAAAAGGACGAATTGGTTCCAATCCAATATATTTCTGAATTAGATAAAAGACTAAGCGCTCAAAAAGGTATAAAAGTTGAATTCAACAGTATCGCTGATGCAAATCATTTTTTTTCTAAAACTGATAATTTATTAATTAAAACTCTTAACAAATACATTAAAAAAGAAACAGCTCTTTATTAAAAATTTACTTCAATTTTACCTCCAAGCGTTGGCTCCTTGCATCCTGTTGTGCTTGGAAATGAAATTGGCAAATTTAAAAAAGATCTAATAGCTAAATATCCAAATGCCTGAGACTCAATAAAATCACCATTGAAGCCATAGTTATCTATATTATCTAAAATAAATTTATTTTTATCGTTAAGATTTTCTTTAATACAATCCATTAAAGCAATATTTTTTCTTCCTCCGCCCGAAATTAAATATTTAATTTTACTATTGGAACCTATATTTTCTATTCCTTTAGCTATGAGATAACCTGTAAAGTTAGTTATTGTAGTGCAGCCATTTTCAAATGAAAGACCTCTAGCAAAAGAGTTATCAAAATCTTTAATATCTAAAGAATTTGAGTATGTATCTATATTAAAATTTTCAATAATTTGATTAGTAATTAATTGATCAATTTTTCCTGCTTTCGATATATTACCATTTTCATCAAATTTTTTATTAGAATTTTTTCTAACCCAGTCATCTATCAAGCAATTGCCAGGCCCAATATCATAAGCGGTAATATTATCCTCAAAATTATTGGAAATATTTATAATTTTAGTAAGGTTTGTTATTCCTCCAATATTTATAAATCCTATAGGAAATCCTGTTTTAAATTTTTCATTCACAATATTGGATATGAGATAGTGAAATATTGGCGTTAAAGGGGCTCCTTGTCCATCATTTTCAATATCTTTTTGTCTAAAGTCGTAAACTACCTTTTTTTTTAATAGTTGAGATAGCAACTTTCCGTCTCCAAGCTGTTTTGTAATTTTTTTTTGTGGCTCATGAAATATTGTTTGGCCATGAAAACCAATTAAATCAACTTCATGCTTATATTTTAATAATATTTGTTTTATTTTTTCTGCATGAAAAACTGTGATTTTTCTTTCTAGATTTCCTAATTCTTTGGAATATTGAAATAAATCATTCTCGGCTAAAACTAAGTTTCTTAATCTAATTAACTCTGCTTGTAGTTCGATATCATACTCAAAATAATCATCTAAAATGTTATAAAATTGATATTGCCCATCAGATTGTATTATTGATATATCCACTCCATCCATTGAAGTACCACTCATTAATCCTATAGATGTATATAATTTTTGTTTCATTGATATTCTTTTTATTAAAAATTTGTATATTGTAACTATAGACATATGAATAAATTTTTAAAAGAATTTAAAGATCGTGGATATTTCTATCAATGTACTAGTGAGAAGGAATTATCGAAACTACTAAACAAAGAAAAAATTAAAGCTTATATTGGTTTTGATTGTACCGCAGAGAGTTTACATGTTGGAAGCTTGCTACAAATAATGTGTTTAAGATTACTTCAAAAAAATGGACATCGTCCTATAGTTTTACTTGGCGGGGGAACTACTAGAATTGGTGATCCATCAGGAAAAGATAAAACTAGAAAAATTTTAAGCGACGAAGAAATTGAAAAAAATATTCAAAATATTAAAAATATTCTTAAAAAATTTTTAGATAATAATGATCCGAACACAAAACCAATATTTGTAAATAATTTTACTTGGTTAAAAAATTTAAATTACATATCTTTCTTAAGAGATATTGGAAAACACTTTACAATCAATAGGATGTTAACATTTGATAGTGTCAAATTAAGATTAGATAGAGAACAATCACTAAGTTATATGGAATTTAATTACATGATTTTGCAAGCATATGATTTTTTGGAATTAAACAAAAAAGAAAGTTGTGTTTTACAAATTGGCGGTTCTGATCAGTGGGGAAATATTGTGAACGGTGTTGAGCTTATCAAAAGATATTATAATAAACAAACTTTTGGTTTAACTACTCCGCTAATTACTTTAGCTACAGGTGCAAAAATGGGTAAGACAGAGAATGGTGCAATCTGGTTAGATGAAAAATTTTTATCAGCTTATGATTACTGGCAATTTTGGAGAAATATTGATGACAGGGATGTGATTAAATTTATAAAAATGTTTACTGATCTTGATATTAGTGAAATAGAAAAATTAAAAAAAAATAATATAAATGAATTAAAAATATTGCTTGCAAATAAAGCTACATCTTTACTTCATGGTGAAAAGGCAGCGAAGAACTCAGAACAAGCTGCTAAAGAGGTATTTTCGGGAAATTCACTTGGTTCAAATTTACCTTCTGTAAATATTTCATCAAAAAATATTGATAAAAAAATTAACGTTTTAGATCTTATTTTACTATCTAAATTAGAAAATTCTAAAAGTGAGATTAGAAGACTTATAAAAGGAAATGCAATTAAAATTAATGATAACACTATATCTGACGAAAAGTTTATTATTGATCATAATCTTTTTAAAGAAAATTACCTCAAGTTATCTATAGGAAAAAAAAGACACATAAAAGTTGAGATAAATTAATTTTTTTTTATTTTTTCTATTGTACGAGTTATAAATCTTGGGGTTAATGTCTTAATTGGATTTACAGTAGTTTCTAGCTTCTTAGGTGGCCCTTTAATCTTAAAACTTACTCCAAAAACTCCCTCTCCTGTTTTGTTTCCAACTAAAATTTTCCCAAGAACTGGTATTGAGCTTATTGTTTTATTAATAGTGGTTGCTGGCACAAGTGTCCCTCTTAAACTAATTAGTTTATTATCCTCTACATATCCACTCATTAATACTGAAATTGCAGGACCAATTGCATAAATCTCGTCAATTGTCATGAGATCCCCCTGATTTTTAAAATTCATTTCAAATTCATCAAATCTAATTCCCTCTCCTGATAAAATATCTGCAATACCTTGCAGAGAAGCAAGAGTAAGGATTTTTGTTAATACTGGTAATTCTTTAAGTTTAAAATCATAAATATTAAGTTTAGATTTAGAAACATTATCTTTTTTAGACGAATAAAAATCTAGATATCCTTCATCAAATCCTTTAATAAATTTATATCGTTCAACTAATGGTTTTGCTTTTGAAGAGTATAGTGTAGTTATTTTGTTATTTTCCTCATCAGTATTAATTGTAAATGATATATTTTTTTTATTATCAAAAACTGCAGATAAATTAGCATCTAATACGCTACTATTTTTAATAAAAAAATTTCCTTTTAAATCTAAAATAGAATTGGTTTCATCTAAAAAAACTTCATCTAAATTTATATTTAAAACAATATTATTTTCAAAAAAATCATTTCTTTTTTTATCGTTACCTTTTAAAAGATTTGAAATTAGGACATTAGCATTTAAACTCAAACCGATAACATCATAATCATTTTTTTTTTTTCTTTTTATAGAATATTTATTTAATTTATTCTCATTGTCTAAATAATCAAACTCAATATAATCAACATTGACAATTGAATTATTCTTATTTAAGGTAAGGTTTCTTACTTTAATTTTATTTTTATTTTCTATAATAGTTAGATTATCTAAAGAAAGATTTTTATCGTGCTCGTAATGTCCCTCAATTTTTAATTGGGTGTTAGTTTTACGTTTATTTTTATAATTAAATAAATTTACCTCGAAATTAGTTTTATTTAAATTTAAATCTAAATCAAAATTAATTTTTTTATTTTTTTTTGATATTAAATATTTTATACTTTCAAATTCATCATCAACTTTTATCTTACCCTCGCCTGAAAAAGACAATTTTTTGTTATTATAAATAATTTTTAATTTTTGATTTTTA